>JABWBG010000149.1 GCA_013360575.1 Caldilineales bacterium
CGGCGGCGTGGCGGCGTTTGCCATGGCAGGCTTCGCGCTGCATCCAGCGGCGTGCGAGAGCGTCTGCTGGACGGTGCAGCGCAAGAACGTGCTGGCCGCGTGCCTGGCGCTGGGCGCGCTGTGGGCTTACGTGCGCGCGCGCAATCCGCTCGGCGGCCTCCTTGCAATCCTCTTCTACGCCGGCGCGTTGAGTTCGAAGCCCAGTGCGCTGGGCATCTTCCCCATCGTCGGGGGCTGGGAACTGCTCGGCCGGCCCGGCTCGTCCGAGTCGCGCCCGATCCAGTACGCGTGGCGAGGGGCGCTGCTAAGGCTGGCACCTTGGGTCGCGCTGACGGCGGCCAGCGTCTGGTTCGGGATGAAGACCTACGAGGAAGATTTGCTCGCGCCGCCCGGCGGCACGGTCTGGACGGCGATGTTGACCTGAGCGATCTGGGCGCGCTGGCATCCTTCTACGGCACCACCGCCGGCGGCTCGTGGGCGCACGGCGATTTCGATTACGACGGCGACGTGGACCTGGCCGATCTGGGAACCCTGGCCAGCAATTATGGCGCGGGACAGGCGCGGTTCAGCACCGACTGGTCCAGCCTCACGAACGTTCCGGAGCCGCTCAGCGCCCTGCTGCTGGGCCTGACCCGGCCCGAAGGGGTAATCTACGCCGCCCTGGGCCTGGCCGCGCTGCTGCCGCTGCTGGATCGGGCGGCGCGGGCGCGGCTGCTGCGCCACACCCTGATCCTGTTCGTGCTGCCGGGGCTGATCTATTTCCTCTGGCGCTGGGCCTATTTCGGGCATTTCCTGCCCAATACTTTTTATGTCAAAAGCAGCGGCAGCCTGCTGCACCTGCGCTATTTCCCCGATATCTACACCCTCTTCCGCTTCCTGGCCCCCGTGCTGCTGCTGATCGGGCTGGGCTGGTTGGCCACAGAACGCAAACAGGCCAGCAGGCAGCTGCTGCTGCTGGGGCCAGCCCTGATCTTCCCCTGGGCCTATCTGCTGATCGATCAATTGCAGAACCTGGGCGCGCGCTTTCAGTACCCGGTCTATCCCCTCTTCCTGCTGGCCGCGGCGTGGGCCCTGCGCCCGCTGCTGGCCGCCCTCCCCGGCGGGTGGACAGGCCCGCGGCTGCGCCAGAGCCTGCCCGTGGCCGCGGGGCTGGCCTTCACCCTCTTCGCCCTGTTCGTGACCCTGGAGCGGGAGATGCTGATCCTGATCCTGGGGCTGGCCCTGGGGGGCCTGCACCTGGCGGCGGCGCGGCGCTGGCTGGGGCCAGATAATCGGCGGATCGCCGGCGCTCTGCTGCTGGCCGCGCTGGTTATCTTTGCAGGACAGCGCAGTTTTCGGCTGGCGCAGGGCTTCTATCGCACCCAGTTCGACGACCGCCAGGCCATTGGCGTGGCCCTGCACGCGTTTGCCGGCCGCGGCTACACGCTGGTGGCTACCGAGGCGGGCTGGCTGCCTTTCTTCTCCGAGTGGCGCGCCATCGATCCCTTCGGACTCAACGATGAGCATGTGGTGCACGAGGGCTTGAGCATGGCCTATCTCGATCAGGTGCAGCCGGATGTGATCATGTTTCACGAGGTGCCGGATCCCTATCCCCCGCGCTGGGCGGAGATGGTGGCGCTGCTGCGGGAGTACGCGGCGCAGCGCGGGTTCGTGCTGGCCGCGATCATCCAGCGCCGGGGGCCGCAGGATCTGCACATCTATTATGTGCGCGCCGACAATCCAGACGCGGACGCGCTGATCGCCCTGATCGCGGGCCAGGATCGCTTCATCTACACCTACCGGGCGGCGCCATGACCCTGCATCTGCCCGACACTGCCGCCGGGGGCACGTACGCCCTGCTGTTCGAGCTGGCGCAGCCCCTGACTCTGGCCGCGGGCAAGCTGGGGCCGCTGCGCCTGCCCGCGGGCTGGGCCGTGTATGTGGGATCGGCGCAGGGGCCGGGGGGCGTGCGGGCGCGGCTGCAACGCCATCTGCGCCAGCAGAAACGGCTGCACTGGCATATCGACTATCTCACCCACTGCGCGGCGGTGCAGGGCTGCGTGTTCGTGCTCGGCCCCCAGCCGCGCGAATGCCTGTGGGTGCAGCATCTGGCCGGGCTGCCGGGGGCAAGCCTGCCCGCGCCCGGTTTCGGCAACAGCGATTGCCGCCGCGGCTGCGTCGCGCATCTCATCCACTTCCCGCCCGGCCTCCCACCGCGGCTGGATGATTTCAGCCGCGGGCCTGGCCTTGCTATACTGCCCCTGCCAACCACCGCCTATCCGTGAGGAGGATCGCCATGTTCACTCGTGCAGCACTCGAAGCCAGAGAAGGGGAGACGCTGGCCCCGTGGGGCATGAAGAGCGCAGACAGCCGGGGCCGCGTCCACCCCGATTCCGAGGCGGACTATCGCACCCTCTATCAAAAAGACCGCGATCGCATCATCCACACCACCGCCTTTCGCCGCCTGGCCTACAAAACGCAGGTCTTCGTCTATCACGAGGGGGATCACTACCGCAACCGTCTCACCCATACGATGGAGGTGGCGCAGCTGGGCCGCACCCTGGCTCGCGCCCTGCAGGCAAACGAAGACCTCACCGAGGCGATCTGCCTGGCGCACGACCTGGGGCACCCCCCCTTCGGGCACACCGGCGAGCACATCCTCAACCAGCTGATGGCCGGGCAGGGCGGGTTCGATCATCAGCGCCAGACCATGCGCATCATCGAGTCGCTGGAACAGCGTTACGCCAGCTTTCCCGGCCTGAATCTCAGTTACGAGGTGCGGGAGGGGCTGGTGAAACATGATACGGACTACGACGAGAGCAACGCCGAGGGCTACGAGCCGCATCTGGCCGGCGCCCTGGAGTGCCAACTGGCCAATGTCTGCGATGAGATGGCCTGGAACACCAGCGATCTGGATGATGGCCTGTACGCCGGCCTGCTGGATCTGGACGATCTGGCGGAGCAGCCGCTGTGGCAGCAGGTGATGGCTTCGTTGGGCGAGCCGGCCCGGCCCGCGCGGCTGGATCCGCTGTTGCGCGCCCGCATCATCCGCCGCCTGGTCGGGATCGAGATGACGGACGCGGTGATCCACACCCACGCCCAATTGCGCGCGCACGCCATCCAATCGGTGGCCGACCTGCGGGCGCTGGGCCGCAATCTGGCCGGGTTCAGCCCGGAGTTGCGCCAGGCCAACGCCATTCAGAAACGGTATCTGTTCGAGCATTTCTATCGCAGCCACCGCGTGGTGCGCATGGCGGCCAAGGCGGAGATGATCCTGACCCGCCTGTTCGAATCCTACATCCACGAACCGCTGCAATTGCCGCCCAGCACCCTGGCCAAGGTAGATGCCGGCGACGCCGGCCTGCACCGCGTGGTCTGCGATTATCTGGCCGGCATGACCGACCGTTTCGCCATCCAGGAATATCAGCGCCTGTTCGATCCAGAAGAGCGGGTGTGACAGCGCTTGTTTCACCCGCCCCCGGCAATCGGGGGGAAGAGGGCCACCTGATCTTCAGGGGCCAGGGTCTGCGTCATCTCCGCCACCTTGCCGTTGACAAGCAGCACCCCCACAGCGCCGGGGGGCAGCGCCAGCACTTCGTGCAGCAGCCGCGCCACCGTCATCCCCTCTGCCACCGCGCAGGCCAACGCCTGTCCCAGCGGCAACTGCGGATAACGCGTATGCAACCCGCCATAAAACTTGACACGAATGTTCATTTTTGGGGGGTGGTTGGTTGGTTGGTTAGTTGGTTGGTTGGTTGGTTAGTTGGTTGGTTAGTTGGTTGGTTGGTTAGTTGGTTGGTTGGTTGGTTGGTTTGTTTGTTAGTTGGTTGGTTGGTTGGGTGGGTGGGTGGGTGGGTGGTAATAGTTCACCTGATGTGTCATTGCAAGTGACCCATCCCGCCGTAGCGGGATGCGCCCTGGCAAGAAACTCGTAGGAGCCGGGAGTTTCTAGGTAGGGCGACCGCAGGTCGCAATCGAAGCAATCTCCAAGGTGGTTCGTCAATTTTGTGGATGTCAATCAGCGTTGAGGATTGCTTCGGGACTATCGCCACTCGCAATGACACATCAAGTGAACTATTACCAACCAACCAACCAACTAACCAACCAACCAACTAACCAACCAACCCCCTACCCCACAACTTGCGGCAGGTGCTGTTGCCAGTAGTGGGCCAGTTCGGTCAGGCCCAGTTCCGCCAGCTTTTGCGGGGTCAGGCGGCCTTCTCGATCCCAGCCGCGCAACTGGTAATAGGTCTGGATATTCTCGTGCAGGCGGGCGCGGCTGCCCTGCCAGGGGCCATCGGGCACCGGCTCCAACATGCGCGCGGGCAGGGTATCATCCGCCGCGGTCAGCCCCGCGGCCAGGTTGAACATCCGCTCCAGATTCCAGATACGATCCCCCTGCACCAACGACTCCTCGAAGGTGAACTCCATGCCGGTGGCAGCCGTCATCAGGGCCGCGATCTCGCGGTGGGTGATGGCGAACTTGACGAACAGACAGATGCCGGAGGAATCGACATACGCGGTCGAATTCTGGAAAGGCCTGCGCACCAACTCCTCCTTCTGTTCCATCGCTTCCGGCGGCATGTAGCGGGGGATGCCATACAACTCGGCGGCGATGGTGTTGCCGCGCACGTGGCAGGCGCCCCGGTTCGAGGTGGCGTAATGCAGCGACATACCCTGGAACACACGCGGGCTGTACGCGGCCATCTCCTGCCGCTTCACGCCCATGAACAGATGCGGGCAATTGTATTTCTGCGTCAGCCAATAGGAGCCTTGGGCCAGCTCGCGGCCAAACCCCTGCAATGTGCAGGCCATCTCCACCAACCGCACCATCTCATCGGCCATGCCAAAGCCGATGGGAAAGCCCACCTCCTGTTCGGTGAGGATGCCGGTCTCGTACATCTCCATGGCCGCGGCAATGGTGCCCGCCAGCGACATGGTATCCAGCCCATAATCATTGCACAGATAATTGGCGCGCACCGCCGCAGCCAGATCATCGATCCCGCACAGGGCGCTGAACCCCCACAGCGACTCGAACTCCGGCCCCTCCCCGCGGCTGCCAAAACGCAAGTCCACGATCTCGGTGACGCGGGTGCAGGCAATGGGACAGGCAAAACAGGCGCGGTTGGCCCGCGTCATCTGCTCCTTCAGCTTCTCGCCGCTGACCGCGTGCGCGCCTTCGAACACCTCCTCGCGGAAGTTGCGGGTGGGATAGCCGCCGGTCTCGTTGAGCAAATTGACCAGATTGGCCGTGCCATAGGCACGGAAACTGCCAAAAGAGACCGGATCCTTGACGATCTTGCGGTTCACTTCCAGAGAAGTGCGCCAGAAAGCCCCCGGATCGGCCAATTTCACCCCGCCGGAGCCGCGCACCGCCACCCCCTTCAACTTCTTGCTGCCCATCACCGCGCCCACGCCAGAGCGGGCCGCCAGCCGCGTGCGATCGTTGACCACGCCGGAGATCAAAGACAGCGCCTCGGCCGAAGGGCCGATGCAGGCGATCTTGGCGGCGGGATGCGTTTCGGCCAGGAGGATGTCATCCGTTTCGGGCACGGTCTTGCCCCACACATGCCCGGCAGGGCGGATCTCCACCCGATCATCCTCGATCCACACGTACACCGGCGTCTCCGCCTGGCCCTCGAAGATGATCACATCATAGCCGGCGAATTTCATCTCCGGGCCGAAGAAACCGCCGGAGTTGGAGCAGGCAATGGTGCCGGTGAGGGGGGATTTACAGGTGACGACATAGCGCGAGCCGGCCGGCCCTCCCGCGCCGGTGAGCGGCCCGGTGCCGAAGATCAGGGGATTGTGGGGGCCGAGGGCATCCGCGGCCGGATCCATCAACTCGTACAGCAGCCGCGAGGTCAGCCCGCGGCCGCCAACATAGGCCGCGGCCATCTGCATGTCCAGCGCCTCTTTGGTGATCTCGCTGTTGCTGAGATTCACCCGTAAAATCGTACCACAATATCCATACGTCATGATTTTTTACGCTTTTGTCGAATTTTCTGCGGGATGTGCTTGTTTTTGCGCGGTTTTGCGGCGGCGGGAGCGCTTGGTGCGCAGATGATCCTTGGCCACCAGCGCCCACAGATTCGCCTCCGCCTGCTCTTTCATCGTCGCCCACGTCTGCTCGGACAGGGGCGCGAAGGTGATGGCCTGGGTGGGGCAGTATTGCGCGCAGGCCGGATCGCCGCCGCACAAATCGCATTTCACCACCGTTTTCTGATCCTCGACGTAGTGAATGCCGCCGTAAGGGCAGGCTTTGACGCATAACATGCATCCGGTGCAGTTTTCATCAATCACATGGATAACGCCGGCGGCCTCATCCAACACCAGCGCGTCGAAATTACAGGATTTGAGGCAGTGCACCTCTTCGCAGTGGATGCAGGTCAGGGGCAGGAAGAGATCGTCGCTGGGATAGGCCACGCGGATGCGCAGGCGGTCGGGGGCCGCGGCCAGTTGCTCGTGATGGATGGAGCAGGCCATCTCGCACATGCGGCAGCCGGTGCAGAGTGCGGGGTCGATGCGCAGCAGCCGCTGGCCTGCGGCGGCGCTATCTGCGCTGCTGACCGCGGCGCTGGCCGCGCCATTGCCGCTGACCGTCACATGCGTCTCGACGGCCAACGCCGCCTCGAACGTGCCGGAGGGCGTCCAACGGGTGCGCAACCAGCGACCGAAGCGGTTGTGGCGGAAGGGCGCCAGGGCCGCCGGTCGCTCGCCTGCGCTCAGCCACTCGCTGAGATAGCGCCCCACCACCGGCCCGATCGCCAGCCCATGCCCACAGAAACCGGTGGCGATGAGCACAGCCTCGTTCAGCCGGTCGATGATCGGCACGCCGTCGGGAGTGTTCACGTCCAGGCCGCCCCAGGTGCGCAGCAGCGTCACAGCGCGCAGCCGCGGGGCCAGCCGGGTGAGGTGTTCCGCCGCCATCTGCACGTTCTTGTACGTCACGCCCTCCGCTTCGCTGGCCTCGATCGCCCCCCCGCCGAAATGGATGCCGCCGTGCCGGGTCTGGCGGAAGAAAAGATCGCCCGTGCCCACGCCGAACATCTGCCGAAAAGTGGGGGGCAGGGCTTCGGTGATCATCGATTCGTAACACATCGCGGCCAGGGGCAGGTCGAAGCCGAGCTGCAAGCAGAGGGCCAACGAGCCAGGCCCGGCGGCGAGGATCACCTGGCCGGCGGTCACGCTGCGATCCCCCGTCTGCACCAGCGCGCCGCCGCCATCTCTCTGGCGGATCGATTGCACGTCCTGGCCGGTCAGCAGCCTGGCCCCGGCCCGGCCGGCGCCCTGGGCAAAGCCATTGACCAGGCGAAAGGGGTTGACATGGCCATCGCTGGGGCAGTAGCTGGCCCCGCAGACGCTGGCGCGATCCAGGGCCGGGGCCAGTTCCAACACCTCTTCTGCCGCCAGCCAGCGCACGTCCAGCCCCAGTTCCTGCTGGCGGGCCACATCCAACTGCATGGGCCGGATGTGGTCGGGGATCTCGATCAGGCGCAGGTTGCCGGCCTGGCTGTATTCCAGATCCAGGCTCAATTCATCGCTCAGGGAGGGGAAAAGGGCGACACTCTCTCTGGCCAGGGGCATCTCCTCGCTGGCCCGCGCCGACTGCCGCACCCCGCCCCCAGAGCGGCCAGAGGCGCCGCTGCCGATGCCGCGGCGTTCCAACAGCAGCACATCCGCGCCGGCCCGCGCCAGATAATACGCCGCCGCGCAGCCAACGATCCCCCCGCCCACGATCACGACATCTGCAGATTCCTGTTTCATACGTTTCTAGCGGTTGGGTAACAGTTCACCTGATGTGTCATTGCGAGTGCAGCGAAGCAATCTCCAAGGTGGCTCGTTAATTCTGTGCATGTCAATCAGCGTTGGGGATTGCTTCGGGGCTATCGCCCCTCGCAATGACAAAATAAGGTGAATTGTTACGCGGTTGGGTATTGGGTATTAGATATTAGATATTGGGTATTGGATAATATCCAATACCCAATATCTAATATCTAATATCTAATAGCCATTAATCATTGATTTTTAGTTCTTACATAGCCATATTGTGTGGCATGATCTTCCCATTGCATGGCTGCGGAGGCGTGGGCGGCGAGGGCGGCCAGGGGCAGCGGCTTCAGAGGAGGGCGGGCGGTGAACGCGCCGGCCGCTTCCACCGGCAAGCCCGTTGCCTGCGCCAGCATCTGGGCGATGATCGGGCCGCACACACGGCCCTGACACCGCCCCATCCCTGCCCGCGTCCACGTCTTCAGAGCATTGAGATCGGTCGCGCCCCCACGGGCTGCCTCGCGAATCTCGCCGGCCGTCACCTCTTCGCAGCGGCAGACCACCACCTCATCTGTGGCCAGCTCGCACAAACCAGGCCGCAGCGGGAACATGGCGCCCAGCGATTCCACCACACTGCGCGCCCGCCGCCACGCCTCCCACTGCGCCGGGGCGACCTCCGCCGCCTGATAGCCCAACTGCCGCGCGGCCACGGCCCCGGCGATCTGCCCCTCGATCAGGGCCACATCCACCCCGCCGATGCCGCGCACCTCGCCCACAGCAAAAATGCCGGGCTGGCTCGTTTCCATCTCCTCATTCGTCTCGGTGGCCAAAGCCCCAAAATGAGGATCGAACCGCTGGCGGCAGCCGGCCAGCCGCGTCAACTCGGTGGCAGGGACAAAGCCAAAATTCAGGCAAATCGTATCCACCTGCAGCGTTTCCTGCGAGCGGGGCAACAGCCGGCCATCGCCATCCACCTTGCCGATCACAGCCCCGGTGACGCATTGCTCGCCCAGGGCGCGGATCACCACGCGCCCGGTCTTGAAGGGCACGCCCGCCCTGGCCAGTTGCCGGCGCTGGTCGAGGGCCTGGCCCACCTTGTCCCAGTGGCCCCAGAAATCGAACGCCCGGCTGAGGAATTGGCCGCCCCCTTGCAATTCCACGATCGCCGCGATCTCGGCCCCCGCCTGATGCAACTGCACGCCTGCCACCTGCAACAGGGGCCCGGTGCCGGCCAGCAACAGCCGCCGGCCCGGCAGCAGCCCCTGTCCCTTCAGCAGCAACTGCGCCCCACCCACCGTCATCACCCCCGGCAGGGTCCAGCCGGGGAAGGGCATCACCCGCTCGTACGCGCCGGCGGCGATGATCAGCCGTTTGGCGGTCAGGCTCTCCACCACATCCGCGCGGCCCTCCTGCCCCGCGGTGTACAGCCGCAGGGTGCGGTCTGGCGTCACATCCCACACCAGGGTGTGCAGGCGCTGCACAATGCGGGCATGCGCCAATCCGGCCAGCAGTTCCCGGCCCTTCTGGATGTTCGCGGCCAGGGCCGGGGGAAACTGGCTGCCCGCCAGAGCCGCGGCGGGCTGTTTGAAATACTGCCCGCCCGCCCGGCCCTGTTCATCGATCAGCAACACGCGGGCGCCGGCCTGGGCTGCGGTCACAGCCGCGGCCACGCCCGCCGGCCCGGCCCCGACCACGGCGATGTCGATATCGCTCATGGCGCCGTCGCCTCGACCACGCACCCTGCCCGCACCTCGACCAGGCAACTGCGCACATTGGCCACGCCATCCAGCGTCACCAGGCAGTCGAAGCAGGCGCCCATGCCGCAGAAAAAGCCGCGCGGCGC
>JABWBG010000150.1 GCA_013360575.1 Caldilineales bacterium
CGCGGCCCGGCTGCAGCAGCTGCGGGCGCTGGCCGCGCGGCCCGATCCCCTGCTCGACCGGCTGCACGCGGGGCCGCAGACCCTGCTGCACGGCGACGCCGGCTTCCAGAACATCGCCATCAGCGCGGATGGCCGCCAGCGGGTGTGGTATGACTGGCAGTTGGCAGCGGTAGGGCCGCCGGCGCTGGATCTGGCCTGCTATCTGCACCCCTGGCATTACGCCGAGGCGCAGCCGCCGCAGCCGCCCGCGGCTATGATCGAGCAGTATCTGGCGGCGCTGGCCCGGCGGGGGCGGTTGCTTGACCGCGAGCACTTCCTGCGCCAACTCGACGCCGCCCTGCTATGGCGCTGGTTGATCCAGTGGGCGCCGCTGCTGGGCATCTACCGGGCGCGGCTGCGGCCCGAGGTGCAGGCCCGGCTCTATCACGTCTTCGCGCGCCTGCATTGGCCGGCGCTGGAAAGGTGGGAGTGAAGGCTTGCCCCGATTTCTCCCGTTTTGTCCGGGAGAGCACAGGTGTGCAATAGATGCCAACCGTTTGCAAATGAGGAGCGAGGACATCTCGAGTGAATGTTTCCTCTGTTTGTCCCTCAACGTAGATCTTGATGAATCTCATACAGACGGCCTGCCCCCAAACACATTTTTCTCCCAAAGATCGCCCAGCCCGTAGCTGTCATAGTCATCAAGCCAGGAGGCAATATCAGCGGCATCAAGCCGTCTGAACACCGACTGCCTGCCCTGACGATCGACCACGATCACATCTGCCGGCTCGAACTGATTGACCAGTGTGACCGATTGCGTGGCGGCGATGATCTGCGTGTGCGTGGCTGTGCTGCGCAGCAATTCGGCCAGCAGCGTGATGGCGTAGGGGTGCAACCCCAACTCCGGTTCATCGAGGAGGATGATTGCGGGCAGGCGCTCGACCGGCTGCAGCAGCAGGGTCGCCAGGCTCATCAGCCGCAGCGTGCCATCCGACAGGGAATTGGCATCGAAGTAGGCGTCTGTTCCCTTTTCGCGCCATTCTAATTTGATCTTGCGCGGGTTCAAGGGATTCGGTCTCAACGAGAAATCGTCGAAGAAGGGAGCAGCCAACCGGATAAAATCAATAATGCCGCGATAGTGAGGTGTTTGTTTTTCGCGCAAATAATATAGATATGCTGCAAGATTTGAAGCATCTGTTCTGAGGTAATCGTTGTCGTCTATATCACAATTTTGCTTAACTTTGGCATCTTCTCCGGTATCGTGAAAGTGATACACTTTCCAATTGGATATAACTTTCCGGATGTTTCGTGAAATTTCGTCGGATTTTTGGGCGAGTGCGCTTTCTTTTTGTCCTGCACCAAAATAGACTGGTGTGGGTTCGGCGAAGCGGGCGCTGCCGTAGGACGCCGTGCGCTCATCCTCGAACACAAGCGTATCGCCCGCCGCCGGCGCCAGGGAACAGTGGTAGCCGCAGAAACGATCCTCGTCGGCTGCAAAACAGAGATCGATCACGAGTCGTTCTGTGTTCTGCCGACCATAATGCAGGATCTGATCGGCGCCGCCCGCTCGCGCCACATGCAGTTGCAAGTTCTGATTCACCAGGTGGTTCAGCAGCTTGAAGGCGCCGATGAAGTTGGATTTTCCCGCGCCATTGGCGCCGATCAAGAGGGTGAGCGGCCGCAGTTCCAGATGAAGCTCGCGTATCGATTTGTAGCCTTTCAGGGTCATTCTGACGAGTTTGTTCATCATGACACGCAAGGTGAACTGGTGCGATAGAAGCGCTGCGCGTAGCGTGATGCAGACCGCAGAAGTATAGCACTGTCGGGGGGGCATTGCACGCTGCAGGCAGGGTGCAACGCCCCGCGTCTCGTCACGGCCCCGTCGCCTCGTCTGTCACCGGCACATCGCGGGCGCGGGCCGCGAGGGTGAGATCGGCAATGGCCCAGGCAGGGCCGTTCGCCGTCTGCACCTGCCACCAGGTGCGGTCGATAGTGCTGCCGATGATCGGCAGGCCGGCGCCAGGCGCAAGCTGGCCGACAACGGCAAACGCCATCCCCGGCCCCGCGCGCAGGTTCACCACACTGCTGGCAAACAGGGTCGGCTCGGCGATGGCGGCCAGATCCACCGGTTGCTTCAGCCAGCGGTCGAAAAAGGCCACCGACCGGGCCATGGCGGTGTTGAAATTGGCCGAGATGTTGTGGTTGTCGCCCTGATAGACGTTGATCTCGATCGGCACGCCCGCTTCCAGGCCCTGCTCATGCAGGATCTCGGAGAATTCCACCGGCACCGAGGTATCGCCGGTGGCATGGTGCAGGGCGATAGGCCCGGACAGATCGGCCAGGTAGTAATTGGCCGAGAGGGTGCGCCAGAATGCTGGGTTTTGGTCGGGCAGGCCGTGCGCGGCGGTGAGGCTGTTGCGCCAGCGCCCGCGGCTGCTTTCTGGCGGCGGGGTGGGCGTGGGGCCGCTGCCTCGCCGCCAGCGATAGAACAGATCCTCATACGAGCCGACCACGCCGGCCCAGATCACGCCGGCCTTGATGTCGGGGTCGGTCACCATTGCCCGCAACGTGATCCACCCGCCCATGGAATGCCCCCACATGCCGATGCGATTGGGATCGGCGGCGGGATAGGCTTTCATGGCGGCCACGGCGTTGAGCACGTCGATGGTGTAGGCCTGCGACCCGTAGCCGCCGGCGGCCTCCCCCTCGGAATCGCCATGCCCGCGATAGTCGGGGCGGAAGAGGATGTAGCCGTTGCGGGCAAAGGCATCGACATAGGCCACGTAGCGCTCGGTGGTGCGGTATTCGCGCGGCGGGATGTAGCCGTGGTTGAAGATGACGACGGGCCAGCCGCTGGCGGGCTGCTCCCCCCGAGGCACAGTCAGCAGGGCGTAGATCTTGTATCCCTCCGAGCGGTACGAGGCGATGTAGCGGTCGTAATTGCTGCCCGCGGCCAGGGTTTGCTCGATCACGATCTCCTGCGGCGGGAAGGTTTGCCCGCGCAGATAGGGAATGGAGAGGGGATGGAGGGGCGTGGCGGTCGGCGTGGGCGTGATCGTCGGCGTAGCCGTGGGCAGAGGCGTGGCCGTGGCCGTGGCGGTGGGGGAGGGCGGGATCGGTGTGGCCGTGGGCGGAACAGCTGTGGGGGTGTCCGCACGAGCTGTAGGCAGTTGCGCGATCGGTTCAGGCGTGGGCGAGGGGGCGGCCCCGCCGCAGGCGGCCAGGATCAGCGCCAACAGCAGGAGCAGTAACTTGAATTTCATGGGGCTGCAGGTGTGTGGGAGGGGAGGGTGATGGTGAAAGTCGCGCCCTGGTCGGACGCGCTGCTCACGCCAATCTCGCCGCCGTGCAGGTCGACCAGCGATTTGACGATGGCCAACCCCAAGCCAGAGGCGGACGCGTCCTGCCCGCGGGCCTTGTCCCCGCGGAAATGACGCTCGAAGATGTGGGGCAGATCGGCGGCGGGGATGCCGGCGCCGGTGTCGCGCACGGTCAGGCGGACGTTTGCCGGCCCGCCCTCCGCCGCCAGGGCGATCTCGCCGCCGGCGGGTGTGTGGCGGAGGGCGTTGCTGACGAGGTTGTTCAGCACCTGCGTCATGCGGTCTGGGTCGATGTCGATATCGGGCAGGTCTTCGGCGGCGATCAGATGCAGGCGCACGCCCTGTTGTTCGGCTTGCAGGCGGTGCGCGGCCAGGATGCGTTCCAACAGGCGGCGGGGGGAGCAGGGCTGGCGTTGCAGGCGCAACTCGCCGGCATCGGCCAGGGAGAGGGTGCGCAGGTCTTCGATCAGGTGCTGCAAATGTTGCGCTTCCTCGTGCATGGCATCATAGATGGCGGGTTGGCCGCTCATCTTACCTTCGGCCAGGGCCTCGGTGTAGCCAAGGATGACGGTGAGGGGCGTGCGCAGGTCGTGGGCGATGTCGGCAGTCATTTGGCGGCGCAGGCGGCTGGCCTCGGCCAGATCATGGCTCATCTGATTGAAAGAGCGGGTCAATTCGCCCAGTTCGTCATCCGCGCCCGGTTCCACTTGCAGGCCCAACTCGCCCTGGGCCACGCGTTGGGTGGCGGCGGTCAGCGCCCGCAGCGGCCGGGTGATCCCGCGGGCCAATCCTGCGCCCAACAGCAACGCCACCCCAATCGCCGCGACTGCGCCCAGCCAGATGGCCTGACGCACACGCGCGAGGAAGGCGGATTCGGGCGATTCGCGCAGTTGGGTTGCGCCCTCGAAGGTGCTGAAGAGCAGGTGGCCGACGATGGCGTTGTCCACTTTCACCGGCAGCGCCGCGGCCATCTCCCCTTTGTCCAGTTGCTGTCCGGTGTAATACCGCCTGCCCCCGTAGATGACGACGCCTGCCGCATCGGTGAGGGTGACGGGCGCGTGCATGAACTGCATGCCCCCACGATTGTAGGGATTGCGCACGACAATGGCGCCAATGCCTTCCCAACTGCCGTTGTTGCGGTAGTAGGTGGCCAGGTTTTCGACCAGATCGGCCTGAAAGCGATCGAGGACGAAGCGATCGAACTCACGCTCGGTGCGCAGGCTGACGAACAGCGACACCAGCACCGCGCCGGTGATGCCGACGATGAGAAAGGCCAGGGTGAGTTTGAAGGCAAGGGTGCGCATGGGGGGTGGTTGGTTGGTTGGTTGGTTGGTTGGTTGGTTTGTTGGTTGGTTGGTTTGTTTGGTTGGTTGGTTGATTGGTTACTTGGTTGGTTGAGCGGGCGTTTATCGAAACCGGCGATCTACCAATCTACCAACCAACCAACTAACCAACCAACTAACCAACCACCCCCCTACCCCCCAAACCGATATCCGGCGCCGTAGACGGTCTCGATGTAGCGCGGGTGGCGGCGGTCAGGCTCGATCTTGGCGCGCAGGTTGCGGATGTGCACGTCGATGGTGCGCTCGTAGCCTTCGTAGATGTTGCCTTGCAACCGCTCCAGCAAGTCGAGACGGGAGAACACGCGCCCCGGGGCGGAAATGAGGGTCTCCAGCAGGGTGAACTCGCTGGGCGTCAGATCCACCCGTTGCCCGGCTACCGCAGCCAGCCGGCTTTCGCGGTCGAGAGCGATCTCGCCAACGGCAAGGATGCCGGCAGCAGGCGCGGTTTTTTCCAGGCGACGCAACACCGCGCGCACGCGGGCCGCCAGTTCGCGCATGCCAAAAGGCTTGGTCACATAGTCGTCCGCGCCCAGTTCCAGGCCCAGCACCTTGTCCGATTCCTCCAGGCGGGCCGTGAGCAGGATCACCGGCGTGCGGCTTTCGGCGGCAAAGGTGCGCAAAAACTCGTAGCCGCCCATCTCCGGCATCATGATATCCAGGATGATCAGGTCGGGCGGGTCGCTGCGGGCGATCTCCAGGCCCTGCCGGCCATTGGACGCGGTCAGCACCCGGTAGCCTTCGCCTTCGAGATAGCTGGCCACCAGGGTGCGGATGTTGCGGGCGTCGTCGATGACGAGGATGGTGGGCATGGGAGGGGTGGTTGGTTGGTTTGTTGGTTGGATGATTGGATGGTTGGTTGGTTTGTTGGTTGGTTGGTTGGTTGGTTTGTTGGTTGGTTTGTTTGTTGGTTTGTTTGTTGGTTGGTTGGTTGGTTGGTTGGATGGTTGGATGGATGGATGGGTGGTTGGGTGGGTGGGTGGTTTGTTTGTTTGTTTGTTTGATTTGGTTTGTTTGGCTTGTTTGGTTGTTAGACGGGCATTTATCCAAATCGGCGATCTACCAACCAACCAACTAACCAACCAACCAACTAACCAACCAACCAACTAACCAACCAACCAACCAACCAACTAACCAACCAACCAACCAACTAACCAACCAACTAACCAACCAACTAACCAACCAACCAACCAACCAACTAACCAACCAACCAACCAACCAACCAACCAACCAACCAACTAACCAACCAAAGCTTCTGCCACGAATTCAAGCTGCAGGGTGACAGTCTCGGCCACGGTCTGCACCTGCGGCGAGCTGGGGATGCGCAGCTTGTAATCGGCCCAGCGAATGGAGAGTGTGGCCAGGCCCTCGATGCGATCGGCGCTGACCACGGTCAGGGTCACATCGAAGGTCTCGGCGCGGGTGATGTCGGTGATCGTCAGATCGCCGCTGATCTGGAATTGGAACGTGTCGCCCACGGCCACGCTGGCCGGAAGCCCGCTGAGGCCGGTGGGGGTGAAGGTAACGAACTCAAAGGCATCGGTGCGCAGGATCTGGTTCTTGATGGCGCGGTTACGGAAATCATTGTCGGTGGTCAGCGTGCGGGCATTGACCGCAATCTGGCCCACCTGCGTGTTGGCCGGCGTCGCTGCGTCGATGGCGATCTGTCCCGCCACCTGGTTCGTGGCGCCGATCACCCTGTTGTCTGCCCCGCGTAGCACCTCATCGATCGAGAAGCGGGCGACCGACTCTGCCGCGCTGATCTCGAACAGCCGGGCCGCGGGCGGTTCCGGCGTGGGCGCAGAGGGCGGTTGCGGCGTGGGGGTATCGGACGCCGCGGCCGCTGTGGCGGGGATGGGCGTATCGGTCGGCGAAAGGGGCGTGTTTGTGGCCGCCGCTGCGGCCAGGGTGGGGGCCTGAATGGGGCCGGTGGCGGCCTCAGGCGTGCGCAGGAAGGCGTAGGCCACGACAGCAACGGCCACGAAGGCGATGAGGGCCAGCAGGCCCAGGATGCGGCGACGATTCATACGGGAAACAGGCTCCTGAAGGGGTGGAAAAGGGAGAGTCGTAGAGGGCGCGGCTCAGGGGCGGGCGCCCAGGGTGAGGGTGAGATCGACCTGGCGCGCGCCGCGCAGGAGGGAGAGGGTGATAGTTTGACCGACATCGGCCTGAAACACAAGGAAATTGTTCAGATCCGAGAAATTACGGATGGGCTGACCATCGATGGCCACGATCAGATCGCCGCCGCGCCCGCTGGCGTCGGCCGCGACCAGCCCGGCCCGCTCTGCCGGCCCGCCGCTGTTCACGCCGAGCACATACGCGCCCTGCGCTTCTTTCAACCCCAGCGCCTGTTGGCCGGAGAGAGTCAACTCCTCGGCAAAACTGACGCCCAAATAGGGATAGTCATAGCGCCCAGAGGCAATCAGACTGGGCACAATGCGGCGCACCGCAGCCACCGGAATGGCAAAACCCACACCCGAGCCCACGCCATTGGTGCTGGCGATGGCCGAGTTCACACCCACCACTTCCCCGGCCAGATTCAGCAGCGGCCCCCCAGAATTGCCGGGATTGATGGGAGCATCGGTCTGGATCACCGCCGGCAGCGAATAGCCGCCGCCGCTGACCCCGGCCCGCTGCGAACGCAGGCTGCGATCCAACCCGCTGATGATGCCCAGCGACATCGACCCCTGCTCGCCGAAGGGATTGCCGATGGCGATGACAAATTGGCCCACGCGACTATCGCCCGGCTGGGCCAGGGGCAAAGGCGTCACCCCGGCAGGCAGATCCTGCACCTGCAACACGGCCAGATCGCTGTCCACATCCTGGCCCACCAGCCGCCCGGCGCGGCGAGTGCCATCCGCAAACACGATCTCGAAGCTGTTGCTGTTGGCGATCACATGATTATTGGTCACGATATGCCCATCCGCGCTGTAGACAAAGCCGCTGCCGCTGCTGAGAGGGGTGAGGATGTAGACCGTGGCCGGATTGGCGCGCTGGTAGAGCGCGATCAACGTGGCTTCCAGCTCGCTGCTGGCCGTGATCATGGCGGAACCCTTCTTGACGGTGGGCGCGGGCTGCGCCAACTGCGGTTCCAGCGCCGCCACGACCGCTTGCACAATCGCATCCACATCGACCGCAGGATCGGAAGCCGCGGGCTGGCCGGCAAGGCGGGCAGTGACTGCCTCCGCCACCCTCTGCACGTCGGATGAGAGGGAATCTGGATCGGCGGAGCGCGACAGAGGCGCGCAGGCGGCAAAAAGAATCAGAAGCAAATAGGGGAGGAGACGCTTGAACATAGGGAAGAACAGCCGACGACCGGCCTGGGAATGGCGCTATTTTGCGCGGCAGACGCCTGGCGGGCCGTGCAGCGCCGCCAGGCGTCGAGAGGAGGAGGGAGGCTCTCTGGCAGATAGGAACCACAGTATCTGCCAGGATAACCGGTTTAGAGGTTGGTGGATGTGGTGGAGATGCCGGAATTGCTCTGGCCGGGGAAGAAGGTGGCGCCGCCAAAGCCGCGCATGCCGCCACGACCGCGCATGCCGTCGAAGCCGCGCATGCCGCCATGACCGCGCATCCCGTCGAAGCCGCGCAGGCCAAAGCCCTGCTGCTGGCTCAGGAACTGATCCGCCTGCTCCTGGGTGATCACGCCATTCTCGACCGCCTGCTGCACGGCCTCTTGCCACAGCCCTTGCATGCGGGTCTGCAAATCGGTGCCGTTCAGATAGGTCTGCAGGGCGTGGCGAGCCTTCATCTCATCGGCCTGCTCCTGGGTGATGCGACCCTCTTCCACGGCCTGGGCCAGGGCCGCGTCGTGCGCGGCTTGCTGCGCGGCCTGCAAGTCCTCGACGCTGATGTCCAGCGCTTCGGCCAGCAGGGCTTCCCTGTCGATGTCGGCGGTCAGGCCCATGCCGAAGTGGCCGAGATGACCGAGCACGCCGCCGGTGCGGGCCTTCAGCGCGTCCGCCTGCGCCTGGGTGATCAAGCCCTGCTCCACGGCCAGATCGATGGCCTTGTCCGCGGCAGCTTGCTGCGCGGTCTGCAAGTCTTCCACGCTGATGCCCAGCGCGTCGGCCAGAAAGGAATCGCCGCCGGAGGCGACCATGCCCCCGCGCCCGTTGCCGCCTGGCCCGCCATGCGCCGAAGCCACGGCAGGCAGGGCCAGCGTCACCATCAGCGCCAGCGCGCCGAGGATGGCGGAGCCGGCGAGGATGCGTTTGAGTGTCTGAGATAGTTTCATGTGAATCTCCTTGAGAGTGAGGTGGGTGAACGTGATTGTCACCGCGTGAATATGCCCCAGTCTAGGAGATGCAGCGCCGGAAATGGTTTAGAAAGTGTGAAGATTTGCCCCTCGCCTCACGCCACCCAATAGCGCGACCCCACGCCCTCCTCTTTCACCACCTGGATGCGCGCCGGGAATTGATCCTTCAATTCGTCGATGTGGGTGATGATCAGCACCAGGGCGAATTCATCTTTGATCATGTGCAGGGCCTCGATCAGGTTCTCGCGGCCATGCGCGTCCTGCGTGCCAAAGCCTTCGTCGATGAACAGCGCTTGCAAGGCCGCGCCGGCCCGGCGGGTGAGCAAGCGGCTGAGGGCAATGCGCAGGGCCAGATCCGCCCGGAAGGCTTCGCCGCCGGAATAAAGCTCGTAGGGCCGCGACCCCAATTCGTCGGAGAGGATGATGTCCAGGGTTTCGCGCAGCCCGCCCGTCTTCAGCTCGCGTTGGGTGGCCAGCCGCACGCTCATCCGCCCATCCGAGAGCCGGGCCAGCAGGCGATTGGCCTCGGTCTCCAACTCGGGCAGGGCCGCTTCCATGATCATGGCCTGCACCCCGCGCGGGCCGAACGCCTCTTGCAACTGCCGCAACCGCGCCGCCCGCGCCTGGATCGCCCCCCCCTCCGCGCTGAGTTGTGCGCGCGTGGCCGTCAGGGCCTCACACGCGGCCAGCCGCT
>JABWBG010000005.1 GCA_013360575.1 Caldilineales bacterium
CGAAGATCTGGGCCAGAGCCGCGCCTTTGTCGGCCCCCGCGACCAGGAAAAGCGAGAACGCGGCGCGGTTGAGCACCGGCAGCGTCAGGGTGACGCGCTGGCGGGGGGGATTCGGGGCCGCGCCCACCGTCGCCAGCCGCCGGCGCTCGGCCAGGGCCGCGCTGCCGGGGAAGAGGGAGGCGGTGTGGCCATCCGCGCCCATGCCCATGAGCATGAAATCGAAACGGGGCCGCGCCCGCGGGCCGAGGCGAAAAACATGGCGCAACGCCTCTTCATAGCGATCGGCGGCAGCGTCCGGGGGCAGATCGCCGTGGATGCGGTGCAGTTGCGTCACCGCCAAATGCTGGAAAAGCAGGGTGTAGGCCGCGCCGTAATTGCTGTCGTGATGATCGGGGGGGACGCAGCGCTCATCCACCCACCACACGTGCGTGCGCGCCCAATCGATCCGCGGCTGCCAGGCCGGTTCGGCCAGCAGACGAAACAGGGCACGCGGGGTGGAGCCGCCGGAAAGGGCGATGTGGGCGACCCCGCGCGCGGCCTGGGCCTGGCCGATCTGCCGGGCCAACCAGGCAGCCGCGACCGGAGCCAGAACCTCGGCGGGTAAAATGTCGTATGGCAGAGTCATAGCCGGTCAGGATCAATGCGTATCGACAACGAAGTTGCTGGTGCCAAACTCGTTGCCCTCGTAGCCATCGGCGTCGCCGTCGTTCATCCAACTGTTGCCATCGCAAAGATAGCGGAATTGATAGCGGCGCGCGGGTTGCAGTTCCAGCGCCAGCACCCAGCCCCCATCATGCGAGCGCAACATGGGATGCGAGGTGTAATGCCAGTCGTTGAAATCTCCCACCAGATAGATTTTGTCGGCGTGGATGCTGGCCGGCAAGTGAAATGTCACCCGCACCACGCGGACGCCCTCGTGTTCGATGGTCATTTTGCGAATCATGGCGCACCTTGGGGACAGTGGTCAGTATTCAGTGGTCAGTATTCAGTGGTCAGTATTCAGGGGGCAGGGGCGGTATCAGATGGCGCTGAGTTGGTGCAGGCCGGCGAGCAGGTCGCCCTGGAAGTGGAGGCGGATCAGGCGGCGGCCGGCGGTGGTCAGGGCCTGACCATCGCCCAGGGCCTGGGAGAGGTTGAGCACGCCGAAGGAGATGCTGCTGGCTTCGGCGCCGGCGTGGTCGGGGATGGCGACATCCTCTTCAGGGGAGGTGGTGATCTGCACGAACAGGCCGTTGCCGGCGTCTCCCTTGTGCAATTGGCCGGTGGAGTGGAGGAAACGGGGGCCGTAGCCCAGGGTGGTGGCCAGTTTCAGGCGGTCGCGCAGGCGCCGGCGCAGCTCGGCCAGGGCTGCATCGATGGCGGGTGTGACGGGGGTGTAGGCTTGCAGGGCCAGATAATCGCCCGGCCGGGCCAGGCGCAGGAACTCGGCCAGGGCGTCGGCGGGCTGTTGCCAGGCGCGGGAGGCGGGCGCAGCAGCGGGCGCAGCAGCGGACGCAGAGGCGGAGGGCCAGTCGCCGAAGATCTGCACATCCCCGGCGGTGAAGAGGGGTGTGGGCGCGGGCAGGGCGCCGCTGGCTTCGTAGGCTTTCATCATCGACCGCGCCAGCACTTTGGCGCTCTCCACGTTGGGCTGGTCGAAGGGCTGGATGCCCAGCCGGTGGCCCGCCACGGCGGTGGCCATCTCCCACAGGAAGAACTGGCCGCCGAGGTCGTAGGGGTCGGCCAGATGCAGGCTTAGGAGGGGATGGCCGGCGGCGGCGAGCTCGTCCAGAGCCGCGTCAGCGCCGGTATCGCCGGCCAGCCGCAGGTGCACGAACAGGCGGTCGGGGCCGTAGTGGTCGGGCGAGGCCAACGGCTCGCCGACGACAGGCAGGATGCCGACGCCGGCCTTGCCGGTGCTCTCGGCGATCAGCTGTTCGGCCCAATCGCCGAAGCTGGCCAGGGCGGGGGAGGGGATGAAGGTGACTTTGTCGCGGCCGGCTTTGGCCAGTTCGGCCAGGATGGCGCCCAATTGCAAGCCGGGGTTGTCTGCGATCCGGGCGCAGGCCTGGGCCGCGGCCGCGGCGCGGGCCAGAAGCAGGCGCACATCCACCCCGGCCAGCACCGCGGGCAGCAATCCGAAGAAGGAGAGGGCGGAATACCGCCCGCCGAGGGTGGGATCGTTGAGGAAAATGGCGCGGAAGGCATGCTGGCGGGCCAGCCGCTCCAGGCTGCTGCCGGGGTCGGTGATGGCGATGAAGCGCGCCGCGGCCTCCTCCGGCCCCAGCGCGGCGCTGGCCCAGTTGTAGAAGTATTTGAAAAAGGAGAGGGTCTCCACAGTGCCGCCCGATTTGGTGGAGAGGATGAACAGGGTTGTGGCCGGATCGAGGCGCCGGGCCTGGGCCAGGACGTTGGCAGGGTGGGTGCTGTCCAACACCTGCAAGGCCAGGGCCAGGCCGGCGGGGGGATGGGCTGAATGCAGGCCAAACGTTTTGGCGAAGACTTCGGGCGCGAGGCTGGAGCCGCCCATGCCCAGCAGCAGCGCCTGCGTGTAGCCTGCAGCGCGGGCCGCGGCTAGCAGCGCCTGCATGCGCTCGACGTTGTAAGGCATGTTTCCCGGCAGCCGCAGCCAGCCCAGGCGGTCGCTGATCTCGGTGGGCGTCTCGGCCCAGAGGGTGAAATCGTGATCCCACAGGCGGGGGATGAGGTTGGCCGCGGTCATCTCGGCCAGGGCGGCGGCGACGGCCTTTTCGTGGCCGTGCAACCTGCTTTCAAAGTGAAAAGACATGGCAGAACTCCTGGAGCGGGGCTAACTCAAGCCATACGCGGGGATGGCGGCGCCGTGGATGGGCGCGGCCATATCAGAGGCGAGGAAAAGCATGACGCCGGCCAGGGCAGAGGGACTGACCCAGCGATCGAAGTCGGCGCCGGGCATGTCCTGGCGATTTTGGGGGGTGTCGATGACGCCGGGCAGGATGCAGTTGACGTTGACGCCGTGGGCCTTGGTCTCGGCGGCCAGGCTCTCGACCAGGCGCAGTAACGCGGCTTTGGAGGCGCTGTACGCGGCAGCGTTGGCGCCGCCGGCCAGCCCGGCCCGCGAAGATACGTGGATGATCTTGCCGCTGCCCTGGGCGATCATGCCCGGAATCACGGCCCGGCTGAGCAGGAAGGCGGTGCGGGCGTTGAGGTTCATCATGAAATCCCAGTCCGCGGGGGAGGTTTCGTGCACGGGCGCGCCGGCCCGATAGCCGCCGACGCTGTTGGCCAGCACATCGATGCGGCCAAAACGGGCCTGAGCCGCGGCCACGCCTGCGGCGATGATCTCGGGGTCGCTGACGTCGAAGCCGGGCAGGAGGAGATGGCGGGGGTCGGCGGCGAGTTGGGGGAAGCGTTGGGACAGACGGTCTGCCCTGCGGTCGGCCAGGATGAGATGCGCGCCGGCGGCGGCGAATGCATCGGCGGCAGCCGCACCCAAATTGCCCGTGGCGCCGGTTACAAACACAATTTTATGCGTAAAATCAAATGTGATCATGATGGGTCGGGGGGCAGTATTCAGTGGTCAGTATTCAGTATTCAGTCAGGGGGCAGTATTCAGTATTCAGTATTCAGTATTCAGTATTCAGTATTCAGTATTCAGTATTCAGTATTCAGTATTCAGTATTCAGTGGTCAGGCATCAGCCCGTGAATGAATTCACGGTCTGATATGGGAAACCTGCTAAAGCAGGTTTTTATAACATGATAACGTGATCAATAACCCGTTTTAACGGGTTTTCTTGTATCAGCCGCCGAATTCATTCGGCGGTTCATTCGGCGGTTCATTCGGCGGTTCATTCGGCGGCAGCAGCCTCCGGCGCCGCCATCATCCACTCCAGGCCGTAGTGGGCGGCGCCGAGCAGGGCAGCGCGCGGGTTGAGAATGACATGCACCGGCACGCGATAGAGCACATCACTGAAGCGGCCCTTACGTAAAAAACTTTGCATGAACCGCTGCTCGCGCAGCGCCGGTAGGATGCGGGGGGGGATGCCGCCGCCGACATAGACGCCGGCAGTGGCCAACACTTTCAAGGCCAGGTTGCCTGCCTCGGCCCCCAGAATGGAGACGAAAATCTCCAATGTGGCCGCGCTGAGCTGGCAGCGCCCCTCCTCGCGCAGGGCCGCGTTGACGATCACCGGGGTGGGATCGGAAGCTGCCACCAACTGCGCGGCCACCGCGGGGCTTTCCTCGGCCAGGCCGCTATCCTTGAGAAAGGCGTAGATGTTGGGAATGCCCTTGCCAGAACAGACCCACTCATAGCTGACATGATCCATGCGCTGTTGCAGCCAGCGCAGCATCTCCAGCTCGATGGTGTTGTTCGGCCCAAAGTCGGTGTGCCCCCCCTCCGAGGCGTAAGCGTGGTAGCGGCTGCCATCCCAGGTGAGATAAGCCTCGCCCAGGCCTGTGCCGGGGGCGATGACCGCCATGGCCCCGCCCAACACAGGCCGGCCAGCGTTGAGCGTGAACAGATCCTGCGAGACGAGCGCGGGCACGGCGTTGGCAATGGCCTGCAAGTCATTCATCAGCAGCACCGGCTCCACGCCCAGGGTCTCTTGCAGATTCTGCGTGGTGATCACCCAGGGCAGATTGGTGATCTCGGCCTGGCCCTGGATGACGGGGCCGGCGACGCCAAAACAGGCCGCTTCGATCGACTCCGGCTGCTCGGCCAGGAATTCTTGCACGATGCGGGTGAGGCTGGTGTACTGGCCGCTGGCATAGATGCGCTCGAACAGAGGCTGGCGGGGGCCAGAATCACGCGCGTATAGGGCTAAAATTGTCTTTGTACCGCCAATATCGCCTGCAAGAAGCATAATCGCCCGCCTTCTTTGAATGTGTAGGAAAAACCCTAAAGGCTTCTAAAACCTTTAGGGTTTGATGCGTTTAGGGTTTGGGGCGTGTGAGACGAGTGAGGAAGAGGGCATAGATTGCGGCCATGAACAGGAGCATGGCCGTGGCCTGATGCCACAACGCCAGAGAGATGGGCACGCCAAAGAGCACCACAGTCACGCCCAGGGTAATCTGTAGCAGGATGATGCCGACGACCAGCAGGGCCGCGCGTTGCAGCCCGACATCCAGGCGCCGGCGCTGCGCCTCGAAATAAAGGGCCGAGGCCACGATCAGCACCACAAAAGCGAACCAGCGATGCACAAAATGCACGGTCGTGGCGTTGAAGAAAAGATTGGCCCACCCGCCCGGCGCCTCAGCCAGGAGGCCGGCGGGAATCCAGCGGCCAAACATCAGCGGCCAGGTGTCGGAGATGTGGCCGGCGCGCATGCCCGCCACCAGGCCGCCATAGCCGATCTGCAAGACAACGAGCGCCACCAGCCACAGCACCAGGCGCCGCGCGGTGGGTGAAACGCTGCCCGCCACATGCAACGCCCGCGTGCCGCGCAGCGCCTTCCACAGGGCCAGGGCCAGGATGGTCAACGCCGTGAGCAGGTGCGCTGTCAGCCGGAACTCATCCACCCGCGGGCGGTCGATCAGGCCGCTGCTGACCATGTACCAACCCAAAAAGGCCTGGAATCCGAACAGAGCCGCGATCAGCAAATACACGCCCGCATGCCGCCAGGGGAGGATCCCCCGCCACAAGAAATAGAAGAGGGGCAATACCACCAGCAGCCCGGCCACGCGGCCGATCAGCCGGTGGATGTATTCGAGATAGAAGATGCGCTGGTATTCGGCCAGCGACATGCCCCGGTTCACCTTCTGATACTCCGGGGTGAGCTTGTATTTGGCAAACTCCGTCTGCCACGCCTCCTCGCCGATGGGGGGGATGACGCCGGAGATGGGCTTCCATTCCACAATGGACAGGCCGGAACGGGTAAGACGCACAAAACCGCCGACGGTGACCATCAGCGCCACCACAAGGGCGACCAGATAGAGCCAGCGGGTGACAGCACGAGGGGGGACAAAGGCCATGGGCATGCTCCAGAAAGCTGAATTTCAGGGTGATTTCCCCACAGTATACCCGTTTTGCCCTGCTGGCAGTAAGTTTGGATCGGTTTGCTGCCGCAAAAGGGCGCTCAGGGCCGGATGTCCAGCAGCCACACCTGCGCCTGGCCGCGCCAGACCAAAGGCAGCCACAGGTGGGCGGCGGGCGGCGGGGAGTCGGTAGGCGTGGGGGTGGGGGTGGGCGTAGGGGTGGAGGAAGGCGAGGGGGTGAGGGTGGGCGTGGTCGTCAGCGTGGGCGTGGCTGAGGGCGTGGCCGTGGGCGTAGGGGTCGGCGTGGGCGTATCCGAGGGCGTGGGAGTCGGTGTGAGGGTGGGAACGAGAGCGTCGATAGCGACGAGCGCGGCCGCGGCCTGCAGCAGGCCATGTCCAAAAGTGGTATCGAATCCGGCCGCGCCCAGATCGAGGGCGGAGGACTGCAAGGCGGCGCGCACTTGCTGGCGGGTGGCCTGGGGCCGGTGCGCCCGCAGCAGGGCCGCCACGCCGCTGACATGCGCCGCGGCCATGGAGGTGCCCTCGATGTGGTAATACCCCCACCGGCCCTGCTCGAAGGTCTCCTGCAAAATGCCGCCCTCGCCGGGCAGGCCGTCGCCGTCGAGGTCCTGACGCAAGTCGCCCCCCGGCGCGCTGAGGCCGAGCGCGCTGCCCTGGCTGGAATACCAGCCGCGGGCGCCGAAGAAATCCACCCCGGCCACGGCGATGGCGTCGGGATGGTTGCCCGGCTGGGCCACCGTGCTCTCGTTGAAATTGCCCGCGGCCGCCACGATGACGATGTCGGCGGCGGCGGCGGCGGAGAGGGCGGCATTCAGCACACTGCTGGAGCAGGCGGGCCACAGTTGGCCAAAGCAGCGCCCGCCCAGCGAGAGGTTGATCACCCTGGCGCCGTGGCTGCGCGCCCAGTCGACGCCCTCGGCCACGCCCTGAAAAGTGCCATTGCCCACCTGGTTCAACACTTTCACCGGCATCAGTTGGGCGGCAAAGGCCAGCCCGGCCACGCCCAGGCCATTGTCGGTGCATTGGGCGATGGTGCCGGCAACATGCGTGCCGTGGCCATAGTCATCCACGGCCACGCCCGGCCCTGTCTGCCGGGTGAAGATGTTGTACTCGTGCACAAAGGTATGGCACTGCAGATCCTCTCCCTTGCTGATGCCGGAATCGACCACCGCCACCGTCACCCCAGCCCCAGCCCCGATCTCCCAGGCCGCCGGCGCCTGGATCAGGGGAAAATGCCACTGTTCCGGGAAGCGCGGGTCATTGGGCAGAAGCTGGGCCGAGGCCGGCGACGCGGGGGCAGGTCGCGGCTGGAAATCGACGTGCAAGGTGTAATCCAGCTCGACCAGCGCCACTTCTTCTTGGGCAGCCAGCCGCTGCAGGGCCTGCGCCGGCGCCTCCCCGGCCAATACCGGCAGGCGATACCAATCGCCGAAGAGGTGGGCAGCCCCAGGCAGGGCCGCGGCCGCCTCCGCGCCCCCGTGCAGGCGCACGCTGACGTGATCCCGGCTGTGGGGGATGCGGGTATCGCTGGCCAGGCCCAGTTTTGGCGGCCGCGGGGTCGGGGGCGCGCCCACGGACGCGGGAACAGTGGCCAAAAGGAGAAAAAGGATGCTCAGAAAGGTGAAGGAAAGGCGGATCATGTGGACAGAACCTTGGGGGAGAGCACGCGGGCAACCAATCGGCCCGGCGCAGCGGCATACGCTATCGCAAATGGGACGAAGACGCAAGCGCAGACCGTATCAGCGCCCCGCGTGCGTGGGGCGGGGCTGCAATCTCTGATTTGACAGAACACCCGCCGCCCTGTATACTCCCCCACCATTCCCCTGCAAGTGATATATCACCATGTCTTTCTTCTCCCTCCTTGCCATCGTCATTAGCGAGCTTCTGGTCCTTATTGTGGGCCAGGAGCCCTTGCCGGTTGGAAGAAAGGTTCGCACTTGCTAGACGACGAAGTATAGGCATTTTATGACTAGCCCTCTTCCAACCGGAAGGGGGTTTTTGTTTGCATCTCCCATACCGGGCAGCGTCGCCCCCAACCCGCTGGTGCGCCATGTCGTGTGTTGGGGGTTTTTCTTTTCACTTCCCCCTTCTCTTCCTCCCCATCTCAGGAGCTTTCTCCATGAAAATGACAGGAGCCCAGATCGTCTGGGAAGCCCTCCTCCAAGAGGGTGTGAATGTCGTCTTCGGCATGCCCGGGGGCGCCAACCTGCCCATCTACGATGCCCTGGCTCGCTACCCGCAAATCCATCATGTGTTGGTGCGCCACGAGCAGGGCGGCGCGCACATGGCCGATGGCTACGCCCGCGTCAGCGGAGATGTGGGGGTGTGCATGGCCACGTCTGGCCCCGCCGCCACCAACCTCGTCACCGGTTTGGCCACAGCCATGATGGATTCGGTGCCGCTGGTGGCGATCACCGGGCAGGTGCCGACGAATCTCTTGGGCAATGACGCGTTCCAGGAGACCGACGTCACCGGCGTCACCCAGCCGGTGACGAAGCACAATTATCTGGTGACAGATGTGCGTGAGCTGCCCCAGGTGATGAAGGAAGCCTTTTATATCGCCCGAGAGGGCCGCCCCGGGCCGGTGCTGATCGACATCTGCAAGGATGTGCAAAACGATAGCACCGATTTTATTTATCCGGAGGAAGTGATCCTGCCGGGGTACAAGCCCTGGTACGGCGTGGAGGAGGAGGATGTGAAGCGGGCGGCGCAGTTGATCGACCGGGCGCAGAAGCCGCTGATCCTTGCCGGGCATGGGGTGCAGATGGGACAGGCCCTGGAAGAGTTGCGGCGGTTGATCGAAAAAGCCGAGATCCCGGTGACGACGACGCTGCTGGGCCTGGGCGACATCCCCGAAACGCACCCGCTGGCCCTGGGCATGTGCGGTATGCACGGCGAAGCGCACACCAATCTGGCCATCCAGGCATGCGATGTGTTGATCGCGGTAGGCATGCGCTTCGATGACCGGGTGACGGGCAAGTTGTCCGAGTTCGCACCGAAGGCTAAGATCATTCATCTGGAGATGGATCCGGCTGAGGTGGGCAAGAATGTGCGGCCCGATGTCGCCCTGATCGGCGATTGCAAGCAGAGTTTGCAGGCGCTGGCCGATTCAGTGCAGCCGGCGCGGCATCTGTCCTGGCTGGCCGAGATCCGGAGCTGGCGTGATGATGGCCAGGAGCGGGATATCCTGGGGTTGGAGGTGGATGAGCTGATCCCGCCCTTTGTGATGCGGCAGTTGTGGCACAGCACCGGCGGCCAGACGATTGTAGTCACCGATGTGGGCCAGCATCAGATGTGGGAGGCGCAGTATTTCGTGCACGAGCGCCCACGGCAACTGCTGACCTCGGGCGGGCTGGGGACGATGGGCTTTGCCCTGCCCGCGGCCATCGGCGCCCAGTTCGCGGCGCCGCATGATCGTGTGTGGGCGGTGGCCGGCGATGGCGGTTTCCAGATGACGTTGCAAGAACTGGCGGTGGTGGTGCAGGAGAAGCTGCCGATCAAGATCGCCATCATCAACAATGGCTTCCTGGGCATGGTGCGGCAGTGGCAGCAGTTGTTTTACGAGAAGCGCTACACCGGCACACCCATGCTCAGCCCTGATTTCGTGAAGCTGGCCGAGGCGTATGGCATTGCCGGCCGCCGCGTGACGCACAAGGCGGATGTAGCCGATGCCTTTGCCGCGGCCAATGCCCACGAGGGGCCTTTCCTGATTGATTTCCGCGTAAAAGAGGAGCTGAACGTCTATCCCATGGTCGCCCCCGGCGCCGGCGTGGGCGAGTTGATCCGCCGGCCCAAGATCGTGCAAGGGCCAAGCGGCGTGAACCCGGCGTGGTGATCAGTGTTCAGTGTTCAGTAATCAGTGATCAGTGTTCTCAATGTCTGATAACTAATTAATGAAATTATATAAGGAGAATGGATATGTATAGCGAAATACAACAAAATGGTACACATAAGCATACCGTCGTGGCCTGGCTGGAGGATAAGCCGGGGGTGTTGAATCGGGTGGTGGGGCTGTTCCGCCGCCGCGGGTTCAATATCGAGAGTCTGACGGTGGGACACAGCGAGACGCCCGGCATCAGCCGGCTGACTTTCGTAGTCGATGGCGATGATCGCATGGTGGATCAGGCGGTGAAGCAGCTTTATAAGTTGGTGAATGTGACGAAGGTCGAGAACATCACCGACCGCCCGGCCATCATCCGCGAGATGGCGCTGATACGGGTGCGTGTGGATACCGCCACCCGCGCCGAGGTGATGCAGATCGTGGATATCTATCGCGCCCGCATCGTGGATGTGAGCATGGATGCGGTGGTCGTGCAGGCCGTGGGCGCGACGGATCAGGTCGAAAGCCTGCTGGATCTGCTGGCAAACTACCCTGTGCTGGAAATGGTGCGCACCGGGGCCGTGGCCATGACCCGCGGCCATGTCGGGCGCAATGGCAAATCCAGCCGCAAACGCAAGGCAGCGTTGTAGGTATTGGTTGGTTGGTTGGTTAGTTGGTTGGTTGGTTGGTTGGTTGGTTGGTTAGTTGGTTGGTTGGTTAGTTGGTAGATTGGTAAGGATCGCCGCAAAAATTACCAACCTACTAACCAACTAACTAACTAACTAACTAACCAACTAACCAACCAACTAACCAACTAACCAACTAACCAACTAACCAACTAACCAACTAACCAACTAACCAACCAATCCACCCACCAAAGGACAAAAACACTTATGGCGACGATTTATTATGACAAAGACGCGGACATTGCCCGGCTGCAGGGGCGCAAGATCGCGGTGCTGGGCTATGGCAGCCAGGGCCATGCCCACGCTCTCAGCCTGCAAGATAGCGGCCTGGACGTGCGCGTGGGCCTGTACAAAGGGTCAGGATCATGGGAAAAAGCGGAAGCAGCCGGGCTGCGGGTCGTCTCTACCACCCAGGCCTGCGCCGAGGCCGACATGATCATGGTGCTGGCCCCCGACACGGTGCAGGCCAAAATCTACAAAGAGAGCATCGAGCCGAATCTGAAGCCGGGCAAGACGCTGATGTTCGGACACGGTTTCAACATCCGTTTCGGGCAGATCGTGCCGCCCGATTTCGTGGATGTGAGCATGGTGGCCCCGAAGGCGCCCGGTCACCGCGTACGCGAGTTGTTCGTGGAAGGCACAGGCACGCCGGCGCTGGTGGCCATCTATCAGGATGCCAGCGGCCACGCTCTGGCTGACGCCCTGGCCTATGCCAAGGGCATCGGCTGCACCCGCGCCGGGGCCTTGCAGACCACCTTCAGCGAGGAAACGGAGACCGATCTGTTCGGCGAGCAGGCGGTGCTGTGCGGCGGCGTCAGCGCCCTGGTCAAGGCCGGGTTCGAGACGCTGGTCAACGCCGGCTATCAGCCGGAAGTAGCCTATTTCGAGTGCATGCATGAGCTGAAGCTGATCGTGGATTTGTTTTATCGCGGCGGCCTGGCCTACATGCGCTACAGCGTGTCCGACACTGCCGAGCATGGCGATTACCACGCCGGCGATCGCATCATTACTGCGGAAACGAAGGAGACAATGCGCCAGATTTTGAGCGATATCCAGTCTGGAGCCTACGCCGAGGAATGGATCGACGAGAACGCCAACGGTCGCCCCCATTTCAACGCCCGCCGCGCCGCCGAACGCGAGCATCAGATCGAGCAGGTCGGTAAAGAACTGCGCAGTATGATGCCGTGGTTGAAGCCGGTGGAGGTTTAGTATTCAGTATTCAGTGTTCAGTGTTCAGTGTTCAGTATTCAGTATTCAGTGTTCAGTGTTCAGTATTCAGTATTCAGTATTCAGTGTTCAGTGTTCAGTAATCAGTATTTGGTAATCAGTGACTAGTAGGTAATCTAGAAGATATTCAGTAAAAGTTCACCTAATGTGTCATTGCGAGGGGAGATAGCCCCGAGGCAATCCCCAACGCTGATATGGCATCCATAAAATCTACGAACCACCTCGGAGATTGCTTCGCTGCGCTCGCAATGACACATTAGGTGAACTATTACGGTATTCAAACTGAACACTGAACACTGAATACTGAATACTGAATACTAAATACTAAAAAAGGAGTTTTCCATGCCCAATCCAAGTAATTATGGTCCCGACAAAGTCCTGATCTTCGATACGACCCTGCGCGATGGCGAGCAATCGCCAGGGGCGACGCTGAACGCGCAGGAAAAGCTGGACATCGCCCGGCAGTTGGCGCGGCTGGGCGTGGACATCATCGAGGCGGGCTTTCCGGCGGCCTCGCCCGGCGACCTGGAAGCGGTGCAGCGCATCGCCCAGACCGTGGGCCAGGAGCCACGCATCGACAGGCAGGGCAATCCGGCCGAGCCGCCGGTGATCTGCGGGCTGGCGCGGGCCAATCCCCAGGATATCGACGCGGCCTGGGAGGCGGTGCGTCCGGCCAAACACCCCCGCATCCACACCTTTTTGGCCACTTCACCCGTACACATGGAATACAAGCTGAAGATGCAGCCGGAAGAGGTGGTAGCGCGAGTGCGAGAGATGGTCGGGTACGCCAAACAGTATTGCGCTGATGTAGAGTTCAGCCCAGAGGACGCCGGGCGCAGCGACCCCCGCTTCCTCTATCAGGTGCTGACCGCGGCCATTGCGGCCGGCGCCACCACCCTCAACATCCCCGACACCGTGGGCTACACCACGCCCGATGAGTTTGGCCGCCTGATCCGCGACATCCGCGAGCACACGCCTGGCGCCAAAGATGTGGTGATCTCGGTGCACTGCCACAACGACCTGGGGCTGGCCACGGCCAACACCATGGCCGGGGTGCAGAACGGCGCCCGCCAGGTCGAGGTCACCATCAATGGCATCGGCGAGCGGGCGGGGAACACCAGCCTGGAAGAGGTGGTGATGGCCCTGTACGTGCGCCAGCAGGTCTACGAGACTGAAACCAACATCATCACCCAGGAGATCCACCGTTCCTCCGACATGGTATCTCGCTACACCGGCATGGTGATCCAGCCAAACAAGGCCATTGTCGGGGCCAACGCCTTCGCCCACGAAGCCGGCATCCACCAGGATGGCATGCTGAAGAACAAGCGCACCTACGAGATCATGGACGCGGACACCATCGGCCTCAGCCATTCCAAGCTGGTGCTGGGCAAACATTCCGGGCGGCACGCCTTCCGCGTGCGCATGGAAGAGATGGGCTATCATCTGGAAGATGAGGAGTTGAACAAGGTGTTCAGGCGCTTCAAAGATCTGGCCGACAAGAAGAAAACGGTGTCGGATGCCGATCTGGAAGCGCTGGTGGGGGATGAGGTGTACCAACCGAAGGAGACCTGGGAGTTGGTCAATGTGCAGGTGCAGTGCGGCAACAATGTGGTTCCCACGGCGGTGGTGACGCTGCGCAACACCGATTCGGGCGCCACCGTGACCGACGCCGGCTTTGGCTCTGGCCCGGTGGATGCGGTGTATCAGGGCATCAACCGCATTGTGCAGGTTCCCAACGTCCTCACCGAGTTCCTCGTCCAGGCGGTGACCGAAGGCATCGACGCCAACGGTGATGTTACGATCCGCATCGCCGTGCCCGAAAGCCGGGGCTTCACGCACACCGCCCAGGGCCGGCCCCGCCGCCGCCTGTTCTCAGGCCGCGGCATTGATACCGACATCATCGTGGCCAGCGCCAAAGCATATATGCAGGCGCTGAACAAGTTGATCGATGCCGAAAGCGCCACGCAATCGACCGTACACATCGCCAATGGCGAACGGAGTGCGGTATAGAAGTTGGTTGGTTGGTTGGTTAGTTAGTTGGTTAGTTGGTTAGTTGGTTGGTTGGTAAATTGGTAAGGATCGCCGCAAAAGTCACCAATCTACCAACTAACCAACCAACCAACCAACCAACCAACCAACTAACCAACCAACCAACCAACTAACCAACTAACCAACCAACCAACTAACCAACTAACCAACCAACTAACCAACTAACCAACCAACTAACCAACTAACCAACTAACCAACCAACCAACCCCCCCTATGACCCAAACACCCAAAACCCTTTTCGATAAAGTGTGGGATGCGCATGTGGTGAAGCAGGATGCGGGCGCGCCGGCGGTGCTGTATATCGACGCCCATCTCATCCACGAAGTGACTTCGCCGCAGGCTTTTAATATGCTGCGCCAGCGCGGCCTGCGGGTGCGGCGGCCCGACAAAACCTTCGCCACCATGGATCATGCCATCCCCACCCGGCAGACGGAGATGACCCTATGGCCCGCAGATGCGGCCCATCAGGTGCGCACGCTGCGCCAAAACTGCGCGGATTTCGGCCTCACGCTGTGGGATATCACAGGCGAGGTGCAGGGCATCGTGCACGTCGTCGGCCCGGAGATGGGCGTGACCCAGCCGGGCATGACCATCGTCTGCGGCGACAGCCACACCAGCACGCACGGCGCCTTTGGGGCGCTGGCCTTTGGCATCGGCACCAGCGAAGTGGGGCATGTGCTGGCCACGCAATGCCTGCTGCAAGCCAAGCCCAAGACCTTCGCCATCAATATCGAGGGCGAATTGGCGCACGGCGTCACCGCCAAAGACATCATCCTCGCCATCATCGCCCAGAATGGCACCGGCGGCGGGGCCGGGCACGTGTTCGAATACCGCGGCAGCGCCATCGCCAAGCTGAGCATGGCCAACCGCATGACGATCTGCAACATGAGCATCGAGGGCGGCGCCAGGGCCGGCATGATCGCCCCGGACGAGACCACGTTCGCGTACCTGGCGGGCCGGGACTATGCCCCCAAAGGTCGGGAGTGGCAGGCGGCGGTGGCGCGCTGGCGCACGCTGCGCAGCGATGAGGGCGCCGTGTTCGACCGGGAAATGACACTCGACGCCAACAAGCTGCAACCGATGGTCACCTACGGCACCAACCCCGGCCAGGGCATGCCTGTCAGCGGCCAGATTCCCACGCCCGACCAGCTGGCCGACCCCGCCGAACGTCGGGCTTTGCTCAGCGCCCTGGAGTACATGGGCCTGAAGCCCGGCCAGCCCATCGCGGGCCAGCCCATCGACATCGTGTTCATCGGCTCCTGCACCAATGGCCGCATCGAAGACCTGCGCCAGGCCGCGGAGGTGGTCAAGGGCAGGCGGGTTTCAGACAGCGTCTGGGCCATCGTCGTGCCCGGCTCCAAGGCGGTGAAGGCCCAGGCCGAAGCCGAAGGGCTGGATCGCATCTTCGCCGCCGCTGGGTTCGAGTGGCGCGGGGCCGGGTGCAGCATGTGCCTGGCCATGAATGATGACAAGGCCGGCGCCGGGAAATATGTGGCCTCGACCAGCAACCGCAATTTCGAGGGCCGCCAAGGCCCCGGCGCCCGCACCCTGCTCATGAGCCCGATCATGGCCGCGGCCGCGGCCGTCAATGGAAAAGTTGTTGATGTGCGGGAGATGATTTAACCATGAACCCCTTCACCACCCTCACCGCCGCCGCCGCGCCGCTGCGCGCCGAAAATGTCGACACCGACCAGATCATCCCCGCCCGCTTTCTCACCGCCGTCACCAAGGCGGGCATGGGCGATGGCCTGTTCGCGGCCTGGCGCTATGATCCGACCGGCCAGCCCCGCCCCGATTTTGTGCTCAATCAGCCGCAATACGCCGCCGCGCAGATCCTGATCGCCGGACGCAATTTCGGCAGCGGCTCCAGCCGCGAGCACGCGGTATGGGCGCTGACCGAATACGGCTTCCGCGCCGTGATCTCGCCCGGCTTCGCCGACATTTTCTACAACAACGCCCTCAAAAATGGCCTGCTGCCCGTGCCCCTGCCCGAAGAGGCCGTCCGCCTGCTGCTCGATCTGGTCGAGGAACAGCCGGATGTTCAGATTCAGCTCGATCTTGGCGCTCAAACCGTAAGCCTGCCCGATGGCCAATCCTATCACTTCGCCATCGATCCCTATCGTAAGGAATGCCTAATCGAAGGTCTCGACGATCTCGGCTACCTGCTGGCGCAAGAAGCGGCGATAACCGCATATGAGCATTCAAATACCAAGAATTAATCATTAATTATTAATCATCAATCATCGATCATCGATCATCAGAGGAACCTCATGACCCCACCCACCCCCCTGCCTACCGCCCCGCGCAACGGCCCGTCCGAACCTCGCCCGAACAACGCGCAGGAGGCCAGGCCGACTGACCCCACCACACTCCGCCCCGCGGCCGATTTCCTGGAGTTGGATGAGATCTCCCTCGCCTTCTGGGGCGCCGCCGCCCTCCATCGCCACGACGAGCGCCGTTGAGTATGACCATGCATTATTCCCTTGTTTTGCTGCCCGGCGACGGCATCGGCCCGGAAGTGGTGCGCGAGGCGGAACTGACGCTGGCCGCGCTGGCCCCGGTGTTCAGGTTCAGCCTGACCTTCGAGACGCATCTCATGGGCGGCTGCGCCATCGACGCCACCGGCCAGCCCCTGCCCGCCGCCACCCTGGCCGCCTGCCGCTCGGCCGATGCCGTGCTGCTGGGCGCAGTGGGCGGGCCTAAATGGAGCGATCCCGCGGCCAAAGTGCGCCCGGAACAGGGCCTGCTGGCGCTGCGCAAGGAACTGGGGCTGTACGCCAATCTTCGCCCGGTCAAGATCTTCCCGCAGCTGATCAACGCCTCCAGCCTGAAACCGGAGACCCTGGCGGGCGTGGACATGCTGGTCGTGCGCGAATTGACCGGCGGCGCCTATTTCGGCCCGCAGAAAGAGGGGGATGACGAGGCCTACGACACCATGCTCTACACCCGCGGCGAGATCGAACGCGTGGTGCGGGTGGCAGCGCGGGCCGCACAGACGCGCCGCGGCCATCTCACATCGGTGGACAAGGCCAACGTGCTGGCCTCCTCCCGGCTGTGGCGCAAGACCACGGCCCAGATCATGGCCGCCGAATTCCCCGACGTGACGCTTGAGCATCAGCTTGTCGACGCCATGGCCATGCACCTCATCCGCCGCCCTGCGGGCTTCGACGTCATCGTCAGCGAAAACCTGTTCGGCGATATCCTCACCGACGAGGCGGCGATGCTGGCCGGATCCATGGGCATGCTGCCCTCGGCCAGCCTGGGCGACGGCGCCAACGGCGTCTACGAACCGATCCACGGCTCCGCGCCCGACATTGCCGGGCAGGGCATTGCCAATCCCCTGGCCACCATCCTTTCAGCGGCGATGATGCTGCGGCACTCGCTTGGGCAAGAAGCTGCGGCTCAGGCTATCGAAACCGCGGTGGAGATGGCGCTCGCCGCCGGCTACCGCACCCCCGATCTTGCCGGCGTCGCCGCCCCTGATCAGGCCACCGAAGTGGTGGGCACTGCGGCGATGGGCGCGGTGGTGCGGGAGAATCTGAGGATCATCTCCAACTCGAAACAGGCAGATATCGCATCAGATTGAGATGATCTTCCAACGCTGTCGCCGCCCAAATCGTGGCCAGATCATCGATCAAGTCCCCAAGCAAAAGCATGTCATTCAGGACGATGATCCCATTGGTCTGCCGCCCCTCTGCCATCCGCTGCTGCAAATGGCCGGGCATGGAGGCGGGTTGTTGGTCACAAGCAAAGCGCCATGCACAAAACACCACTCCAGAATGACCGGATCCAGCGATTTGAGGGCCGGCATCCCCGGCTGACCGATTCGCCACACCCTGATTTGACTCCAATGCCGCTACAAACCCCGTTGAATCTGGGGATCAATATGCTCATCCAGCAAATATACGATTTCTCTCATTCTGTTTCATAGGTAGGCGAAGGCTCGGCAAATATCAACCCACGCTGCTCTGCCACGATTCGCGCTGTGTCTTTGCCATATTTCTCTCGCAGCGCCCGCAATCGCAAAATTACTGGATCTGGATTCTTTTCCTGCTCTTCCCGCATTCTTCGCCCGAACTCGATCAAATCTGTCATGTATTGATGCAAAGCTTCTTTATTGTGCAAATAATACAGGATCGTCGCGTAGACCTGTTCGAGGTTGATGCTATAAAAACGCTCGTCGATCTGCTCCGGCGTCTGGCCGCGGTGGATGTATTCGTACAGCACCGATTCGATGCCGACGCGGCTGCCTTTGAGGCGGATATCGTTCGGCGCCAGGAAATCAAAATACTCTTCGAGTTGCATGGTTGCTACCCTCCGATGGGTGGGACCTGCGGCCATTATAGCAGCAATCCCCTTCCAAATCTATCACCAGGATAAACAGGATGACCCTATATCTCTATGACACCACCCTGCGCGACGGCACGCAGGGCGAGGGCGTCAACTTCTCGTCTGGCGACAAGCTGCGCATCGCCCGCAAGCTCGATGAACTGGGCGTGCATTACATCGAAGGGGGCTGGCCCGGCTCGAATCCCAAAGATATGGAATTCTTCCAGCGGGCCAGGAGCGATCTGCATCTGCGGCATGCCAAGATCGCTGCCTTTGGTTCCACGCGCAAGGCCAAAACCCCGGTGGCTGAGGATGCGCAGGTGGCGATGTTGTTGGCTTGTGAGACCCCCGTGGTCACAGTCTTTGGCAAAACCTGGACGCTGCACGTCACCGATGTGCTGCGCACGACCCTGAAAGAGAACGTGGCCATGATCGAGGACACGGTGGCGTATCTGAAACAGGCCGGAAAAGAGGTGATCTACGACGCCGAGCACTTTTTCGACGGCTACCGCGCCGACCCGGACTACGCGCTGAAGACGCTCCACGCCGCGCAGACGGCCGGCGCCGATTGCATCGTGCTGTGCGATACCAACGGCGGAACGATGCCCTGGGAGATCGAGCCGATCATCCAGAAGATTCGGGCCGGCGGGATCAGGGCGCCGCTGGGCATGCACACGCACAACGATGGCGAATTGGGCGTGGCCAACGCTCTGGCCGGGGTGCGGGCCGGGGCCGTGCACGTGCAGGGCACGATCAACGGCTATGGCGAGCGCTGCGGCAACAGCAATCTTGTCAGCATCATCGCCAACCTGAATCTGAAAATGGGGGTGCAGGCGGTGTCGGCGGCGCAATTGCAGCGGCTGACTGAAGTCGCCGCCTTCGTCAGTGAGCTGGCCAACCTGGCCCCGGATGACCACGCCGCCTTCGTGGGCCGCAGCGCCTTCGCCCACAAAGGGGGGGTGCATGTGAATGCGGTGGTCAAGAATGTGGATTCCTACCAGCACATCGACCCGGCGTTGGTGGGGAACAAGATGCGGGTGGTGGTGTCCGACCTGTCAGGGAAGGACAATATCGCGGTCAAACGGGAGCTTTTTGGGCTGGCGGGGGTGACGAAAGAACAAGAACGCACGGTATTGGCCCAGATCAAACAAATGGAACATGAGGGCTACGCCTTCGAGGCCGCCGATGCTTCGGTTGAGTTGTTGCTGCGCCGCACCCAACCCACCTATCACGCTCCCTTCGCGCTGATCGATTTCACCACCGCAGTCGATCACCGCCGCGGGCGGGGGTTGTTCTCCGAGGCCACGGTCAAGGTGGAGATCGGCGGCCAGGTTTTCCACGAGGTGGCCGAGGGCAACGGCCCCGTCAACGCCCTGAACGAAGCCCTGCGCAAAGCCCTGGAGCGTTTCTATCCCCGCCTGGAATCGGTGCACCTGACCGATTACAAAGTCCGCATTTTGAACACGCACATGGCCACCGCCGCCACCACCCGTGTGCTGATCGATTTCAGCGACGGTGATCACCGCTGGACGACGGTCGGGGCCAGTTCCAACATCATCGAAGCCAGTTGGCAGGCGCTGGCGGATGGGCTGGAGTATGCGCTGTTGAATGGGGGTGAGCGTAAAACGTAATACTACCCTTTCAACGCCCCTGTCATCAGGCCGCGCAGGAAGTAGCGGCCCAGGAAGATGTAGACGAGCAGGGTGGGCAGGGCCGCCAGGAAGGACCCGGCCATCTGCACATTCCATTCGATGATCTGGCTGCCGGCCATGTTGTTCAAGGCCACCGTCACCGGCCAGTTGGAGGGGCTGGTGATGACCACGGCGAAGAGAAAATCGTTCCACGCTGCCGTGAACTGCCAGATCAACACCACCACGAAACTGGGGATGGAAAGGGGCAGGAGGATGTGACGATACACCCCCAGCAGGCCCGCTCCATCCATCCTCGCCGCCTCCACCAGTTCACCGGGCACGCCCGCGTAGTAATTGCGGAAGGTGAGGGTGGTGATGGGGATGCCGTAGATCACATGGGTGAGGATGAGGCCGGGCACGCCGCCATAGAGATTGATGCGGCGCATGAACTCGACCAGGGGGATGAGGATGCTTTGGTAGGGGATGAACATGCCGAACAACAGCAAGGGGAAGATAAAATCGGCCCCGCGGAACTTCCAGCGGGCCAGCACAAAGCCGTTGAGTGAGCCGAGGATGGCCGAGATAATGGCCGCGGGCACGACCAGGCGCACACTGTTCCACAAGTTCGGCGACAACGCTTTGTACGCGGCGATGAAATTGTCGAAATGGAGGCCGCTGGGCAGCTTCCACATGGTTTTCAGACTGACTTCGGCAAAGCTCTTGAAGCCGGTGTTGAGCATGATGAACATCGGCAGCAGATAGAACACCGTCATCAGCAACAGCGGGATGTACAACCAGTAGCGTGAGCGGCTCTGAATCATGCTTCCACCTCCGTGCGCAGGGTGTAATAAAGGTAGGGGATGACGAGCACCGCCACACTGAAGAGAAGGATGATGCCGATGGCCGCGCCACGGGAGAAGAAGTTGCCGTCGAAGGTCGTCGTCCACATGTAGATGGCGGGCACATCCAGCTTCACCTGCTTGCCGGCCACAGCGATGATCAGATCGAACACTTTGAGCGAGATGTGGCCGAGGATGATCATGGCTGTGAGGGTGATGGGCTTGAGCATGGGCAAGATGATGCGCCGATACATCTGGATTTCGCTGGCGCCATCCACCCGCGCCGCTTCTTTCACCGCATCGGGGATGGCGCGCAGGCCGCCGAGATAGAGGGCCATCGTGTACCCCGACATCTGCCAGATGGCAGGGATGGCAATGGCGGCGATGCCCCAATTCGGCGTGTTGTGCCAGAGATTGATCAGAAAATCGAGGCCGAGGTTATCGAACAGGAGGTTCAGGCCGCTCATGCGCGAACCCTGAGCCGGGTTCATCAGCCACCGCCACACCACGCCGGTGACGATGAAGGAAATGGCCATCGGAAACAGAAACAGATTGCGGAAGAAGTTCTCGCCCCGTAAATTTTGGTCGACCAAAATCGCCAACGCCAGGCCCAACAGCAGGCAGCCGCCCACAAACAGCACCGTAAAAATCACGGTGTTGCGGATATCGATGTGAAAACGGGGATCGGCGAAAAGATCGGTGTAGTTTTTGAACCCCGCCCACTCATAATTCGGCAGCAAACCCTTCCAATTGCTCAGCGAAACCCGCGCCGACCAACCGATGAAGCCATAGACAAAAATGAGCACAGCGAGAATGGAGGGTGATACCAGTGCAAAGGCTAGAATTCGATCCTTCCTGATGCCCATACGGTTGCCTCCTCGCGGCTTCAGAGACAGAAAAGAGAGAGGCGGGCGGTTGCCCGCCCGCCTCTGTGCAGGGTTGTGTTATTGGCAGGCGCCGGAGGAGGCGCAGGCCGCGGCCAGGGCCGCCTGCAAGCCTTCGGCGTTGCCATCGACCAGGAACAAGCCCAGGCCGGTGTCAATCTCCGACTTCCACGAGTCATTCGCCACCACGCCATGGGTGAGCGAGCCGACCACACGGTCGCTGGCCCAGTCATCCATCGCCGATTGCAGATACTCGTCGTACAGCGCCCGGTCGCCATCAGAGCGGGCCGGGATCGAGCCTTTCACCGGGTTGAAGGCATCCTGCCCTTCCTTCGAGCCGGCCACCGTCAGCCAGGCAATCGCCGCATCCCGGTTCGGCGCGCCCACCGGCAGCACAAAGCTGTCCGACAGGAACTGGAAGTTGCCGCCTGTCCCAGGCACCGGCGCCCAGCCAAAGCCTTCGCGCGGGGTCAGACCGAGTTCTTTGTAGAATCCCTCGGCCCAGTCGCCCATGATGTTGAAGGCGGCGTCGCCATCCACCACCAGTTGCGAAGCATCCTGCCAGCTCAGGGCCGAAGAATCGGCGTTGGCGTAGGTCAGCAGCTTCTGGAAATCGGCAATCGCCTGCCCAACCTCAGGCCCGGCCCAGTCGGTCGCGCCATCCCACAGGCCGTTGTACGCATCCGGCCCCATCGACGCCAGCAAGATCGTCTCGAACAGGTGCATCACCGTCCACTGCTCGCCCAAGGCCAGCGGCGCTTCCATGCCCGCCGCTTGCAACGCATCCAACGCCGCGAAGAAGTCGGCCAGCGATTCTGGCACTTCCACGTTGTTCGCAGCCAGCACCGCCGGGTTGTACCACAACACATTCGCCCGATGGATGTTCACCGGCACCGAGTAGATGTTGTCACCCTCGGAGATCAGCGGGATCAGCGTTTCCGGCATCACCGCCAGCCAGCCGTTCTGCTCGAACAGGAAGTTCACCGGCTCCAACTGGCCCGCGGCCACGTACGTGCCGATCAATTCTTGCCCGGCATGGCCCTGCCAGCTATCCGGCGCATCCCCCGCCTGCAAGCGCGTGGCCAACACCGCACGGGCGTTCGTGCCCGCGCCGCCGGCCACCGCCGCATTGATGAACTCGATGTCCGGATACTTCTGCCCAAACACCTCGATCATCGCATTCAACCCCGCAGCCTCGCCGCCCCCCGTCCACCACGAAAATACCTCCACCGCGCCGGCAGCCGGGGCTTGCTCACCGGTGCTGGGCGGGGCGGGGGCAGTGGTGGGTGCGGGCGCCGGCGCGGGCGTGGCTGTGGTCGCGCATCCCGCGACCAGCAACGCCAGCAGCGCCAGGGCCGCCAAACTGAACCACAACGATTTGCGTGACATACGTGAATCCTCCTTGATTCGTCTGAAACAACATATTTCCTGGAATAACGTGCAGCCAGATCAACACGTGTTGGCACGAATCCAGTTGGTTTGGATGCGAAAGACAAGAGAACCCGAGATCGGCTCTGGCCGGTTCGACCTCGAATTGGGCGCGCCCCAATCACACCCAAGTGTACTTGCGAACGCCGGTAAAGTCAATGCATCTTCTAGCCCCCTGCCCCCTGCCCCCCGCTCCCTGTTCCCTGTTCCCTGCCCCCCTCGCGCCGGCTTGTGAGATGTAGGCGCGGTTGGTATAGTTCAGTACCCCATACCCAATATCCAGCACGCACATCCCCCATCCACCCTCTATGATTACTCCTGCCTACGCCGACCGCAATTTTGCCCACCTGCCGGGCCTGTTTCAAGCTCTCCTGCGGGGCGGAGAGTCGCCCCTGCGCAACCTGCTGGGTGACAGCCTGCCCGCCCAAGTCAATCAGGTCATCTTCCTGTTCGTCGATGCCTTTGGCTGGCGCTTCTTCGAACGCTTCAGCGACCATCCCACCCTGCAACAACTGCGCCGGGAGGGAAGCGTGGCCCGCATCACCTCGCAATTCCCCTCCACCACCGCCGCGCACATGACCACCATGACCACCGGTAAGGTGGTAGGCCAGCACGGCGTGTTCGAATGGCAATACTACGAACCTCAGGTGGACGCGGTGATCATGCCGATGCTGAACGCGTTCGCCGGCGACGCCTATCCGGAAACGCTGAAAATGGCCGGGATCGACGCCGCCGCGTTCCTGCCGCAGCGCACCCTCTTCCAAGATCTGGCCGCCGGCGGCATCACCACCCACGCCATCCTGCCCAAAGAGGTGCTCCCCTCCACCTACAACCAGGCGCTGAGCCGCGGGGCCATCATCCACCCCTACAAAACCATCCCCGAAGCCCTGATCAGCCTCAGCCGCCTGGTGCAACAGGAAAAAGGCCCCGCCATCCACTTCCTGTACTACGGCGACCACGACACCATCTGCCACAGCTATGGCCCGGACGCGGACCAAACCGCGGCGGAGCTGGATGCTTTCTGGCACGCGGTCGACCGCTACCTGCTGCGCCAACTGGCGGGCAAGGTCAGCGACACCCTGCTGCTCATCTCCGCCGATCATGGCCAGACCGCGGTGGACCCGGCCACGACCGTTTACCTGAATCTGCACCCCGATTTCGCCCAACTGCACCCCCTGCTGCGGCGCAGCGCCCGCGGCAAACTGCTCACGCCCGGCGGCTCCCCTCGCGATGCTTTTCTTTATGTCAACTCAGGACAGGTGGAAGAGGCGGCGGCGCTGCTGCGGCAGATGTTGGCCGGCCGGGCCGAAGTGCATCGCACCGCCGACCTGATCGCAGCGGGTCTATTCGGGCCAGAGCCGCACGCGCCCGCCCTCTCCGCCCGCGTCGGCGACCTCTGCCTCCTGCCGCACGCGCACGAAACGGTGTGGTGGTACGAGAAGGATCGCTTCGAGCAGAAATTCCGCGGCCACCATGGCGGCCTCAGCGCCGATGAGATGGAGATCCCGCTGCTGGCCGCGGCGCTGGATTGAAGGAGGCTGAGCGATGCAACCCGCCACCCACCCCACCGCCCAACGCGTGCAGGCCGCGGCCACAGTCCTGGGCCTGGATGTCCAGATCGTCGAGTTCAGCGAAACCACCCGCACCGCCGCAGACGCGGCTGCCGCGGCCGGCTGCACCGTCGGCCAGATCGTCAAATCCCTGGTCTTCGTCGTGGCCGGGCAGCCGGTGATCTGTCTGGTTTCGGGCAGCAACCGCCTGGATGAGCGCAAATTGGCCGCCTGGGCGGGCGTGAGCCGCAAGCAGGTGCAGCGTGCCGAGGCCGAAACCGTGCGCGCGGCCACCGGCTACGCCATCGGCGGAGTCGCGCCCTTTGGCTACCCCGCCCCCCTGCCGGTGCTGTGCGATGCCGATCTGCTGCCATACGACATCGTCTGGGCCGCGGCGGGCACGCCCAATGCCGTGTTCGCGGTCAAACCCTCTGCTCTGGTCGCGGCCACCTCCGCGCAGGTGACCGATCTGCGGGCCGCGGACGGGGCATGAGGCCCTGGCAGCCATCCGAGCAAAAAAACCCTAAAGGTTTTAAAAACCGTAACGATTCACCTTATTTTGTCATTGCGAGGGGCGATAGCCCCGAAGCAATCCCCAACGTTGCTTGAATCCCCAAAAAATGACGAGCTACCTTGGGGATTGCTTCGCCATGCGACCTGCGGTCGCCCTCGCAATGACACATCAGGTAAACTGTTACTAAAAATCTTTAGGGTTGGGGGCTTCTGCCCCAAGCGATTGAATAGATACCAAACTTGTACAAAAACAACAAGAATGGCAGGAGCTATATATGAAATTCAATTCTGTCGAAGAGTATCTAACGCTTCCCTATACCATTGAGATTCAGCGGGATGATTCTGCGGACGAAACGGGCTGGGTGGCCAGCGTTGCCGAACTTCCGGGCTGTCTTACGCAGGCCGATACCTTCGAAGAACTGGAAGAGATGGTTCGGGACGCCATGCGCGGTTGGATCGAAACAGCGCTGGAGGATGGACAACCGGTGCCAATTCCCCGCCCGATTGCGGATTACAGCGGCAAATTCGTCGTCCGCGTGCCCAAGTCACTGCACCGGCAACTCGCCATTGCCGCCCAAAAAGATGGCGTCAGCCTCAACACATTCGTCAACGCCGCACTCGGGCGAGCGTTGGCCTCCTGAACTCAAGCCACTTTGAAAACATCCGTTCCGCTTGTGATTTGACGGCGGCCGATGGCAATCCCTCCACTCAAGCGATCTGCTTCATCCCTTCTCCTCCGCCTCCCATCCTCCATCCAAACTCATTAAGGCGCTCCCATGTCATCATCAGCTCACCCCCGTCCCCTCCGCTCGGACATCATCAAAAAAGGCATCGAACGCGCCCCGCACCGCAGCTTGCTGCGCGCCACCGGCGTCACCGATGAAGATTTCGCCAAGCCTTTCATCGCCATCGCCAACAGCTACATCGACATCATCCCCGGCCATGTGCATCTCGACAAGTTCGGGCAGATGGTGAAGGAGGCGGTGCGTGAGGCCGGCGGCGTGCCCTTCCTCTTCAACACCATCGGCGTGGATGACGGCATCGCCATGGGCCATTTCGGTATGAAATACAGCCTGCCCAGCCGCGAGATCATCGCCGACAGCGTGGAAACGGTGGTGCAGGCGCACCAATTCGACGCCCTCGTCTGCATCCCCAACTGCGATAAGATCGTGCCCGGCATGCTGATGGCGGCCATGCGCTGCAATATCCCCACCATCTTCATCTCTGGCGGGCCGATGTACGCCGGGCAGTTGGATGACGGCACCACCGTGGATTTGATCTCGGTGTTCGAGGCCGTGGGATCGGTTTCAGCAGGAAACATGAGCGAAGAACGGCTGCGGGAGATCGAGCGCGTGGCCTGTCCCACCTGCGGCTCCTGCTCCGGCATGTTCACGGCCAACAGCATGAACTGCCTGTGCGAGGCCCTGGGCATGGCCCTGCCCGGCAATGGCACGGCCATGGCCCTCAGCCCCGAACGGGAGGCGCTGGCCCGGCAGGCGGCGCAGCAGATCATGGTTTTGCTGGAAAAGGACATCCGTCCGCTGGACATCGTCACCGTCGAGAGCATCGACAACGCCATCGCCCTGGATGTGGCCATGGGCGGCAGCACGAACACGGTGTTGCACACGCTGGCCATCGCCCACGAGGCCGGCATCGATTACCCGATCAGCCGCATCGATGAAATCTCGCGGCGCACGCCCAACATCTGCAAAGTCTCGCCCAGCAGCCATTACCATCTGCAGGATGTGGCTCAGGCCGGCGGGATCAGCGCGATTTTGTATGAATTGAGCCAAAAACCGGGGGCGCTGCAGCTGGATCGCATCACCGTCAGCGGGCGCACGCTGGGCGAGAATATCGCCGATCACCCCAGCCAGGACGCGGACTGCATCCGCCCCCTGGCCAATGCCTACAGCGCGGATGGCGGGCTGGCGATCCTGTTCGGCAATCTGGCGCCGGAGGGGGGTGTGGTGAAGACAGCGGGCGTGAAGCCGGAGATGCTGACGCACCGCGGGCCAGCCCGCATCTATGAAAGCCAGGAGGAGGCGCTGGCCGGGATCATGGCCCGCGAGGTGCAGGCCGGCGACGTGGTCGTCATCCGCTACGAGGGGCCGAAGGGGGGGCCGGGCATGCAGGAGATGCTCTCGCCCACCAGCCTGATCATGGGGCAGGGCCTGGGCAACAGCGTGGCCCTGATCACCGATGGCCGCTTCAGCGGCGGCACGCGCGGGGCCTGCGTCGGCCACATCAGCCCGGAGGCAGCCGCGGGCGGGCCGATTGCCCTGATCGAGCCGGGCGACCTGATCACTGTCGACATCCCCCACCGCAGCCTGACCCTGCACGTGGCCGAGGCCGAACTGGCGCGGCGCCAGGCGAACTGGCAGCCGCTCGTGCGCGGCACCCTGCCCCGCACCCTCAGCAAATATGCCAGCATGGTGACGAGCGGCAGCCAGGGGGCGGTGTTGGAGTGGTGATCCGTTGTTGTGATACACTGTTCCCCTGGATTTGTTGCGCCAATAGTTGGCAGTCTGTCGATTGCGTCAGCAACACCCAGTGATGAGCGAAATCGGAACGCTGCGCGTCGGCAGGAGCCGGGATACCGACGCCTAAAACACCATGACCCTCACCGTCGATAACCCCATCCTCAACGGCCCTTTCGTTGCAAACAGCAAATGATACGGATACCGGAGCTATGCTCATGAACGCTAGTACGCCATCCTCGCGTGAGCGCATGCGAAAACTGATCGCCGGCGCCGTGGCCGAAATCGACCCGGCGCAAATGGCGATCACGCGCAAACTCACGCCCGCCCAGCGTTTTCAACAGATGCTGTCCATGATCGACTTTGTGGAAGGCGTGGCGGCCCATCGCTTGCAGCAGCGCCGGCCAGAATTGAGCAAGATAGAGGCGCTGCGCATCATCAGGAGGCGCAATGCAGACCTCTGATACTGACTCATTCCATGCCTTTGTGCAACGTGTTCTCGACGCGCTTGCAGCCGCCGACATCACCTATCTCATCGGCGGGGCTGTGGCGCTGGCGGCCTGGGGCGACCCGCGCACAACCCGGGATCTCAACCTCGTGATCGAATTGCCATTCGAATCGATGACCGCCCTCTCCCGTGAACTGGCGCAGCGAGGGATGCTGGTTCCGGTCGAAAATATGGTCGATTTGATGATCGAACACCGCGCCGACTTGCCGCTCAATGCCATCGATATGCACAGCGGCTACAAAGCCGAGTTCTTCTTGCTCAAACCCGGCGACGTTTTCCGCGCCTCCAGCCTGGCCCGCCGCCGGCTTGTCGACCTGGGGCCGGCGCTGGGTGAAGTCTATATTCATGCCCCCGAAGACCTGATCCTCAACAAACTGCACTATTTCCAGATCAGCCAGCAGCCCAAGCACACACGCGACATCGCCGGCATCGTGCTGAATCTTGGTCAGGAATTGGATTACGATTATATCGACCGTTGGGTGCAACCACTTGGCTTATTCGACACCTGGCAGGACATGCAAAAACACATCGTACAACTCCGCGATCAGCGCTCATGACCCCCACCGTCGATAACCCCATCCTCAACCCGCCCGATCGGAAGCCGGCCGCCTTCTTCAAGCTGAAGTCCCCCTTGACGCCCCTGCCATGTCCCACCGCCACACTGCCCAACGCCTGGTCGAATTCCTGGGCCTGAAGAAAAACATCGTCGCCCTGCTGGCCATGGTCATCCTGGTTGGCCTGGGCGAGAAGATGGCCGAGCGCTTTCTGCCCCTGTATCTGCTGGCCCTGGGCGGCGGCGCCTTCTCCATCGGCCTGCTCAACGGCCTGGATAACCTGCTCAGCGCCCTCTATTCCTTTCCCGGCGGCTACGCCAGCGATAAGCTGGGCGTCAAACGGGCACTGGCCCTGTTCAATCTGATCGCCATGGCCGGCTATGCCGTGGTGATCCTGGCGCCCACCTGGCAAGCGGTGATCCTCGGCGCCATCCTCTTCGTGTCGTGGACCGCCATCTCCCTGCCGGCGACGATGGCGCTGGTGGCCACGGCGCTGCCCAAAAACAAGCGCACCATGGGCGTCTCGGTGCATTCCCTGGTGCGGCGCGTGCCCATGGCTCTGGGCCCGCTGATCGGCGGCGCCCTGATCGGCGTGTTCGGCGAGGTGCGGGGCATACGCCTGGCCTTCATCACTGCCTTCGTGCTGGCCGGCCTCTCCCTGGCCCTGCAACAGGGGTTGATCAGCGAGGACAAGGCCGCGCCCGCCGGCCAGGCCCCCCGCCGCGCCTACGGCCTCAGTCTGATCCAGGGCCCCCTGCGCAACCTGCTCGTTTCCGACATCCTCATCCGCTTCGCCGAGCAAATTCCCTACGCTTTCGTGGTGATCTGGTGCGTCAGCATCCACAAAATCACGCCCTTGCAATTCGGCGTGTTGACCACAATCGAGATGATCACAGCCATGCTCGTTTATATCCCGGTAGCCTATCTGGCGGATAAGAGCACAAAAAAGCCCTTTGTGGTGATTACTTTTGGGTTTTTCACGCTTTTTCCGCTCGTTTTACTGTTCGCGCAGTCTTTCTGGCTGATGGCCATTGCCTTTGTGATCCGGGGACTGAAGGAATTTGGCGAGCCGACGCGCAAGGCGTTGATCATGGATCTGGCGGCAGAGGATCGCAAAGCCGCCACTTTCGGCCTCTATTACCTGATCCGTGATGTGGTCGTGTCGCTGGCCGCGTTCGGGGGCGCGCTGCTGTGGGACGCCTCCACCGCCCAGGTGATCAGCGACGCGCTGGGCCGGGGCCAGGCGCTGCTGCCCTTCTTCCAGCGCGTTGCCTCGCCGACCACCAATTTCCTGGTCGCGTTCGGCTGCGGTCTGGCCGGAACGATCTATTTCGTCCTGTTCGGGCGCGATCTGGGCCGGGCGGAACATGCTTGATCTGCCTCGCCATCTCCTGCAATCCACCGCGGCCGCGGCAGAGATGGCCGCGGGCCAGCCGCCGGCGGGGCTGCTCCATCCCTTGGAAGAGACGCAGCTGGCAGAATTGCGCCTGCCCCGCCGCCGTCGCCACTGGCTGATCGGGCGGTGGGCCGCCAAACACCTGCTGCATACTTATCTGGCCGAGACCCTGGCCGCGGCGCCGGCGTTATCGCAGATCCTGATCGCCAATGACCCAAGGGGCGCACCCTACGCGGCCCTGGCCGCGGCGCAGCCCGCGTTCCCGCCCCAGCGCCTGCCCCTCTCCCTCTCGATCAGCCACACCGGGCATTGGGGGCTGGCCGCGCTCTGCCCGCAGCAAACCGCCGCGGTGGGGGCCGACATCGAGCAGGTCACACGGCTGGAGCCGCGGCTGGTCGAAGCCATCTGCACGCCGGGAGAGCTGGCGCAGGTGCGCGCCCGGCCCCACGATCAACAGGATCTGCTGATCACCGCGCTGTGGAGCGGCAAAGAAGCGGCGCTGAAGGCCCTGGGCGCGGGCCTGAGCGGGGGCATTCGCCAGATCGATTGCACCCTGCCGGCAGAGCCGCCCGCGGGGGAATGGGCGGAGCTGGGCCTGGACGCGGCCAGGGATCTGCTGGCCGGGCTGGCCGGGGCCCGATTCCGGGCCTGGCAGCGGCTGGAGGGGGAGTTTGTGATCACGTTGGCGCTGCTGGCAACGGCCGAGACCGGCGCGTAGGGAACCGGGTGGGTGGGTGGGTGGTTTGTTTGTTGGTTGGTTGGTTGGTTGGTTAGTTGGTTGGTTGGTGCGCGAGACTACACAAATTTACCAAATCTACCAACCACCTAACCAACCACCTAACCAACCACCTAACCAACCACCTAACCAACTAACCAACTAACTAACCACCTAACCAACCACCTAACCAACTAACCAACTAACTAACCACCTAACCAACCAACTAACCAACTAACCAACTAACTAACCACCTAACCAACCACCCAACTAACCAACCACCTACCCCCCTCCCAACACCCGATCCAGGATATCAAGGCCTTCGGCCAGTTGGGATTCGGTGATCACCAGGGGCGGGGCAGAGAAGAGGTAGTTCCAGCGCACCACCGTGTAGAGGCCGGCCCCGCGCAGGGCCGCGGCGATGGCGGCCATGGCCGGGGAAAGCGGGCGATGGAAGGGGCTGAGCGGTTCACGGGTCTCACGATCGCGCACCAGCTCCAGCACATGATGCAGCCCGACCCCGCGGGCCTCGCCCACACAGGCGTGGCGCCGGGCCAGATCGGCCAACCCCGCGGCCAGCGCCTCGCCCATGAGCGCGGCCCGCTCGATCAAACCCTCCTGGCGGTAAACCTCGATCGTAGCGATGGCCGCGGCGCAGCTGAGCGGATGCGCGTGCAGCGTCAGCCCTGCCCACAGCGTGTGATCCTCGAAAAACGTGGCGATGGCGTCGGAGACGACGACCGCGCCCAGGGGCGCGTAGCCACTGGTCAGGCCCTTGGCCAGGGCCAGGATGTCGGGACGGAGGCCGGGATAGTGATCGATGCCGAACCAGCGGCCCGTGCGCCCGAACCCGCTCAACACCTCATCCACGATCAACAGGATGCCGTAGCGGTGGCAGAGGGTCTGCACCCCGCGCCAGAAAGTCTCACCCCCCTGAATGGCGCCATTGGCCCCGCTGTACCCCTCCAGCAGAATGCCGGCGATCTGATCCGGGCCTTCGAACTCGATTGTTTCGGCGATCTGGTCGACCAGGGCCTGATCGCCCTCCTCTGGCGTACGCCCGCGGTAAAGGGGACTGCGATAGGCGTAGGGGTCATGGATGTGCACGATCCAGGGCACGCCCGGCTCGTTGGCCAGCCGGCGGGGATCGCCGCCCGCGCTCATGGCCGCGAAGGTGGCCCCGTGGTAGGCGCGATAGCGGCTGAGGATCTTCTGACGCCCGGTGTAGAGCCGGGCGATCTTGAGGGCATTTTCCACGGCCTCGGCCCCGCCCAGCGTGAAAAAGCTCTTGCGCATGTGCGGCGGGGTGATCTCGGCCAACAGCTCGCCCAGGCGGGCGCGCGGCGCGTGGGCCAGACCGGGCGAAGCGCTGCACAGCGTCGCGGCCTGCCGCTGGATGGCCGCGATCACGTGCGGGTGGCCGTGGCCGATGTTGACATTGAACGCCTGAGAAGACCAGTCCAGATAGCGGCGGCCATCCGCATCCCAAAAGATGGCGCCCTGCCCGCGGGCGATGCTGATCGGCTGCCATGCGGCCTGCGCGGCCCAGCTTCCCAAGTTATAGGCTTTGGTTTTGGCGACAAGTTGTTCGTGGTTCATGGCAGAATCGACAGGTGTCAGGCGTGCGCCGGTGGGGGATCTGCGCCGATTGTATATGGGGAGGGGGGATCCGGCCAGTTTGGGCGGCCGGACATGAGAGGATCGGCCATTCTGCCGGCCCGCCAATCTACCATTCTGCCGATTTGTGATATAATCTCCCTTCGTGCGGCGAAACCCACCGCACGACCTGCATGATCTTCAGGAGAACTCCCGCGTGTTCAACCCCCTCGACTGGCTGCTCGGCCTGTTTTCCCTTGACATCGGCATCGACCTCGGCACCGCCAACACCCTCGTCAACGTCCGCAACCGCGGCGTGGTCATCAACGAACCTTCGGTCGTCGCCATCGAACAAAAAAGCAAAAAAGTCCTGGCCATCGGCTCCGAGGCCAAAGAGATGGTGGGGCGCACCCCCGCCAATATCGTTGCCATCCGCCCCCTGCGCGACGGCGTCATCTCCGATTTCGATGTGACGGAGAAGATGCTGGAATACTTCATCAGCAAGGTGCATGACAAGGTATTCATGCTCATCCCCCGCCCGCGGGTGGTGGTGGGCCTGCCCTCTGGCGTGACCGAGGTGGAAAAACGGGCGGTGTACGACGCCACCCTCAACGCCGGCGCCCGCGAAGCTTATCTGATCGAAGAACCGATGGCCGCGGCCATTGGCGCGGGGCTGGATGTGACCAGCGCCAAAGGCAGCATGGTCATCGACATCGGCGGCGGCACCACCGAGGTGGCGGTGATCGCCTTGGGCGGCATTGTCGTCGCCCGCTCGGTGCGCGTGGCCGGCGACGAGATGGACGAGGACATCATCAACTACGCCCGCCAAAAGTACAACCTGCTGATCGGCGAGCGCACTGCCGAGGATGCAAAGATCGCGGCCGGCTCTGCCTATCCCCTGGCCGAAGAGATTTTGCACCCTCTGCGCGGGCGCAATCTGGTCTCCGGCCTGCCGGAGGAGGTGGAAATAAGCTCGGTGGAGATCCGCGAGGCCCTGGCCAACTCGGTGAACATCATCATCGACACTGTGCGCAGCGCCGTGGATGACACCCCGCCCGAACTGATCGCCGACTTGATGCAGGATGGCATCGCCCTGGCCGGGGGCGGCGCCCTGCTGCGCGGCCTGGCCGAACGGTTGAGCGAAGAGACCCGCATGCGCGTCTATGTGGCGCACGAACCCCTCACCTGCGTGGCCAAGGGCGCCGAGCAGGTGCTGGAAAACCTGGGTCTGCTGCGCAAGGTGCTGAGCAATACGGATCGGGGCAGCACGCTGCACTGACAGGCGGCCCTATGCTACGCCAACGCTCTCGCCCCCTCCTGCTGGTGTTTGTGCTGGTGGGGGCGTTCGCGATCATGCTGCTGGATAGCAGCGGTTTGCTGGCCCCGGCGCAGAATCTGATCCACGGGCTGCTGCGCCCGCTCAGCACCACCCTGACCGATCTGCGCAGCAGCGGGGCGGAACTGATCGAGACGGTGCGCGATCTGCGCACCCTGCGCCAGCGCAACACCGAACTGGAGGCGCTGATCGACCGCCTGAGCGTGGAGAACCTGGAGCTTGCCGAGGTGGCGGCGGAGAATGAACAACTGCGTTCGCTGCTGGCTTTTGCCCAGACCAACCCCACCTTCGACTTCCGCGGGGGGCAGATCATTGCGCGCATCATCGGCGGCCCGGCCAGTACTTACCTCGATCTGATCGAGATCGATCTGGGCAACAGCCACGGGCTGGCGCAAGGCATGCCGGTGGTCACCGACCGTGGTTTTGTGGGCCGCATTGTGCGCGTGTTCGACCGCAGCAGCGAGGTGCTGCTGCTCACCGACCCTTCCAGCGCCGTCAATGTGATGACGCAGGGGTCGCGGGCGCCGGGCGTGCTGCGGGGGCGGGCCGGGCAACTGCCCCGCATGGAGTTGATCCCGCCCGATGTCGAACTGGCCATCGGCGATATTGTCATGACTTCCGGCCTGGGCAGGCAGTTTCCCAAGGGTCTGGTCGTCGGCCAGATCATCGCCATTGACAAAAATGATAACCGCCCCTTCCAACAGGCCATCATCCAGCCCACGGTCGATTTCGACCGCCTGGAACTGGCGCTGGTGATCACCACCTTCCCCCCCTCGCCGCCGGAGGAGGAGGAGGAGGAGACGCCGGGATTGATCGAGCCCACCCCCACGCCTTGAACCGCAGTCATTATGACAAGCGATGGCAAGATCATCCCTCTTCGTCCTTCGTCCCTTTTCCTCCTTCGTCCCCTCGTCCCTCTTCCCACGTAACTTTAGACGAGATCATGTCTTCCTCTCTGTTTCTGCTCCTGCCTCTGGCCCTGGGCCTGGCCGCGGTGCAAGCTGCATGGATCGGGCGCATCAGCCTGTGGGGGGGGCGCGCGGATCTGGTGCTGGTGGGATTGTTGCTGCTGGCCACGCAAACCGGGCGGGCGCGGGCCTCGCTGCTGGCGCTGATCGTGGCGCCTTTCGCGGATAGCGCCGCCGGCCTGCCCCTGGGCGCGTCGATCTTGCCTCTGCTGGCAGCGATCTACCTGACCGGGCTGGGGGAACGGGTGCTGTTTGGCTTTCGCCTGGGCTGGCCGATCCTGGTCACCCTGATCGCCACCCTGCTGGCGGGGACGATCACGCTGGCGCAGTTGCAGTTGCTGGGCTGGCCGGTGGCTTGGGGAGATCGCTTACTGCACAACCTGCTGCCTTCGGCTTTGCTGAATGGGATGCTGATGCTGGCGCTGTTTTTACTGCTCAACCTGCTGGGCCGCCGCCGCCTACGGGATTTCACGACCTGACCGATGTCTGATCGCCAACCTGACGCCCTGTTCCGCCTTTATCTGTTGCGCCTGATCACCGTGGTCATCTTTGCCACCCTGGGGGTGCGATTGGCCGCGCTGCAATTTCGCAGCGGCGCGCAGTATCAGGAGCGGGCCATCTTCAACCGGGTGCGCGAGGTGCGGCCAGAGGGAGAACGCGGGGTGATCTATGATCGGGATGGCCGCATCCTGGCCCGCAACATCGCGGCCTATGCTGTGGCGCTGACTCCGGCCGACCTGCCGGATGACCCCGATTATGCGGCGTCGCAGGCCAAACGGATGGCGGTCTACGAGGCTTTGACCGCACTGATCGAGCAAGGGATGGCCGAGTTTGCCGCCCAACCGCGCGCGACGCCGATCGCCCTGCCCGCGGGCGTGGACAGCGAGTTCATCGCCGGGCACCACGAGCCGCCGCCGACGACGCTGCTGACCGTGGCGGAGATCGATACGCTGGTTCTGCGCCGGGAGTTGGGCAGCGCCTTCCAGCCGGTGCTGGTGGCCCAGAATCTGCCGCGCGAGGTGGCGCTGCGGGTGGAGGAGGAGCGGTATCGCTTCCCCGGCGTCAGCATCCTGCTGCAACCGCGGCGCCAGTATGCGGCCGGCGCGGACACCGCCCACATCCTGGGCTATATGGGCCCTATCCCCGCGGAAGCCAGCAAAAGCTATCGCGAGCGGGGGTACAATGCCGATGCCTGGGTGGGGTGGACCGGTTTGGAGATGACCTTCGAAGAGCTGTTGCGCGGCCAGTTGGGCCGCCGCGTGATCGAAGTGGATGTGAATGGCCGGGAGCAGGCGGTAATCGGGGAGCCGATCGCGGCGCAGCCGGGCCAGAATCTGATCCTGAGCCTGGATTTGGAGTTGCAGCAGGCGATGCGTGAGGCCCTGTTGGCGGGAGTGAATCCGCTGCGTTCGCACAGCGCCGCGGCGGTGGCGATCGATCCGCGCACCGGCTTCATTTTGGGCATGGTCAGCCTGCCCACGTACGATAACAACATCTTCGCCGACGGCGTGACAGATGGAGAGTACGCGGATATCACCAGCAAGCCGGGCAAGGCGCTGCTGAACCATGCTATCAGCGGCATTTATCCGCCCGGCTCGGTGTTCAAGCTGGTGCCGGCAGCCGCGGGTTTGCAAGAGGGGGTGATCACCAGCCGCACCCTGCTGAACGCGCCCGGCATCATCTACCTGCCCAACCGCTTTTTCCCCGATAATCCGGCCCTGGCCCAGCCTTTCGTCTGCTGGGTCTACAAATTGGGGGGGTATCATGGCGATATCACTGTGCGCGAGGCGCTGGCGCACTCTTGCGATATCTTTTTCTACAAATTGGGCGGGGGCTGGTACGCCAACGAGTTCGAGGGGCTGGGGATCGAAACCCTGGCCGCGTATGCGCGGCTGTTCGGCTACGGGGAAACGAGCGGCATCGATCTGCCGGCGGAGAATCCGGGGCTGGTGCCCGATACGCGCTGGAAGCGCATCGCCAAGGGAGAGCGGTGGGTGACGGGCGATACCTACAATCTCAGCATCGGCCAGGGGGATTTGCTGGCCACGCCCCTGCAAGTGACGATGATGACCGCGGCGGTGGCCAATGATGGCGCGGTGTATCGCCCGCAGTTGGTGGCCGCGATCACCGATGCAGAGAGTCGCCTGCTGGCGGTGCGTCAGCCGGAGTTGATCCGGCAGGTGCCGGTCGAGCCTAAACACCTGGCCGTGACGCGGGAGGGGATGTGGATGGTGGTGAACGCGGCGGGGGGCACCGCGCTGAACGCGGCCCTGCTCGATGTGGCGATCGCGGGCAAGACCGGCACGGCCGAGTTCTATGACCCGGAATTCCCGCGCGATGGGCGGGGAAACCTGCCCACGCATGCCTGGTTCACGGCGTTTGCGCCCTACGATGCCCCTGAAATCGCGCTGACGGTGTTCGTGTACAATGGCGGCGAAGGTTCGGAGCGGGCGGCGCCAATCGCCCGTGAGATTTTGCGCAGCTATTTCGATATCCAGGCCCGCGATCTGGCGGCGGGCAGCCAATCGCTGCTGCAGCAGGTGCAGGAGGCGGGGCCATGACGCGGCGGAACTGGCGGCGCTTCGATTGGCCGTTGCTGCTGGCAATCATATTGCTGAGCACGTACGGCATTTTCATGATCGCCAGCGCGGTGCAGGGCGACCCGGAGTTGCTGGGCTATCCGCAGCGGCAGATCGGGTATCTGGTAGCGGGGATGGCGCTGATGTTTGTGGTGGCCAGCTTCGATTACGCGCTGTTGGGCAGTTTCACGGCGGTGTTCTATGCCGGCGTGTTGGTGTTGTTGGCCCTGGTGGGGCTGATCGGCCAGAATTTGTTTGGCGCGCAGAGTTGGATCCTTTTCCTCGGCCTCTTCCCGATCCAGCCTTCGGAGTTGGCGAAGGTGGCGCTGGCCCTGGCGTTGGCGCAGTATCTGGCGGCGCGGCAGGAGCAGATGGGGGATGTGCGCACGATCTTGGCGGCGCTGGCGATCATGGCGCCGGTGCTGGTATTGGTGTTTTTGGAGCCGGATCTGGGCACGGCGATCGTGCTGGCGGTGCAGGGGGGGATCCTATTTTTGGCTGCGGGGCTGCGGGTGCGGCATCTGCTGGCGGGCGGGGTAGCGGGGCTGGCGTTGGGGCCCTTGTTCTGGCAGTTGTTGGCGGACCACCAGCGCACGCGGCTGCTGATCTTTTTGGATCCGACTGCGGATCCGGACAGCTATTTCAATGTGGATCAGGCGCTGGTGAGTGTGGGATCGGGGGGATTGTTGGGCAAGGGCTATGGCATGGGCACGCAGAGCCAGTTGCATTTCTTGCGTGTGCGGCACACCGACTTCATCTTCTCGGTAACGGCGGAGGAATTGGGGTTTGTGGGGGCGTTGGTGATGGTGGCATTGTTGTTGTTCATCATCCTGCGGTTGTGGCGCATTGCCGAGCAAGCGCGTGATCCCTTTGGGCGGCTGTTGGCTGCGGCGATTGCCGGCATCCTACTCTTCCAGACCGCGGTAAACATTGGCATGAACATGGGGTTGGTGCCTGTGACCGGGTTGCCGCTGCCTTTTGTCAGCTATGGGGGCAACGCCATGCTCTCCCTCTTTTTGCTGGTCGGCCTGGCGCAGAGCGTGGCGATGCGGAAGAAGAAGATTGAGTTTTGAGGGTGGGGACTGCGCTATCGGGGCAGAAGAATAGGGGGCCCAGCAGGGACAAATCGTCGAGAGAGGGGGGTCTATGGCAGTTGCGCCAAGAGCGACGGGGGCGCCGGCGTACCCGCGTCGTCGGATGTGTGGCTACCAGGGTGGGTCGCCTGGTTCGTCGTGTGCGAACAGCAGACCCAGCAGCCACAGCAACTGCCAGATGGACATGGCGAACACCTCCTTACGAGAGATGCACGCAGCAGAGCGCTCATTGGCGTGTTCGCCATATACAATAAAAAGCCTCCCTGCGAAGCTTACACTTCGGGGGAGGCTTTTTGGGGTGAGGGAGTGGGTTGGGTGGGGTGAGGGCTAGAGGAATCAGGGGCAAGGGGCCTGGCGCCAATCTACCACAGCACGGCGGGGTTCGGCGTTGGGATATTCTATTCTCTACCGGACATTTTCATGAAGGATTAGCTCGGGAGGTAAATCGAAGCGAACAGGCAAAGTGCAGCCGACCTTGAGATGATGCTTGAACCAGTCAAGACCGAGGCGAAAAAGGCTCTTGTCACGACGATGCGTGCGATCAACCAGACCTTGCATCCCGTCA
>JABWBG010000151.1 GCA_013360575.1 Caldilineales bacterium
GCCGGCGGCAGGGGCGGCGGCGCATGACGCCGCGCCTGCGCCAGATTGGCAACAACGCCCCCGGCCAGGGCCAGCAACAGCAGGGTGAGGAGGATGAGGCGACGCATGGCCCCGGTATGGTAGATGTCCCGCCCCGGATGCGCAACTCTCATCCCGCCCCGCACACCCGCGCAGCGGTCTGCGCTACGGGATCAGGCCACCTCGCGGCGCACGGCCCGCGCGGCCAGCAGGGTGAACACCAGGGCAAAGAGCACCAAGATCAGCAGATCGGGCCAGATGGCGGCCATGCCCAGGCCCCTGAGCATGATGTCGCCCAGGGCGTTGTTGGCGTAGGTCAGGGGCATGATGTAGGGGAGGGGCCGCAGCAGGGGGGGCAAATCGGCCACGGGCCAGATCAAGCCGGCCAGCAAGCCCTGCGGGATGATCACGATCGGGATGAATTGAATCACCTGAAATTCGTTGCGGGCAAAGGTGGAGGCCAGGATGCCCATGCCCACGCCGACCAACGCCAGCAGGGTGATCATCAGCAGCAGCAGGGTCAGGTTGCCCAGATAGTGAATCTTCAGCACCCAGATGGTGAAACCCATGATCGCGGCCACCTGGATCAGGGCAAACAGGCTGAGGCCGCCCAAATAGCCGAGGATGATCTCTAGCTGTGTGGCCGGTGTGGCCAGTAAACGCTCCATCGTCCCCTGCGAGCGTTCGCGCAGAAAGGCCACGCAAGTCAACAAAAAGACAAAGAAAAAGGACAAAAACGCGATGTACATCGGCGCAATGAAATCGAATGCGTCCATGGACTCGTTGGTGTAGAGATAGGTGGTGGCCACGGTGATCGGCAGGCTCGTTGCCTGGCCGGGCGCGCTGCCTGCGGCCAGGCTGGCCAGGGTCTGCATGGCCGCTTCCGTCACGCGGGCGGTGATCTGCCGGCTGCGGGTGGGGTTGGAGCCTTCCAGGCGCAGGTCGATCTCGGCCCGGCGGTCGGGGGCGCGCAGCAATGCGGCGGAGAAATCGCGCGGCAGCACCACCACGCCTTCGACCGTGCCCGCGCGCAGCCGGGTCTCGATTTCGCTGCCCTGGAGGAGGGTGACGGTGAAAGCGTCGCTGGCGGTCAAGGCATCGACGATGCGCTGGCCCGCGGCCAGTGCGCCGGCGCCGGGCAGGCTGACGCCCTCATCTTCATTGACGACGCCCAGAGGGATGCGGGCCGGTTCGAGGCGAAAGAGGATGGCGCCCAGGGTGAGCATCAGCATCGGCGCCAGGATGACCAGGGCCACCGTGCGTCGGTCGTGTGCAATCTGGCGCACCACGCGGCGGGCAAGGGTGATGATACGTTTGCTGTTCATGGCTGGTCTGTGTGGGGGTCAGGTCTGGCTGCCGGCAAAGTGCAGGAAGGCTTCTTCTAGGGTGGGGACATGGGCCAGGGCGCGCAGTTCGGCGGCGGAGCCTTCGGCCAGCAGGCGGCCATGGCGCATGAATCCGAGGCGGTCGCAGCGTTCGGCCTCGTCCATGACATGGCTGGAGATGATGATGGTCACGCCCGCGGTGGCCAATTGGCGAAAATAGGCCCAAAAGGTCACCCGCAATTGTGGATCGACGCCCACGGTGGGCTCGTCCAGCAGCAGCAGCCGCGGGCGGTGCACGAGGGCGCAGGCCAGGGAGAGGCGTTGTTTCATGCCGCCCGACAGGGTGCGGGTGAGGCTGCCGGCCCGGTCGGTCAGTTCCACCAGCTCCAGCACTTCGGCGATGCGCGCCCGGTCGGTCCCCCGCGCAGGGTCGCACATGGCGGCGAAAAAGGCTACATTTTCTGCCGCGGAGAGGTCGTCGTACAAAGCCATGGCCTGGGTCATGTAGCCCACCTGGCTGAGCACGGTTTTGGCGGGCATTTTCTGGCCCAGCAGGGTGACGTGGCCCGCGGTCGGGCGCAGGAGGCCGATCAGCAGGCGGATCAGCGTGGTTTTGCCGGAGCCGTTGGGGCCGAGCAGGCCATAGATCTCGCCGGCGGGCACAGCGAGATCGATGCCGTCGACGGCATGGAAGGCGCCGAAGTGTTTGCTCAACCTCTCGGCATGAATGACTGGGGTCATCAAGGCTGCTCCTTTTGGCAAAAAGGAAAGATTTTGATTCGCAAAGGGTGCAGAGATTTTTTCTCTTCGTACGTTGCTGTCCAGTGTCGCGCCAGGCTGTGCGCGTGTCAATTCTTCCCCCACCCCACTCTCCGCCCCGTCTGCGTGGATTCAGGCCCCGGCCAGGAGAGGAGATCCTGCGCGCGGGGCCGGGCTTAGGCCCACCGGGATAACCGTACGCGGATGCCGCGGCGGGCGAGTTGGTAGAAGAGGAAGCAGCCGAGGCAAAAGCCGAAGAAGAGGTTGGTGGCGGCCAGGAGGATGACGATCCCTGCCAGCAGCCAGCCCAGCCAGGCGACGTCGAGCAGGAAGGCCAGCGCGGCCAGCGTCAGGAAGAGGGCGCCAAGGCCCTGGGCGAGGAGGTGCGGGGCCTGTTCGCCCGGCTGCGGGTCAGGTTGCAGCAGCCCCGCGGGCTTGAGCAGGCGGGTGTAGACCAGTTTGAACAGGCCGGCGCCGGGCCAGATCGTGCCCACCAGCAGGATCAGGGCTACGCCCGCCACCATCCAGGGCTGATCGAGCAGAAAGGCGAGGCTGTTGCACAGGATGATAGCGGCCTGATTGAACCGCAAGGCAGTCTGATCGACAAAAGGTTTTTGCTGTGCACGTGACATGGTTTTGGGGGCGTGGGGCGTAAAACGTAAAACGTGAAACGTAAAACGTAAAACGTGGTGCGTGGTGCGTGGTGCGTGATACGTGATGATTTCTCCTAATTCACGACCAATCTACCAATCTACCAATCTACCAACTAGCCTACCAATCTACCAATCTACCAATCTACCAACCAACCAATCTACCAATCTACCAACCTACCAATCTACCAATCTACCAACAAACAAACAAACAAACCAACCAACCAACCAACCAACCAACCTACCAACAAACAAACAAACAAACCAACCAACCTACCCAAACAACCCCAAACTCACATATTTTGCGCCGTTGTCGGGGAGGATGGTGACAACGAGGCCATGATCGAGGCCGCGGGCGACTTCCAGACTGGCGTGGATGGCCGCGGCGGCGCTGAAGCCGACGAACAGCCCCTCCTCCCTGACCAGCCGCCGGGCCATGACCCAGGCCTGCTCTGCCGTCACCAACACCTCGCCATTCTTCTGCCCGAAGTCGTAGATCTTGGGCACGATGGCGGTGGCCATGTGTTTCATGCCCTCGATCGCCTGCAATTCATCCTCCGGCTCCACCGTGATCATCTGGATGGCGGGATTCAGTTCGCGCAGGCGGCGGCTGACGCCCATGAAGGTGCCGCTGGTGCCGATGGCGGCGACGAAGTGGGTGACGCGCCCCCGCGTCTGCCGCCAGATCTCATTGGCGGTGCCGTGGTAGTGGGCCAGCCAGTTGTCGTCGTTGTCGTACTGGTTGGGATAGTAGTAGCGGCCGGGATGGGCGGCGATCATCTCCCGCGCCAGGCGGATGGCGCCGTCTGCGCCCTCCAGGCCCTCGCTGAAGACCAGTTCGGCCCCGTACGCGCGGGCGATCTGCTTGCGCTCTTCGCTCACATTCTCCGGCATCACCAGGATCACGCGGTAGCCTTTGGCCGCGCCCACCAGGGCATAGCCGATGCCGGTGTTGCCGCTGGTGGCGTCGAGGATGGCCTTGCCGGGGTGCAGTTCCCCGCGCGCTTCGGCCTGCTCGATCATGCGCAGGGCCGGCCGATCCTTGACGGAGCCGCCGGGGTTGAACCACTCCGCTTTGGCATGCACCTGCACGCCGGAAGGGAGGCCCGCGGTCACACGCTCCAGCCGCAGCAGGGGTGTGTTGCCGATCTGTTGCAGGATGGCCGGCCGCGCCGGCTGTCGCCACAGGGTGGGGTCGGGGGTGATCACGCGGGCAGTGGTGGTCGTCATGTCAGTCTCCAGTGTTCAGTATTCAGTAATCAGTATTCAGTAATCAGTGTTCAGTAATCAGTATTGGATAGTGATATTTACTCATATCAAAAATATCCGAATACGCAATACCTAATATCTAATATCTACTCATGAGCAGGCATGCCGCAGAATTGTTCGTAGTCGATCAGTTCGGTGAGGGTGGGGTGGTCGCCGCAGAGGGGGCAGGCGGGGTTGCGCCGGATGCTGAGGGTGCGGAAGCTCTGATCCTGCGCATCGTAGAGCAGCATGCGCCCGACCAGGGGAGCGCCCAGGCCGAGGATCAGTTTGATCGCCTCGACGGCCTGGATGGAGCCGATGATGCCGGGCAGCACGCCGAAGACGCCGGCCTCGGCGCAACTGGGCACTTCGCCGGGCGGCGGTGGGTCGGGATAGAGGCAGCGGTAGCAGGGGCCGCCCTCGACGCCGCGCGCCCGGTCGCGGCGCTGGTACACCGTCACCTGACCCTCGAACATGAAGATGGAGGCGTCGACCAGAGGAATGCGCAGCAGATGGCAGGCATCGTTGACCAGATAGCGGGTGGGGAAATTGTCGGAGCCGTTGAGAACGACATCGTAGCCGCGCAGGATGTCCAGGGCGTTGGCGCTGGTCAGGGGGCAGTCGTGGCCGATCACTTTGATCTCGGGGTTCAGGTCGTTGATCCGCTGGCGGGCTGATTCGACTTTTGCCTGGCCGATGGTTGCTTCGCCATGCAGGATCTGGCGTTGCAAATTGGTGCGGTCCACCTTGTCGAAGTCGATGATGCCGATCGTACCCACGCCCGCCGCGGCCAGATAGAGGGCGGCAGGCGAACCCAGCCCCCCGGCCCCGATCAACAGCACTTTGCTGTCCAACAGCGCGATCTGGCCCGCCTCGCCCACGCCGGGCAGGATGATGTGGCGGTCATACCGTTCGCGCTGCATCGGGCTGAGGAAGCGGGGCACGTTCACCTCCAGGCCGGCGCTCTTCCAGCCGCCAAAACCGCCGATCATCGAATAGACCTGTTCATAGCCCATTTCTTGCAGGTTGCGGGCTGCCAGCAGGCTGCGCACACCGCCGGCGCAATAGAGCACGATCTCCGCGTCTCGGTCAGGCTCGACCTGTTCGATCTGCAGTTCCAGAAAGCTGCGGCTGAGATGCCAGGCGTCGGGCACATGGCCCTGAATCCACTCATCGCGCTCGCGGATGTCGATCACGACCGGCTCGCGGCCCTGTTGCCGCCATTCGGCCACCTGCGCGGGCGTCACCTCCGGCACCGAGGCGCGGATGTGGTTGAGAAGTTGATCGCGGGTGAGTCGGGTCATGGGAGGGTGGCTCCGTGGGGCGTGGGGCGTGGGGCGTGGGGCGTGGGGCGTGGGGCGTGGGGCGTGGGGCGTGGGGCGTATCGTTGTTTTTGTGAGATAATCGCTGGCTACTGACTACTGAATACTGACCACTGAATACTGAATACTGACCACTGACCACTGAATACTGACCACTGACCACTGAATACTGAATACTGAATACTGACCACTGACCACTGACTACTGCCCCCCTCCCGCCATGGCGGGGACGATGGAGATGCGGTCAGAGGGGTGCACAGGAGTGTCGAGACCTTGCAGGGTGCGCATGTCGTCTTCGTTGACAAAGACATTGATGAATGGCTTGACCTGGCCCTGCTCGTCGAAGAGGCGCTCGCCGATGCCGGGATAGGCCGCATCGAGCGCGGTTAGGATGGCGCCGACACTCTCGCCTTCGAGGGTGACTTTGGACTGGCCGATGGTCAGGCGGCGCAGGGGGGTGGGAATGTAGATGGTGCTCATGGTGGGGTTCGGGGGGTGTGTGCAGGGAAAGGGTGGGAGGGCGGAAACAAAAAAAACTCACCGGAAGCGGTGAGTTTGATCTTTGCTTACGCTGCCAGAAAGACGCAGTGCAGACAGGTCTTCTTACAGCGATCGTATAATCTTGTCAGGGTATGCTTTCGATGCGCGACTCACCGCTGCTGTTGGTGTGGCGGGGCAATCGGCTGCTTCGACCGATTACGCCCGCTCCATACAGGAGCAGGTGCAGTGCAGGGAGAACGTCGCGTGTGAATTCATACAGGGGCCAGTGTAAGGGGTGGGGGTGAGAATGTCAAGGAAGCGAACCTACGTTCTGGGCGGGAAACGTCTGTTCGGCCTCTTCCAGCGCCAGCGGCTGCACCGTCACCACGCGGGTGCGGCCCTGCTGGCGCACGATGTAGAGGGCGAGGCCGGCAGGGCGGTCGATCTGGGCCAGGCTGGGCGGGGTGGCCGCGCCCGCGGGCAGATACGCGCCCCAGCGGCCGGGCCGGGTCTCGTCGCAGGGCAAATCCGCGCAGACCGCGGCAAAATCGACCTCTCCGGCCAGGGGGCGCAGGAAAAAGCCCGCGATCGTCGGGCGGTCATAGTCCGCCAACGAACAGATCAGATACACCGCGTCAGGATAGTGCGCGTTCCAGGCATCCGAGGCGGAGGGATAGGCGGGGCTGGCCGGGTGGCTGTGGTAGATGGCGATCAACGCATCCCCGGCATCTTCCCAATCGAACTGCACGAGCAGGTCGGCGGGGGCCACTTCGTAATCGCGCCGGGGGTCGGCGGCAATATTGCGGGCCGGGTGCAGGGCGATGGCGCGGCCCTGGCGCCCGCGCACCAGTCCGCACACCTCCTGCGGCCAGCCCGCGCGGGCATGATCGATGATGGCCGCGGCCAGATCGGGCGAGAGGTGGAGGGGGGAGGGTTCAGTGTTCAGTGTTCAGTGTTCAGTGTTCAGTGTTCAGGGGGCGGGGGTATGATAGCGGGGCTTGCTGGCGTTGACAAGCCTCCGCGGGGGCCGTTACAATCTCGGTGTTTTCCCTTCTCTATCGCTCAGGAACGTACATCATGACCCCACTTTCCCGCTCCCGCGGCCTGTACTTCGAGGAATTCGAGATCGGTGACAGCGTCGACAGCGCCGGCCGCACCATCACCGAGGCCGACATCGTGCAATTCGCCATGATCTCCGGCGACTGGAACCAGATCCACACCGACGCCGAGTACAGCAAGCAGCAGATGACGGGGGAACGCATCGCCCACGGCCTGCTGGTGCTCTCTGCGGCCACGGGGCTGGCCACCCGCCTGGGCTTCATGGAGGATACGGTCATGGCCTTCATGGCCCTGGAATGGGAGTTCCGGGGCGTGGTCAAGATCGGCGACACCATCCGTGTGCGCGCCGCGGTGGAGGAGAAAAAGGAGATGCGGCGACTGGGCGGCGGCTTTGTCTGGTTCAAGGTGGAGGTGCTGAATCAGGCAGATGAAAAAGTGCAGCGGGGGCGGTGGAAGGTGCTGGTCAAGAGCGCCGGTTGATCGACATGCCTGTCCGCCAGCTTGCTCCCGATATTTTTCAGATCACGCTGCCCACGCCCTTCCCGGTGGGCCCTGTCCACGCCTATTTGCTGTGGGGCGATCCGCTGACCCTGGTGGATACCGGCGTCTATGATCGCGCCAGCGAGGCCGCGTTGCGTGCGGCTCTGGCCGAGTTGGGCGTCGCGCCGCAGGATTTGCAGCAGATCGTGATCTCGCACAGCCATCTGGATCACGTGGGGCAGGCGCGCTGGCTGGCTGCTGCCGGCGGGGCTGATGTGCTGGCGCATCCCCTGGCCGTGGCCAGGATCGCGGACTTCCACGGCCACGCTGCCAGGGCCATGGCCTGGTCGGACCAATTGTTGGCCCAGGGGGGCGCGCCGCCAGAACAGTGGCCCATGGCCCAGGCCTTTTACGCCATCATCCCCCGCCTGACTGAAGACGTGGCCGTGCAGCGCTGCCTGGATGAGGGGGATACCCTGCGCGCCGGGGGCAAAGAGTGGCAGGTGCTCTTCTGCCCCGGCCACAGCAGCGATCTGATCTGTTTGTATCGCCCGCAGCAGCGGCTGCTGATCAGCTCTGATCATCTCATCGCCCACATCAGCTCCAACGCCCTGGTGGAGCCGCCGCAGCCCGGACAGACCGCCCGCCGGCTGCCGCTGATCGAGTATTGGCAGGCGTTGGAACGCGTGGCGGCCCTGGATCTGGATCAGGTGCTCCCCGGCCATGGCGAGGTGATCACCGATCACCGGGCGCTGCTGGCCGCGCGGCGGGAGCAGCGGGAGCGGCGCTTGCAGCGCATCGCGGCGGCGGTGGATGGGACTGCCCTGACCGCCTGGCAGGTGGTGCAGGCGATCTTCCCCAATCTGGCCGGGGTGGATATTTTTCTGGGCCTGAGCGAGGCGATCGGCCATCTGGACATGCTGATGGCGCAGGGCCGGGTGAGCGCGCGGCAGGAAACGGAGGAGGGCGAGATCCGGTATCAGGGGGTGTGAGCAGGCGGCGCGGCCCGTACGCCCCGTTTGTACACCTCGGCCACAGGGTTGGGGCCGAAGCGGTAGGTGAGGTGGCGATAGTCGTCGCTGTCGAGGATGAGGAAATCGGCCTGGTAGCCGGGGGCGAGGGCGCCGATGTAACGGCCCAGGCGCAGGGCGTGGGCGGCGTTGAGCGTGGCCGCGGTCAGGCATTCGGCGGGGGTGAGGCGCATGTAGCGGGCGGCGATGGCCAGGATCAGGGGCATGGACTCGCACCAGGCCGTGCCGGGGTTGAGGTCGCTGGCCAGGGCCACGGCCCCGCCGAGGTCGATCAGCTTGCGCGCGGGCGCGAAATGGCCGCTGCCCAGGCCGAAGGGCGTGGCCGGCAGCGCCACGCCCACCGTCTCAGAGGCGGCCAGCAGCCGCAGATCCTCTTCGCCGGTGCGCACCAGATGATCGACCGAGGTGGCGGCCAGTTCCACAGCCAGGCCCACGCCGCCCATCGGCTCGAATTCATCCACGTGCAATTTGAGGTCGAGGCCGTGGGCCTTGGCCGCGCTGAGGATGCGCCGCGTCTGCGCCAGATCGAAGACGCCGCGCTCGCAAAAGACATCGCAGAAGTGCGCGGCCCGTTTTTCGTGGCTGCGGCCGGCGGCATCGCTGACGGTGTAGCGCATGTAGGCCAGGTCGGGCAGCATTTCTGAGCAGATCAGCGAGACGTAGGCATCGCTTTGGCCCTGATATTCGGGCGGCGTTGCGTGCGCGCCCAAAAAGGTCGGGATCAGATCCATGGGATGCGCTTCGTCTAGCAGGTTGATGGCGTCGAGTTGCTTGCGCTCCTCTTCCAGACTGAGGCCGTAGCCGGTCTTGATCTCGGCGGTGGTGACGCCGTGCGCCAGCATGCGATCCAGCCGGGGCCGCGTTTCAGCGATGAGCTGATCGAGATCCGCGGCGCGGGTGGCGCGCACGGTGCTGAGGATGCCGCCCCCCGCGGCCATGATCTCCATGTAGGTGGCCCCGGCGATGCGCTGCTCGAATTCGGCGGCGCGGTTGCCGGCCCACACCGCGTGGGTGTGCGGGTCGACCAGGCCGGGGATGACGCTGCGCCCACCTGCATCCACCACCTGCGCCGGCGCGAAGGCCGGTTCGATCTCGGCCCGCGGGCCGGCGGCGAGGATGCGGCCTC
>JABWBG010000399.1 GCA_013360575.1 Caldilineales bacterium
ACCTCGATCCGCGCCGCCGCCCGTGTGCAGACCCTCTCGGGCCGCGCCCTGGCGCAGACGCCGCGAGCGTTGCAAACGTTGATCTACCCCACCTATTACGACGACCTGATCCTGCCCGCGGCCGCCGCCAATGACCTGGAGCCGGCCCTCTTCTTCGCCCTGATCCGCCAGGAATCGCTGTTTGGCGCGGGCGCGGCCAGCCCCGCCGCGGCCCGCGGCCTGGCGCAGATCATCCCCAGCACCGGGCGCGCCATCGCCGAACGCCTGAACTGGCCCAATTACAGCGCCGAATTACTCTTCCGGCCCTATGTGAACGTGGCTTTTGGCGCGCATTATCTGGCCGAAGGGATGGCAGGCGCGGGCGGCAGCGTGTTGCAGGCCCTGGCCGGCTACAATGGCGGCCCCGGCAATGCCGCGTTCTGGCGGCGGCAGGCGGGCGCGGATGAGGATCTGTTCGTGGAATTGGTCAGCTTCGAGGAGACGAAGACCTATCTGCGGGCGATCACGGTGCAGGCGCAGCACTATCGCCGCCTTTATCCCTGGCTGGCGCAGGAGGCAAGATGAGTGTGATGACAGAGGCGCCCCATTTTTTGAAGCTGGGCGGCAGCCTGATCACAGCCAAATATCAGCCCCTGACCCCGCGGCCCCGCGTGATCGAGCGGCTGGCCCACGAGATCGCGGCGGCGCGGGCCGGCCATCCCCAACGCCCTCTGCTGCTTTCGCATGGCAGCGGCAGCTACGGGCACGCGCTGGGGCGGCGCTACCGCACTCGCCAGGGCGTGAGCGGGGCCGAAGGCTGGCGCGGCTTTGCCGAGACAGCGCACATCGCTGCGCAATTGCACCGCCTGGTGATGGCGGCGCTGCTGCGAGCGGGGGTGCCGGCCTTCAGCCTGCCACCGTCCGCGCTGGTCCACTGCCGCCTGGGGGAGATCGTCGCTTTCACGGCCGAGCCGCTGCTGGCCGCGCTGGCAGCCGGGCTGGTGCCTGTGGTCTACGGCGATGTGGCCTTCGACGCGGCCCGCGGGGGGGGGATCGTCTCCACCGAGCAGGTGCTGGCCGCGCTGACGCCGCTGCTGCAACCGCAGCACATCAGCCTGGTGGGCGTGGTGGATGGCGTGTTCGACGCCGACCCGATCCAGCATCCCGCGGCCCGGCGCCTGCCCCACCTGACCACCGCACAGTTGCCCGATCTGGCTGCGGCGCTGGGCGGCTCGCATGGCATCGACGTCACCGGCGGCATGTTTGCCAAGGTGACGGCGATGGCCGATCTGCTGGCTGCACATCCGCACCTGCGCATCCACTTGCTTTCCGGCGAGATCCCGGGCCAGGTGCAGCGGCATCTCGCCGACCCCGATCTGGCCCTGGGCACGACCCTGACCCGGTGAGTTTGCCGCCCATCCCCCGCGCGCGGGTATAATTCAGTGGCCAGTGGTCAGTATTCAGTATTCAGTATTCAGTATTCAGTATTCAGTGTTCAGTCGTCAGTGGTCACCTATTTTCCGCCACTATACAAAAGAGGTTCAAAACTTGTACAGAACTTTGTCAATCGAGGAATTTCAAGGTATGAATCCGTCAAAATTGCCG
>JABWBG010000152.1 GCA_013360575.1 Caldilineales bacterium
CCGGTGCTATCCGTCACCCAGCCGCTGAGGCTGCCCTGCCCCGCGCCTTGCGGCGCGCCAAAGGTATCCCACCGCCAGCGGCGCAGGCGATATTCGGCCACGTTGTAGGCAGCGCGGGTGACCGGGTGCAGCGGCGCCCAGATCGGCGCGCTGGCCGCAATCAACGCCAGCAACAGGGCCAGCAAAAGCGCCAGGCGGGTGAGCCTGGCGCGGCGGGTGGGGCGGGGGGTGATCATGGTCAGCCGTTAGGCCGGGGCAGGCGGGTGGAAGCGTCGGTCGAGGACGAGGACGAGGACGAGGGATGCCCTTCGTCCTCGTCCTTCGTCTACCGCCTAAAAGGAGTAGCGCACGGTGTAGGTGAGGGTGGTCGCGCCTTTGGCGGGGACTTCGACCTGCCACTCGATGGTGGCGCTGTCGGTCTTGGTGAAATCCTCATCCGAGGCGCTGATGATCTCCCACTGCGTCCCCCGGGAGAGGTGCTCGATGACTTTGATCGTCACCGCGTCCTCTTCTTTCTGGTTGCGCAGTTCGATCTGATAGGTCTCTTCCACCACCTTGTCGCCGATCCGTTTGAAGTCGGTCTGGATGCGCTCGCCCACCAGGTCGAAGGCGTCGCCGATGGTCAGGCGCACATCCTCGCCTTTGGCGGTGTGCTCGATGCGGTTTTCGCCGATCAGCAGGGGCGAGCCATCCACATCGGCCTGGAACATGCGCACGATGCCGCGCGGCAGTTGCGCGTCCGCGCCCTCTTCGCCGGTATTGAAGGTCAGCGTCACATTCACGCGGGTGTTGCCGCTGTTGCCAAAGCCAGGATCGAAGATGGGGCCATAGCCGGGGTAGCGGACAGAGCCGTCGTAGGTGTATTCCCTGGCCGCGGGCACAGCCGCGCGGGTGACGAACTCGATCTGTTTGGTCTGGTTGTTCTTGAGCGTGACCGGGCGCTGCACCTCGTAGAGGTGGTATTCGAAGAACTCGCGCTGTTCCACCTGCGGCCCCTCGAATCGTTTCGCTGCCATATCCGCCTCGACCGCAAATTCCATCACCACTTGCGGCTGCGGGGCGCGGCTGATGTCGCCGGCCACCAGCTTCAGGCGGGCGTCTTTGTACGCGGCGCCGCTGTTGTTGTGCAGCGTCACCCAGCCGGTGAGGTCGAGAGAGGCGTTGTCCTCGGCCAACAGCAGCACATAGTTCGCGTCCCAGTTCATGCCGTTGGTGAGGTAGCTGATCTCGGTGTCATGCTCGCCGGCTTCGGCTGCGTCCACCATCCACACCAGCGTGGGTTTGGTGATCAGGCCATCGGGCAGGGCGGGGAAGCTGTACTGCCGGATCTGATCGAAGCGGATCACCTGCACGCCGCCGTCCTCATCCTGCAGGATCACATCGCCGGCGCCGCTGAGCAGGGTGCCGGTGTAGACCGTGCCCTCGGTGGTGACGACCGAAATGGGCAGATCGACATATTTCTCCAGCAATTTCTGCGATCCGACGATGTCGTACTCGAAGTTCTGCTCCAACACCAGGGCGTCGGGGTCGGTGAGGGAGCGGAAATGCACGGTTTCGGGCAGGATGGCCGCGGGCACGTCGGTGACATTGACGAAATTGATGCCGGTTTCCAGCTCGAAGGTGCGCTGTTCTTTGACCAAGGCGATGTTGCTGTTGTAGACGGTGAGATCGACGCCCTGCACCTCGGCGCCGGCGGTGAAGGGATCGGCGAAGGCGAACAGGGCGGCCACGCCCACGAGTGTGATCAGGGCCAGCAACAGGCCCATGCGAAGGGGTTTGGTGATTGACATTTGTACGTCTCCTGTGAGAATGGGGGGGTGATGGCTCCATAACGTCGCCGGCCTGCCGCGTGTTCCGCGGGGCGGCGCGGCCTACTGATCGCCCAGCCAGGCTAGCAGCACCTCTGCCAGGCCGTTGGTCTTGCCCAGCATCTGGACGCCGTGGCCTTGACCGTCGAGCAAAAGCAGGATGGAGCGGTCGCCGGCCAGATCGCGGGCGCTGGCCGCGGCGTAGGTATCCTCCGTGCTGGCGGCGATGAACAGGGGCCGGTCGCCGTAGCCGGCCAGGGCCGCGGGCGCGGACACCCCGCGGTACACTTCGCCAGGGCTGAGCAAGGCCACCCCGCGCAGGCCCGCGTCCGTGGCGGCGTAGGTCAGGGCCACATTGGCCCCGATCGAAGCCCCGATCAGAAAGATGCGGTCGCCGTCGATCTCCTCCCGCGCGCGCAGCAGCTTGACGCCCACCGCCGCGTCCTGGGTCATGGCCGCGGCGTCCCGCTCTCCCTCGCTTTCGCCATGCCCGCGCAGGTCGAGGGCCAGTACGCCATAGCCCGCGGCCTGCAATTGGGCGGCAAAGGGGGCCCAATCCTGGCGGCGGCCATCCCACATGTGCAGCAGCAACACCGCGGGCGCGTCGCTCTGCCCCGGCCCGTAAAAGGTGGCGCGCAGCCGCACGCCATCCTCGCTGACCAGGCCCAGATCGTACGAGGTCGCCTGCATCTTGAGCGGGGGCGTGGGCGGTAGGGGGTAGGGCGGGGCCTGCACCCCGGCTGCGGCCAGGGCCGCGTCCAGCGCCTGCACGGTGGGGACAAGGCTGCGCAGGCCCCGATCCAACTCGGCCGGATCATAGCCCTCGCGGTTGTACAGGCTGCGGATCGATTCGATGTCGGCGATGGCGGATTCGCGGCGGTCGAGCAGGGCCGCCAGCTCTGGGGGCAGGGGTGTGGCGGTGGGCAGGGGAACCGGCGTCGCGGGCAGGGGGGTCGCGGGCGCAGGCTGGCAAGCAGCCAACGCCAGCCACAAAAGCAGGATCAAGAAAAAGCGCGGCAGGGTGATGTAAATCATCTGAATATGGCAGAGGAGCCGCGGCTCAGGGCCGGGCCGCGGCGAGGATGCGGGGGCTGTCTGTCTGCCAGGGGCTGAGATCGTAATCGCCGAAGAAACGGATCTGCCGGAACCCGGCCTGGGCCAGCAGCAGGGCCAGCTCGCGGCGGAAAAGCAGCCGCGTGCGCTTGTGCACCGCGGTGCGCTGCACCTGCCCAGAGGCATCGAGCGCGTCGTAGAAGGTGTGCAGCGTCACAATCTGGCCGGCGAGATCGACCTCGCTGCCAAAAAGTTTGTAGATCATGCGCCCGCTGGCCGGATCGAGCCAACGGTCGGCCAGGGCGAAGCTGCCATCTGCCGCGGCCAGCCGGGCGAGATCGGGGTTGTAGACATCGAGCGCCAGCAGGCCATCGGCCCGCAGATGCCGCCGCCAACACCGCAGGGCCGCGGCTTGATCCTCGGTCTCAATCAGATGCAGAAAGGTGTTGAAGCCGCAGTAGGCCAGGGCAAAGGTCTGATCCAGGTCGAGATCGCGGAAATCGCACTGCACCAGCCGCGTTTGCGCGGCAAAAGGGGCCAGCCGGGCCCGGGCAAGGGCCAGCATGCCCGGCGAGTTGTCCACGCCGGTGACTTCGAATCCGGCCTGGGCCAGCGGCAGGGCCAGACGGCCCGTGCCCACACCCAATTCCAGGATCGGCCCGCCCGTCTCCTGGGCAAACCAAAGCAGAGCGGGGATGTCTTCTTGCAAGCGGCCATCATCCGCGTCGTAGAAGTGTGCGATGGGATCGAATTCCATGGCCAGATCGTAGCACAGGGCGGGCGGGGGATCAATTGCGCAGCCGCGGCGCCGCGGCTATAATGTGGGGCATGGAGATCGAGATCATCCGCAGCCATCGTCGTGTCAAGACCATCAGCGCCCGCATGGTTGGGGAAACCATGGTGGTGCAAGCGCCGGCGCACATGGACGAGGCGTCCCTCTCCCGCGCCATCGCCAAATTGCAGGAGCGCATCCAGCAGCGCCAGGAGCGGGCAGAAGCGCAGGCGCAGCTCTCCGATGCGGATCTGGCGGCCCGCGCCCAGTTTTTGAACCGCCGCTATTTCGATGGCCGCCTGCGCTGGCAGGAGATCCGTTGGGTGACGAACCAACGCAGCGTGCACGGCTCCTGCACGCCGGCGCACGGCGCCATCCGCATCTCTCACCAACTGGCCCCGCTGCCGCAGTGGGTGCAGGATTATGTGATCGTGCACGAGTTGGCGCATCTGTTGGAACCGAACCATGGCCCCAAATTTTGGCGATGGGTCAATCGTTATCCGCTGGCCGAACGGGCGCGGGGTTATCTGATGGCCCTGAATCTGGAGGCGGCGGATCCATCATCACCCACCTAGGAGGGATACGATGAGCGAGGAATCTGTGTTGCAAAGCTATCTGGCCGGGCTGGAGCAGTGGCTGCCTTCGCCGGCGACAGAGATCAGGATGCGCGCGGGGGAGGCCGATCGGCCGTTGACGCCCTTCGCGCCGCACGAGATCGGCCCATTGCAACACTTGTTGTTGCAGAGCCAGGCCCTGCAGGCGGAACTGTGGCAGCGCTGGCAGGCGGCAGAGGATGCGCGGCAGCGCAGCATGGTCGAAGTGCAGCTGCTGGCCGCAGCCGCGGCCGACCTGGCCATGGCCGAACGCCTGACCGCCAGCAACCAGCCGGCGGTGCGCATGCGCAGCGCCATCAGTGTGAATCAGGAGGGCTTGATCTTGCAGGCGCTGCGCGATCCGGCCTCGCTGCTGGCGCCGGCGGCGCTGCCGGCGGCCCGCCGCGGCGGGGAAGGGACGGCTAACGAGAAGACGGTTTTGCTGGAGGCAACCTGGAATTGCCTGGAGGCAGTGCGCAAGGACACGGCCCGCGCCAGCCGCGACGCCATCACCAGCCTGCTTTCCATGCGCCTGGCCGTGCTGAAAGAGGCGGCGGAGATGTTGGGCGGCAGCATCATCGGCTCGCTGCAAGGGGAAGAGGGGGGTTTCTTGCAGACTGCGGTCGATTATGTGCTCTCGGCCATCCTCAAATTGCGGCTGCTGATCGGGCCGGAGGGAGAGCAGCAGGTGAAAGAGGCGGTGCTGGAGTTCTTGGAGAAGGTGAAGGAAGAGGAGTTCCTCGCCAAGAACGTGGACAAATTCCTGGGCGCGACGCAGGTCTACGAGGATGGCAAGGCTTGGCTGCGCGGCTACGAGGGAGACGCCGCCGCCCTGGCGCCGCTGACAGCGCAGATGGCGGCGTTGCAGGGCAGTTTTGCCGGGCGCGTGAAGGTGGCGGACATGATCGTCAAAGGGCTGGCGGTGGTGAAGTTGCTGCCGGCGCTGGCCGCGCCACCGTGGGGGCCGTTGGCTGTGGCAGCCGCCTACCTGGGCGTGGTCGGCTATGTGCTGTACAGTGCCCATGATCACATCGATTCGGACAAATACGCGTTTTTCGACCGGGTGGATGGCGTGCGCGGGGTGTTGCGGGCCGCGCTGGTCACTGCCGAAAATCCATGATTAATGATTAATGATTAATTAGTATTCAATACACTCGGATAGTCATAAATCAGCGACAATTGCATTCTAACAATTATTAATTATTAATCATCAATCATTATGATCTGCAGGGGGTGGTGGATTTGGCGTTCCTCTCCCTGCTGCGGTAGCCTTGCGGCGCGGGCGGCCTCCCGACCTGCCCTTTCTCCTGGCTGCGCGTTTCAGCACGCGCGGCCCTCACCTTCTCTGATCGGAGTCATTCATGGATCCTGTTGCATTTCGTATCGGGCCGTTGCCGATTCACTGGTACGGCATCCTCATCATCGGCGGCGCGGTGCTGGGCGCCTGGATTTCAGCACGCGAAGCCAAAAAGCGCGGCCACAATCCGGATCACGTCTGGAACCTGCTCACCGTGGTGCTCATCCTCGGCATCATCGGCGCCCGCCTGTACCATGTCTTCTCACAGCCCGCGGTCGGCATCGGTTGGGATTATTACAAGCAAAATCCGATCGATATCATCGCTTTTTGGAAGGGTTTGAGCACCGGCAACCCCAACGACATCGGCTTTCGCGGGCTGGGCATCTATGGCGGCGTGATCGGCGGCGTGATCGGCGTGCTCCTCTACACCCGGCTGAACAAGCTAAGATTCGCGGAATGGGCGGACATGGCCGTGCCGGCGCTGCTGCTGGCGCAGGCGATCGGGCGCTGGGGCAATTTCGTCAACCAGGAGCTATTCGGCCCGCCCACCAACCTGCCCTGGGGCATCTCTATCGACTGCCTCTACCGCGCCCAATACGCGGGGCTGAATTGCAGCGTGCTGGGGCCAGACACCCGCTTCCATCCCACCTTTTTGTACGAATCGCTGTGGAATGTGGTGGGATTCATCATCGTCATGACCCTGCTGGCCCGCTATCGCCGCCGCCTGATGGAGGGCGATCTGCTCTTTTTCTATTTGATCTGGTATCCGGTGGGCCGTTTCTGGATCGAAACCTGGTTCCGGCCCGACGCCTGGACGCTGGGCGCACTGCCCGCGGCTGCGGTCTTCTCTATCCTGGCGGCGCTGCTGGGCGTGGCCGGCCTCATCTACAATCACCGTTTCCGCCCGGCGCCGGCGCGCAGGTAAGATTGTGCAGCGGTGGGAGCGCTGCGAGCGCTCCCACCGCTATCACGCGTCGCCCCCGCCGGTCACGGCCCGAAGGGGAGGGGGAAGGGAGGCGCGCACATCCAGCGGTGGGAGCGCTGCGAGCGCTCCCACCGCTATCACGCGTCGCCCCTGCCTCCCATGTTGAACCCTCGCCCCCGGCCATGCTAGACTATCCCCCCGCCACCCGCCACCCGCCACCCGCCCCCCCACACCCGCCACCCGATGAACCACATCCGCTGGGGCCTTCTCTCCACCGCCAACATCAACCGCAGACTCATCCCCGCCATCCGCGCCTCGGCGCGGGGCGAGTTGGCGGCTGTCGCCAGCCGCTCGCAGGCCGCGGCCGCGCTCTACGCCGATGCCTGGGACATCCCCCTGGCATTCGACAGCTACGAGGCCATGCTCGCCTCCGACGCCATCGACGCGGTCTACATCAGCCTGCCCAACCACCTGCACGCAGAATGGACGATCCGCGCCCTGCACCTGGGCAAGCATGTGCTGTGCGAAAAGCCCTTCGCCCTCACCCTGGCCGAAGTCGATGCCATGATCGCCGCGGCCGCCCAAACAGGCCGGGTGCTGGCCGAGGCCTTCATGTATCGCCACCATCCGCAGACCAAGATCGCCGGGGAATGGGTGCGCTCTGGCCGGCTGGGCGAGATCACAGCGGTGCGCGCGGTGTTCAACTACGCCATGGCCTCGCGGCAAAACATCCGCCTGAACCCCGATTGGGGCGGCGGCTGCCTGTGGGATGTGGGCGTCTACCCCGTCAGTCTGGCCCAATTCCTGCTGGGCGGGCCGCCGGTGCAGGCAGCGGGCGCGCAGATCCTCGGCCCCAGCGGGGTGGACGAAGATTTCTTGGGGCAGATGTGGTACGCCGGCGGGGCCATCGCCCAGATCCAGGCCTCCTTCCGCTGCCCTTTCTACACCACTGCCGAAGTGATCGGCAGCGAAGGGCGGCTGAGTTTCACCCGGCCCTTTGTCTTCACCCTCGATCCGGCGGAACGCCGCCTGATCTTCCACCCGCGAGAGGGCGATCCCATCGAGGTGGCCACGCCGGAAGAGGAACTCTACGCCGGCGAAGTGGCCGACATGCACGCCGCCATCCTCGACGGCGCCCCGCCCTACCTCAGCCTGGCCGAGACCCGCGACCACGTGCGCACCGTCCTCGCCCTGTACGAATCCGCCCGCCAAAACCGCATCCTCCCCTTGTAGGATAAGCCTGCAAATTCAGATGGCCGACGACACCTCTCTCCCCGATCTCTCGAATCTGGCCGGGCTTGCGAACCTGCCCCCCGGCGACGATCCCTTCGCCGACTTGCCGCCCTGGGCGCAGATGGGCCGCGGCGCGCCGGACAAAGGCCCCCTCCTCCCCCCCGCCGATCCGGACAAGCGCCGCGCCTGGATCGTGATCGCGCCGCAGGCCCTGGGCATGAAACTGGTGGGCCTGGCCGACCGCGCCGCGCATCAGGCCGAGATGCAACTGCGCGACCTGCAAGTGCAGATCATCAGCCGCGATAGCAAGCTGGCCCCGCCCGACCTGCTCGACCTGCATCTGGATAGCCTGGACGATGCCGACGACGCCCACCCCGGCCTGCCCCCGGCCGTCGTGGGCCAACGCATCGCCGCCATCCTCGCCCACCTGCAACCGCAGGCCGACGATGTCAAGATCACCATCACCGACGCCGAGTTGGAGAGACCCCCCGGCGCGGCCTTCTCCCTCTGGTATGTGCTGGAGCCGTGGGGCCTGGTGAACAGCGTGCTCTTCTCCACCCATTTTCTCGATCCCCTGACCTGGGGCGAGAGCCTGAGCGAGGAGTTGCGCCTGGCCACAATCGAACGGCGGCTGACCGCGGCCCTGATCAACGTCCTGGCCATGATGTTGGGCCACGAGCCTTGCCAGGATCCAGAATGCTATCTCTACCGCCCGATCGAACGGGTGCGGCGGCTGGATTACATGACCGGGTTCGTGGGCGTGCACGCGCATCTGCTCAACACCCGCCTCAACCCCGGCCAGGAAGCGGCGCTGCGCCAACAACTCGCCAACCACCAAACCGTTTTGCAAACACTGGAGACGCAACGCATTCAAATGGGCGCGCTCACCCCCGCGTATGTGCTGCTCGGCATCGAAGAAAGCCGCCGGGAGATCGAACGCATCAAACGCCAACTCGACGAGGCCCACCCATGATCCGCTGGCAACAATACCACGTCGCCGATTCGATCCCCGACGCCCTGGCCGCCCTGGCCGCGGCCCCCGGCCCCGCCCAATTTCCTCAACATCAACCCGTCCTGGTCGCCCGACGGGCGGCAACTGGTGTTCGAGTCGTCCCGGACCGGCCGGATCGGCCTCTATCTGATCGGCCCCGATGGGACCAACGAGCGCCGGCTCGTCCACTCGACCGCGGACGACAGCCACCCGGACTGGTCGCCGGACGGGTCGCGGATCGTCTTCGACTCGAACCGGGACGGAGTCTGGAACCTCTATACGGTTCGTCCCGACGGGACCGGGCTGACCCGGCTGACCCATCCAGGTGCCGCCACCGGGCCCACGTTCGCCCGCCATCCCGCCTGGTCGCCCGACGGTCGGTGGATTGCCTTCGATTCCGATCGCGATGGCAACGAGGAGGTGTACCTGATGGCGGCGGACGGCCGGGAGGTGCGGCGCCTGACCAACTCACCGGGCCGCGATGGCCATCCGGCGTGGACCCCCGACGGTCGGATCGTGTTCGGCTCCGCCCGGAACGGAACCAGTGACGTCTGGATCATGAACGCCGATGGGTCCGACCCGCGCCCGCTGGCCACGGGGCCGGAGCCGGAATCGGCGAAGCCGTTGAAGAAGTAACCGGGCTGCAGATCCGCCAGGAACGAGGCGCAGTCGGTCAGGCCCCAAGCCTTGTCCGCCCTACTGGCGTACATCACGAGCGCATGGCGGAATTGACGGCTCGTTTGAGCGACGATGGTCACGTTTCGATCCGCTCGGGCACGCTCGACGAATCGTGCG
>JABWBG010000153.1 GCA_013360575.1 Caldilineales bacterium
CAGGGTCGCCGGCACCAGCACCTCAGCGGGCGCAGTGAAGATGAGGCCGGTCTCGGCGTCGGTCCACGCCGCCCCGGCCGCAATCAGCCCGGCGCGGCGCGCGGTCTCCAGCCGTTCTTGCGCGGCCAAGACCTGGGCCGGCGTCACCAATTTGTATTTGTCCACGTCCCCGCCCACCTTCAGCGTACCGCTGGCATCCACATAGAAGGCAGCGGTGTAGCCCAGCACCGTCACCTTGCCCTTCAGCCCCCAGACGACCTTGTTCGACGGCGTCTTGAACTCGCCGACCTCGGCCAGCGCGTTGCCCACTTTGATGTCGGAGCCGGGCACCTTCACACAGGTCTTGCACGTCTTGACATCCCACGCCCAACAGTTCACCACGATGTACGGCTTGCCGTTGGGACAGCAATACCAGTTGAAGCACTCGTTGAGGATCGAGCCTTTGGTCAGCCCCACCTCCAGAGTGGCCTTGCCGGCCAGGTGGAAACCCTTGGTGTCGCTCCAGGCCCACACCTCCGTCTGCCCCTTGATCACCACCACGTTGATCCACACCTTGGCGTAGAACTGGTTGGGCTTGACCTTGGCCGTGGCGCCCGCCACCGTGAAGGTGAACACCTTGACCGCGCCGCTCAGCGCCAGCTCGAAGGGATTGCTGACCACCGTGGCCGACCCCTTGACGCTGGCCAGCGAGACGCCGTTGATCTGCTTGCCGGCCGCGATCTCGATGGCCACGGAAACGGTCGTGCTGTTCTCGTTCAGCGTGATCTGGCCGGAGATGCTGGTCACGAAGAAGCCGGTGCTGCCGATGGGGATGGAGCAGCTCAGCGAGATGAAGATCTCCTTGAGCTGCAAACCCGCGGGCGCCAGCCCTGGATCCAACGCTGCAACCGGGGCTGGCTCAATCTCCAGCACGGCCTGGGCGTTGGCGGTGGCGTACAGCTTCACCCCCACCTGGATGCCCGAACAGCCCACCGCCGCGCCCAGGCTGGGCATCTTGAAGATGCCGTTGGCGGTGATCAGGTAACCGTTGCCCTGCTTGACCAGCGAGCCGCTGAGTTGCAGCGTAAACCCGCCCGTCTTGATGTCGGGCAGTTTGAAGCTGCCGCCGCCGATGGTAATCTTGTTGTATGTGCCAGACAGGTCGGTGATTCGTTTGATCACCACGTTGCTGAGCGAGATGTAGCCGCCGCCAAAGCCGGCCGGCAGCACCAGCTTGGCGCTGGTGATCGAGAGTGAGCCATCCGCGGCCACCAGCACATTCTGGGCCGATAGACTCAGCCCGGCCACCGCCAGCGAGAAGCTGTTGATGGCGCCGCTCAGCCCGCCGGAGCTGCTGAGGACGATCACACCCGCCGCGCTGGCGTTGCTGCCGGGGATGCTGATCGCCACCGTGCCGGACAACGTCACTTTGTAGGCCGTGCCGTAGTTGGTGATCTCGATCTTGGCCTTGGCCCCGGTGACGGCGAAGCCGGCGGCGCCGGTGCTGCCGATCTTGAAGTTGGGGAAGGGGATGTTGGCCACGCCGCCGCCGATGCGCAGGCCATCCTTGTTGATGGTAACATTGCTGACCGAGCCGGAAACCCCACTCAGGGCGGAGGGCAGGGTCAGCGAGGCGTTGCCCACGGCCAACCCGGCGTTGCTGATGGTGGCGTTGGTCAGGCCCAGGGTGAGGGTGGCGATGTTGAGGGTGAGGTTGGCGATGGTGGCGCTGAAATTGCCTGCCGTGTCCATGCTGGCGCTGATGTTGATGTCCTTCTGGTTGCCGGGCAGCCGCACTTGCAGCTTGCCGCTGATCGCCAGCGTGTAGCCATTGGGCGTCGTGCCCACGGTGGCCACCGGATCTGCCACGGTCAGCGGGCTGCCGCCGGCAGAGATGCTTCTGGCCAGCCCCGGCGTAGAAGACGCGACCGCCACATTGCTGCCGCCGGGCGTGAAATTCGGCATCTTGAAGCTGACCGCGGCGAAGGAAAGGCCATCTTTGGTGATCTTGACCAATCCTACCGAGCCGCCGGCCCCGCCCAGCGCGGCCGGCAGGGTGATGGTGGCGTTCTGCACCGCCACGCCATCTTTATCCAGGGTGGCGTTCTTGAGCGAGAGGGTGGCCCCGGCCAGATTCAACGCCACCTCGCCGATCGTGCCGCTCGGGTTTCCTTGCGCGTCGATCTTGAAGGTGAGGGAGATCGTCTTCTGGTTGCCCGGCAGATTCACCTGCAACGAGCCGGTAGCGGTGAATTCGTACTTGCCGTTGGTCAGGGTCAGCTTGGCCTTGATGTTGGTGATGCTCAGCTTGCTGCCATCGCCGATCTTGATGTTCGGCAGGTTGAAGGTGGCGTTGGCCTCGTCGATGCTGACGCTGTTCGGCGTCACCTTCAGGTTGTTGACCGCGCCGCTGAGTCCGCCAAGCAAGGCGGGCATCTGCAAGGTGACGGAGGGGGCGAGAATGCCATTGGCGCTGAGCGCGGCGCCGCCGGGCACAGCCAGGGTGGCCCCTGCCACCGGCAGGCTGAAGGCTTGCAGCGTACCCGAGGGGACGATGCCATTGGCGTTCGCGGCCAGGGTGAAGGCGGCCTGCACCGGCGTATTGATGCCGGGCGGGCTGAGCGTCAAGGCAGCGGAACCTGTCACCGCCAGGTTGGCCAGGTTGATCTGCGAAATATTCAGGCCGGAGCCGATCGTGAACCCGGCGATCTGCGAGAGCAGATAATTGGGATTGGCGCCCAGGCTGGCCAGGCCGTCGCTCACGCTGGCGCTGAAGCTGCCGGTGAAGAGATCGACCTGCTGCCCCAGGCCTTGCAGCGCCACCGTGACGTTGTTGACACTGACGCTGGCCGCGTTGTAGGTCAGCACATCCGCGGCCCCGGTCAGCAGCAGATAATCGGCAATGACGACGCTGCCCTCTGCCCGATAGGCGCCGCCGCCCAGGTCGATGAACTGATCCGCCGTGATCTTGACCACGCCGATCGTGCGCGTCTCGCGATCAGGCGACAGGGCGGCGATGGGTAGATCGCGGGGCGCGGGATTCGGCGCCTGGTGGACGAGGGCCTCGCTCGCCGGGGCGGCTGGGGCGCTGTCCGTGGCGGCCTCCAACACGTCGGACAGGGCAAAGCGGTCGGACAGCAGGACTGCCCGTGGCCTGGCTGCTGCTGCCGCGGGCGGCGACATCTCCGCTGCACTCAGTTCCGGCGCGGCGGTCGTGTCGGCCAGGTACTGCTGGTAGAGCACATCGTAGAGGTTGGGCGCGGCCTCCTCCGCCGCCGCGGGGGGCGGCGCGGGGGGCGGCGCGGCCAGGTCGGGTGGGCTGGCGATGACCTGGCGCGCCGGCTGCAACGCGTTCAGCGCCTCGATCGAGAGGCCCAGGTATTCCTCGATCTTCTGTTCGAAGGCATCTTCTGGCGCGTTCGCGGGCGCGGGCTGGTTGAGATAGGTTTCCAGCGCCCGCAGCGCCGCCAGTTGCAATCGCTGCGGATCGGCTTTGCCCACGCGGTTGAAAAAGTCCGCGCGGGTTTCATTGGCCCGGCGCTGCCAGCCCTGCGCCGGCTGTCCCAGCCCTGGTTGGGTCATGGCCGCGGCCACGGCAGGCGTGAACAACTGAGCGCCGATCAACAGGATGACCAGCAGATACTGCATTGCACGTGCGATGACAGACCTTTTCATGGCGGCCTCCTTATGGGCCAGACGGAGAGAGATGAATAGGAATGAAACCTGCCGAACCGCAGCGCTTGCCGGGGTCAAACCAGGCCCTTTTGCCGGGCCAGCCGCGCAGCTTCCTGCCGCGAGCTCACTTGCAGCTTGGCCAGGATGCTGCGTATGTGACTCTTCACCGTGTACAGACTGATCACCAACGCCTCGGCGATCTCTTTATCGGTCAGGCCGCGGGCGGCCAGTTCCAGCACCTCGCGCTCGCGGCGGCTCAGCACCTCTTCCCCTTCCGCTGCGAGCGATGGTCCCTGCCGGCTCATACGCCGGAACTCGGCCAGCACCCGGCCCGCCAGCCGCGGGTTGAGTGCGGCTTCCCCGCGCAGCGCCGCCCGCAGCATCTCCAGCAGGTCGCGCGAGCGGATATCCTTCAGCAAGTAGCCCTGCGCGCCCCCTTTCAGCGCGGCCAATAGCTTGTCGTCATCATCGCGCACCGTCAACATGACGATCGTGGTGCGGGGCAAGGCCCGTTTGATCTGCAACGTCGCTTCCAGGCCATCCATGCCCGGCATCTGCACATCCATCAGCACCAGATCGGGCTGCAATTCCCGGGCTTTGACTACCGCCTCCAGGCCATCGCGGGCCTCGCCTACCACCTCCATGTCGGGCTGCGCGGCGATGATACCCGCCAGCCCCTCGCGGAAGAGGGCGTGATCATCGGCCAGCAGCACACGCACCTTGGCCATCGGGTCAGCCCTTCCCTGCCACGGGCCAGATCAACTGCACCCGCGTGCCTTGACCTGGGATGGAATCGATAGTCAGGCGGCCGCCGATGTGGGCGGCGCGGGCCTGCATGATCTTCAAACCGAAGTGGCCCTCCGGTTCCGGCTGCGCGGTGTCGAACCCGCAGCCCGCGTCCTCCACCCGCACGAAGTAGTGGCCATTCAGCCGGCCCAGATGCACGCTCACCTCCTGCGTCTGGGCATGGCGGGCCACGTTGTGCAGCGCTTCGCGCGTCACACTCAGCGCCTGTTCCACGATCTCGCGCGAGCAAGTGGGCGCGGTTTGGATATCGCACAGCCAGCGCACGCGCAGGCCCTGCTCGCGGCCCCATTCCTCCACCGCCGCGGCCATACGCAACGCCAGGTCGGGCGGGCCGGGCGCATCGTTGAGCAGATGATCGATGGCGCAGCGCGCCTCGGCGGTGGCCTGGCCGATGACGCGGCGGGTGTCGTGCAGCCGCGCTACCGCCTCCGCCTCCTGCCCCTGCTCCAGAAACTCCACCACCTGATCGGTCATCAGCCCCAGATAGCTGAGGGTCTGACCCAGGCCGTCGTGCATTTCGGCGGCGATGCGGCTGCGCTCTTCCAACGCGGCCACCCGTTCGGCCTGGGCGTAGAGACGGGCGTTTTCGAGGGCGATGGCCGCGGTGTTGGCCAGTTTGGCCAGGATCTCCGCGGCCTCGGCGGTGAAATACCCCGCCTGGGGGCTGCCCACGCACAGCGCTCCGATCACGCGCGGGCCGCGGCGCAGGGGCGCGGCCAGATGACTGGCGCGATAGGAGGGGGCCAGCATCTCGCAGCCGCTGCACTGGCCATTGGTGCAGGGTTGGGCGCCGGCGCCGGCCAGGATATCGCGCACAAATGTCTGGCCCGCGGGTACGCTGTCATCGATGATAGCGGCGTCCGGCCCGCTGAGGGCTTGCAGTTGCAGCCAGTGTTCCCCTTCATCCAGCAGGCAGAGGGAGGCAACCTCAGCCCCCAACAAAGCCCGCGCCTTCTGCGTCACCGAATCGAGCACCTGCTGCACGTGCAATTGCGCTGAGATGTCCTGGCTGACTTCGTTCAGGGCGTCCAATTCGCGGGTGCGTTGGGCCACGCGCGTTTCCAGTGTGGCGGCCAATTGCATCAACTCGGCCCGCGAGCGCTGCAACCGGCTGCGCATCGATTCCAGGGTGCGCGAGAGCAGGGCGATCTCCTCCGGCCCTGTCACGGCGACCGGCGTGGTCAGGTCATTGGCGCCGATCTGTTCGGCTGCCTGATCGAGATGGCGCAGGGGCGCCAGCACCGATTGCCGGATCAGCCAGCTGGCCAGGGCCAGCAGCAGCAGCGCGCCGACCAGAAAGCCGATCTGCAAGGTGCGCAGGCGGCTGATCTTGCGCGTGGCCGCGTCTTGATAGAGCCGCACCGCGGCATCCGCCTCTTGCAGCAGCCCGGCGGATTGGGCGGCAATGGCCGCGGCCGCGGCGCGGCGGGCAGGGCTGTCGGGCGGGGCCACGGCCAGGCGGTCCAGTTCGGCGGCAAAGGCTTGCCAGGCGGTCTCCACCTGTTGCAACTGCGCCGCGATCTGCGGCTGCCGGGCCGCGGGCACAGGGGCGTTCTGCGCGGGCAGGTAGGGCGCGTCGCCGCCCTGACGCAGGGCCTGCAAGGTCTGGGCGAACATGGCGCGGGCCTCGGTCAGCACGGCCGGGGTCCCCAATTCGGCGGCGTCCGCCCATTCCATCGCCAGCCGCGTCATCTGCTGCACCAGCATGCGCTGGCGCCCGGCCAGGTTCAGCAGCAGCGCGTCCTCGCTTTGGGCAGCGAGCGACCAGAAGGTAAGCCCTGCCGACACACTCACCAGCAGAAAAAAGCCGATGAAGAGCCAGGTCAGGCGGCCGCGGAGGGTGGAGAATCGCATGGGAGATGGTAAAACGTGGTGCGTGGGGCGTGGTGATTAGATATTGGATATTAGGTATTCGATGCTCAATATCCAATACGTTTTACGTTTTACGTTTTACGTTTTACGTTTTACGTACCCCCGCGGTAGGCCCAGGCCACCATGCGCCGCTCCAGCAGGGCGAAGATGGCGTAGAGGACGATGCCCATCACCGCCACCACCATCAGCCCGGCAAAGACGAGGGGCACTTCGAACCGGGAACTGGCAATCACCATCATGTTGCCGATGCCGCGGTTGGACGCGCCCAGTTCGGCGATGACCGAGCCGACAAAGGAGAGGGTGATCGCTACCTTGAGCGAGGCGAAGAAATAGGGCATGGCGCGGGGGAAGCCGACTTTGCGAAAGAGGTCGAAGCCGCTGGCGCCGAGCGAGCGCAACACATCCCGCATTTCCGGCTCCACCGTAGCCACGCCGGTGGCCACATTGACGGCAATGGGAAAGAAAGCGATGAGAAAAGCGATGAGGATGGCAGGCATGGTGCCGATGCCAAACCAGATCACGAAGACCGGCACCAGCGCGGCTTTGGGCACCGAATTGAACCCGATCAGCAGGGGATAGAGGGCGCTGTAGAGCAGGGCGGAGTAGCCGATCAACATGCCCAAGCCCACGCCCAGGAGGATGGCCAGCCCGAACCCCACCAACGTGGTGAACAGAGTCTGCCAGGCGTTGGGCCAGATGGCGCTTTGCCATTTTTGGTACGCGGCCAGGGTGGCGGTGGGCCGCGGCAGCACGAATTCATCGATGCCCAAGACCAGACAGCCCACCTCCCAGATCAAAAGGAAGAGAACGATCGTGATCAGGGGGGGCAAGAGGGTGCGAAAGCGTTTGGAAAGGGCGTCGTTCATGCGCGGACCTGGCCGATGCGGCCATAGATGCTGTGGACATAGTCCACGAATTCTGGCTTGAAGGTATCTTCGAGGGCGCGCGGGCGGGGCAGGTCGATCAGGGTCTCGTGGATCAGGCGGCCGGGGCGCTTGCTCATGATGTGCACACGCGTGGCCAGGAAGACGGCCTCGCGCAGGTCGTGGGTGACCAGGATGACGGTGCAGCGGCGCTCCGTCCACAATGCCTGCAACACGCTCCACAGTTCCTCGCGGGTGAAGGCGTCGAGCGCGGCGAAGGGTTCATCCAGCAACAGGATCTCTGGCTCGTGGATGAGGGCGCGGCAGAGGGAGACGCGCTGCTGCATGCCGCCGGAGAGTTCGTAGGGGGGCTTGTCCGCAAAGCCATCCAGCCCGACGGTGTGCAGCAGGCTGTGCGCCCGCTCTTCGTAGGCGCGGCGCTGGCTGCGGAACTGGCCCCGATGCGGCTGCACCACTTCCAGCGGCAACAACACATTCTGCAGCGCGGTGCGCCAGGGCAGGAGGATGGGGTTTTGGAAGGCCATGCCCACATTTTTCTGCGGGCCTGACACGGGATGGCCGTCGATCAGCACCCGGCCTTGCGTGGGCGGCAGCAGCCCGGCCACCAGCTTGAGGATGGTGGTCTTGCCGCAGCCGCTCGGCCCGGCCACGGCCACAAATTCCCCCTGGCCGATGCTGAGCGAGACATCTTCCAGGGCGTGCACCTCGCGCCCGCTGCTGACGTAGCGCAGCGAGACGTGCTGCAAGTCCACGCACACCGGCGGGGCGGTTGGCTTGTTCATTGCGTGCAAGAGGCGAGAGTGGGAGGGCGAGTCAAAAAGCCGCCCCGCTGCCGGCAACAGCGACAGCGGGGCGGCAAAGGGATCAGTTGGGGGGCATGCGCTGCTCTTTGGGCGGCAGATAGGCGTCGGTGAAGACAGCTTCGGGCGAGGGCGCGGGCGATAGTTCGAAGCCCTGCGCCACCATCTCGATGCTGCGGGCCAGTCGCGCCGGATCGACGGCGCCGAAGCCATTCTGGCGCACCTCGTCATTGAGGAAATGGCGGTCGATGGCCAGTTGCAGGCGCTGCTGCTCCACCTCGGCATCCACCAGCGGCTCGCGGCGTTTGATGATCTCCACCGCTGCCGCCGGATCGGCCAGGGAATCCTGCCAGCCGCGCGCCAGCCCGCGCATGAAGCCTTTGACGGCATCGGCGTTGGCCGCAAGGTAGGCAGGCGAGGCCATCACGGCGTTGCCGTACAGGGGCAGGCCGTAATCCGCGTACATGAAGGCCACGATGTCGTCAGGCGGCACGTTGTTGCGGGTCAGCCCGAACCAGCCGCTGCCATAGAAGGCGGTGATCGCATCCACCTCGCCCTTGGCCAGCGATACCTCGCGCAGGGCCGGCTCCATCGTCACCCATTCCACCGCGTTGGGATCGAAGCCGTTCTGGCTGGCGAAGAGGGGGAAGAGGCGGCGACCGGCGTCTCCAGCCGGCGCGCCCAGTTTCTTGCCCACCAGATCCTGCGGGCTGTTGATCCCCTTGTCTTTGAGGGTGAACACCGTCATCGGCGCGGTGTTGTAGACGATGCCGATCGCTTGCAGGGCTTTATCGGGGTTTTTGACGTTGAACTCCATCATGGCATTGATGTCGGCGTAGCCCATCTCATAGGCGCCGCCGGCAATGCGGCTGACCGTGCCGGCCGAGCCGGTGCCCCGGTCGATGACCACCGATAGCCCTTCCGCGGCGAAATAGCCCTTGTCCAGCGCCACCAGGAAGGGGGATGAGGGGCCTTCGATGGCCCAATCGAGGGCAAAACGGATGTGGGTGATTGCGGGCGGCTGGGCCGCGGGGGGCGCGCTGACCGGCGCGGCGCAGGCAGCCAGAACAGCCGCCAGCAAGATCGACAGAAGCAAAAGCGAGCGAAGTCTCATGGCGTCTCCTCCGTGTGGGAATGTGTGCGGGATGGCGGGATGTGTGAGCGGGTGTGGGGCGCTTGGCGGATGAGGGGAGGCAATCGAGGATCGTGCACACTCTCCTTTGCGATCAGGCCGGTCATAGGGCCGCGGCCCGCTCGCCAGTGATGTAATTGGAAGGTATCCAACCCAGGGAACAGGGCGATTATACACAATGGCGGGGTTTGTGCAAGCCGGTTGGCGGGGCGGGGGGGGCGCGGTCAGCCTGCCCGCGCGGCCTCGCACTCCAGGGTCAAGGCCGCCAGCGCGTCCAGGCTCAAGGCCCGGCCCCGCT
>JABWBG010000154.1 GCA_013360575.1 Caldilineales bacterium
CACGGCGGCCAGGGTGTAGCCGCAGCGCTGCGCGGCCAGGGCCAGGGTAGTTCCCACACGGCCAGCCCCGATCAGGGCCAGGGTGGGGCGCGGGACAGGGGCGGGGGGGGTCATCGTCAGTCCAGGGCCGCGATCAGGTCGCTGTAGCGGCCGGGCGCGACGCCCTGACCGGTGGAGAGGATGCCGTTGCCTTCGTCCACATGCACCACCGTCGGCTGCCAGGGCTGTGGGATCGGCTCGCTTATCTGCACGTAGGTCATGATGATCACCTTGTCGCCGGGGGTGACCAGGCGGGCGGCGGCGCCGTTCAGGCAGATGTCGCCCTGGCCGGCAGGGCCGGGGATGGCATACGTTTCCAGGCGGGCGCCGTTGGCGATGTTGACGACCTGAACGCGCTCGTAGGGCAAGATGTCCGCGGCCTGGAGCAGGGTCTCGTCGATGGTGATGGAGCCGATGTAGTCTGGATCGGCCGCGGTGACCGTGGCGCGGTGGATTTTGCTTTTGAAGAGGGTGCGGGTGATCATGGTTGGTTGGTTGGTGGGTTGGTGGGTTGGTTGGGGTAGGGAATGTTGGTTGTCGTGGAATTGGAAGGGAAAAGGGTAATAAAAAACCACAGGCGGGCAGACCTGTGGCAGGGATAGGCTCGGTGAGGAGCAGGCTATGTGCCGTCTCGGTCTGCGCGGATCCGAGCGAGCGGGTGGGATGGGGGGGGGGAAGAGGGGCTGACCGCCGGTGAAGGTCGGTTGCAGGTGTTACTTTAGCAGATCAAGCGCTGTTTTTCAAGTCCAATGGGTGCGTGGGGCGGGGGGGCTGGGGATTTTTGCTTCTGCCGCGGCTCCGCTACAATGCGCTGGTGGTTTCCTTTTCCCCCCGTCTGCCTGCGGAGGCTGTGATGCTGCTTTGTGTCGATATCTCGAATGTGGCTGTGTCGCTGGGGCTGTTTGCCGGCGAGAAGTTGCGCGCGCAGTGGCGCTTGCAGGCGCAGAAGGGCCGCCCCGCCGATGAATACGCCCTGCAACTGCACGCGCTGCTGGCTCAGGCCGGGCTGGAATCCGCGCCCCAGGCCGCCATCCTGGCCAGCGTGGCCCCGGCCTTGACCCCGGTGTGGACAGAGGTGTGCCGCCGCGCCGTGGGCCAGCCTCCTCTGATCGTGGGCGTGGGCGTGAAGACGGGTGTGCGCATCCGCCGCGAGGCCCCGCGGCAATTGGGCGCGGATCGGGTGGCGAACGCGGCCGCGGCCAAGGCCCTGTTCGGCGGCCCGGTGTGCGTGGTCGATTGCGGCACCACCCTCACTTTCGACGCGCTCGACGCCGAGGGTGATTATCTCGGCCATGCCATCGCCCCCGGCCTGCACATGGCCGCAGACGCGCTGGGCGCCGGCGCCGCCCAACTGGCTGCCATCCCCCTGGCCCGGCCAGAGCGGGCGATCGGGCGCAACACCACCGAAAGCATGCAGTCGGGGCTGCTGTTCGGCTTTGCCGGTTTGGTCGAAGGCATGGTCGCCCGCTTTCGCCAGGAGCTGGGCGAGGGCATGCGTGTGATCGCCACCGGCGAGGATGCCGCCCTGATCGCGGCGGAAACGCCGGTGATCGAACGGGTGGAGCCCTGGCTGACGCTGATCGGGCTGCGGCTGATCTGGGAGATGAACCGGGGCTGACGCGCGTCAGCGCCCCTCCCACACCTCCAGCTGCACTGCATCCCCCCCGGCAGCGAGGGGCAGGCGGGCGCCGCTGCCCTCGTCGTAGAACCCGGTGATCAGGCTGAAGGGGCCGGAGCCGGGGGGCGGCGGGGCCGGCAGGCGCAGAATAAAGGTGGATTCGACGATCTCGCCCGGCTGCCAGCGGCTGGTGGGGTACAGCCCGCGCAGGGGCGATGCGTCATCCTGGGCGATCACCTCCTGCTGCGCGGAGAGCAACTGCACGAACACTTTCCAGTCGCGATCGATGGCGCCGCGGCGCTGCCAGAACAGGGTCAGGCGCAGGGGCGGGGCCGCGGGGTCGCGCAGGTAGCCCAGCAGCCGGATGCCGCCGCTGAATTCCTGCACGAGGGGCTGCACCTGCGCGGGCAGGGCGCGGCGCGGGGTTTGCGTGGTGCGCCAGGCCTGCACACGGATGAAGCTCTGGCCGGGGAAGACCTGGTCGTGCAGCAACTGGCCATGATCGGCCAGCCAGTCGCGAATGAAGCCCTGCGGGTCGTTGACAGTATCGTAGCCGCGCAGCAGCCAGAGGGTGTGATGGCGGGCGAAGAGGTCGGTCAGGCGGGCCGCGGTCTCTGCCCGGCTGATGGCGTAGAAATCGCTGGCCGGGTCGCCCCAGCCAATGCCGGGATCGCCATCCACATGGCCAGCGAGGGCCACGATCAGGCCCGCGTCCGGGGCCGGGGCCTGATCAAGATCGCTGAGGCGGCCCAGCCAGGCGATCTCCCCCGGCCAATCATAGAGGAAAGCGGGGTAGAGGTAGCCGGCGTCGATGAGCAGGGCTTCGCCGGGGCCGATCCGGTCGTAGATCAGGCGCACGGCCCCGCGCAGATCGTCCGCGGCCTCGTAGGCGAAGCGGTCGCCGTAATAGTTGCGCAGGCTCAGGGTCGAGCCGGCGAGGAGGAGCAGGCCGATCAGCAAGCTCAGCCAGCGCCCACGGGCCGAGCGGGCAAGATGCAGCAGCCCGGCGGCAAGGAGGATGGGGAAAGCCGCGGCGTAGAGGCTGAGATAGCGGACATGATAGAGGGGCGTGAAGAGGAGAGAGGCGGCGAGGATGAGGGCCAGGGGGCCGAGGCTGGCCATCCAGAGCAGGGCCGTAGCCGCGCGGGCGCGGGATCGCCAACTGGCCAGGGCCGCGAGCAGGATGAGCGCGGCCAGAGGCTGCCACTGCGCAGGGTCGAGGGTCTGGCCATAAGCCAGGGCCACGCTGCCCTCGCGGGCGGCTTGCAACAGTAGATCGCGCCAGGGCAGGGGATCGCGCCAGGGCGGCACAGGGGGATCGAAAGCCTGGCGCAGGGCGATGGGCAGCCAGGGCAAATAGAGGGCCAGCGCCGCGGCCTGCGCCAGCAGCCAGGGCCAGAGCCGGGCCTGTGCCCGCCAGAACAGCCAGGGAATGAGGAAGAGATTGAGCGCCAACAGGGCAAAGGCGCTGTAATAGAGTGTCCACAGGGCCAGAGCAGCCAGCAGGGCGATGCCCACAAAGAGCGCGGGCCGGGGCCGGGGCCGGCGGAGCAGGGCAAGGCTGAGCGCCAGCAGGAGCAGGAGCAGGAAGCTGCCCAGGGTGTACATGCGCACTTCCTGCGCGTACCAAATGGCAAAAGGGCTGATGGCGACGAGGAAGGCGGCGAGCAGGCCGGCGCTAGGCCCGTAGAGCCGGCGACCGATCTGGGCGGCCAGGGGCAGCGCGGCCATGCCGAACCAGAGGGAGAGGAAGGCGAGGGCGAATTCGCTGCGTCCCGCCAGCCCGGTCCACAGGTGCAGCAGCGCGTAATACAGGGGCGGATGGATATCGCCGGCGGTGTGCGCCCACATAGCCGGCAGGGGCTTGGCCGCCAGCAGGGCGCTGACACCCTCGTCGTACCACAGGCTGTCCGCGCCCAGGCGATGCAGGCGCAGGGCAAAGGCCAGCAGCAGCAGGGCGATCAGCAGGGCGCGCTGGCGGGGGCGGAAGGACTTCATGCGGGGCATTGTCAATCGTTGCCCGGCAATTGTCAATTGGGCTGCGTTCCCACCCCCTGGCCAGAACGATGTTGGACGATGGCTTGTGCGGCGGCAGATTACCTCCTCTCCTCCCCTCTGTGCTACGATGCAGCCCCCCCTTGCACGAGGACACGCCCATGACCCCACCCACCGGCCACGCCCAACGCCACATCTGGCAAAAATACCTGACCGACTACAACGAAGGCCTGGGCCTCGTCTACGAGCGCTTTGTGCTCAACGATTTTTTGGAGGATCTGCGCCGCCGCCATGCCATCGGCAGCGTGCTGGAAGCGCCGATCTACGGCATGGCCGGCGTCAGCGGCATCAACAGCATCCCCTTCGCCCAGGCCGGCTGCGACGTGACCCTGCTGGATGATACGCCCGACCGCGCTACCCACGTCCAGCGCATCTGGGCCGAGCTGGGCCTGCACCCTACCATCACACCCATCTCGCCCGATCAGTGGGGCAGCCTGCCCCTGCCCGACAACTCGGTCGATCTGGCCTGGAACTGGGCGGCGCTGTGGTACTTGCCCGACGCCGCCGCCCTGCTGCGGGAGATGGCCAGAGTCAGCCGCAAACTGGTGTTCGTGGCCATGCCCAACACCCTGCAAGTGGGCTATTGGATGCGCAAATGGCTGCTCGACCGCGATTTCTTCCCCACCATCGCCGAACGCTGGGTGAACATCGGCCTGATCCGGCGCACGTTGGAAGCCGCCGGGGTCAAGATCATCGCCACCGGCGTGATCGACGTGCCGCCCTGGCCCGACACGGTCATGCCCGCCAACGAGGTGCTGAAAAAGCTGGGCATCCGCAGCAAAAAGCTGGAGGATCAGTTCACGGGCGAGGGCTGGGCCTGGAGCACCATGGCCTATTACACCGGCGCCCAGCCCGACCTGCGCCAGCGCGTGCTCAAATACGCCTGGCTCGATCACGCCCGCCTGCCCTGGCAGATCAAAGCGATCTGGGCGCACCATCGCTGGCTGTTGGGGGAGGTGGGGTAGGGGGGGTGGGTGGGTGGGTGGTTGGTTGGTTGGTTGGTTGGTTGGTAGATTGGTAGATTGGTAGATTGGTGCGCCTCACGCCTCACGCCTCACGCCCCACGTTTTACGTTTTACGTTTTACGTTTTACGCCCCACGCCCCACGGAGGCCCCGCTTATGCTCAATCACAGCGCCTTCGCCGCCTTTCTCGCCGCTCATCCCGCCTATCAAAAAACGCAGGCGCTGGATGATCTGCGCCGCCGCGAGTTCGCCCGGCTGGATGATCAGGGTCAGGTCTATCTCGATTACACCGGCGGCGGCCTGTATGCCGGCAGGTTGGTGCAGGCGCACGCCGATCTGCTGCTGCAAACAGTCCTGGGCAATCCGCATTCGCAGAACCCGACCTCGCTGGCGGCGACGGCGCTGGTGGAGCGAGCGCGGGCGGACGTGCTCCGCTATTTCCGGGCGGATGCAGACGAATATACGGTCATCTTCACCGCCAATGCCAGCGGCGCGCTGAAGCTGCTGGCCGAGAGTTATCCCTTCGGCCCGGACAAGCGCTTCCTGTTGGTGGCGGATAACCACAACTCGGTGCACGGCATTCGCGAATTCGCCCGCGCCCGCGGCGCCGCCATCACCTACATCCCGCTCGATCCCGACAGCCTGCGCGCCCCCGACATCACGCCCTATCTCGATCCGTCGCGGTCCGGCGCGGCTGGACTCTTCGCCTTTCCCGCCCAATCCAATTTCTCCGGCGTGCAGCACCCGCTGACCTGGGTCAATCTCGCCCGCGAGCTTGGCTACGATGTCCTGCTCGACGCCGCTGCCTTCGTTCCCTCCAATCGCCTCGACCTGGGCCAGGTGCAGCCCGATTTCGCGGCGATTTCGTTTTATAAAATGTTCGGTTATCCCACGGGCATCGGGGCGCTGCTGGCCCGGCGGCAGGCGCTGGCGAAATTGCAGCGGCCCTGGTTCGCCGGCGGCACCGTGCGCCTGGTCTCCACCAAAGCCGATCTGCACATCATGGCCCCCGACCACGAAGCCTTCGAAGAGGGCACGGTCAATTATCTGGGCTTGCCCGCCATCAGCCTGGGGTTGAGCTTGCTGGACGAGATAGGCATCGAGGCCATTCACGAGCGGGTCATGACCCTGACCACGTATTTGCTAGGCGAGATGCAGGCCCTGCGCCACAGCAACGCCGCGCCCATCATCCACATCTACGGCCCGGGCGACGCCGAGGGTCGCGGGGGCACGATCCCGTTCAACGTCCTCGACCCCGCCGGGCACGTCTTCCCCTTCCAACTGATCGAGGCGGAGGCGACCGCGGCCGGGATTTCGATCCGGGCGGGGTGTTTTTGCAACCCCGGCGCCGGCGAGTACAGCCTCACGCACGGCGCCGCCGAGGTGCGGCGCTGCGCCGAACTGGCCACGCAGAATGGCCATTTCGATCTCGACCGCTATCAGGAGTGCCTGGGCGACAAACCCAAAGGGGCGCTGCGGGCTTCGCTGGGCATGGTCAGCAACTTTGCCGATGTGCACAGCCTGCTGCAATTTCTGGCCGGGTATGGCGACCGTGTCGCTGGCGGCGAGTATCACTTGCGCGGGTGCTGATTGGGCCTGCTTCACCCCGCCGCCTGCACCATCGGCAGGTACACCAAAGATGGTGGGGTGGGGGTGATGGTGGACTCGCACAGGATCTTCAAGCCCCTGGCTCCCTGCGGCACGAAGAGACAGGCCGGCGACGCCGCCAGCCGGGCATTAATTGGGTTGACTTCTATCCCGTGTAATCCTACCTGTCTGGGATTGGCTTTGTCGGTCACATCGAATGTTTGGATAGAGCCAAAGTTTTCGAGCGCGCTGCCTGTTGCCACATGCGCTTGGTTGTTCTGTACGGCGACATGCCAAGCGGGCTGCGACATCTCATGAAAGGCTACTTCTTGGATAGCATCTGGATCAGAAATATCGTGAATGTAGAGTCTATCATTCTCGTGATCAATAGCTTGGATCGTAAAAATGTAGTCACCTTCACCTGCGAGATCTAACATATCGCAATCCGTAGGGCAGATTGCACTACGGCATGGGTAGATTTGCTGCATATCAGCGGGATCGGTGACATCGACGATGCGTAATCCTCCGCCGTAGAACCCCTCCCAGACACGATTCCGCTGCGTGGCGAGATACGCATATCTGCGTTGACCCATATCAGTAACCACTTCTCTAATTTCGATACCATTCACCCCTCCTACCACATATTCGAGGTTACCCACCAGCGTGGGAGAATAGGGGTCTGACACATTAATTGCCGCCAAGCCGGTGTTATGACCGATGTAAACGTGCGTATCAAAAAGCGCAATCGCTTTGTGCGAGCCAGAAGGCATTCTATTCATACTTAGCATTTGCGGAAATGCAGAATCGGTGACATCCATCACCAACAAGTATGAACCGCTTGTCGCATACATCATTTTGTCCTCGATCACTGCATCTAAAACAGGAATGTCAAGACTGCCTGTTGTACGAGGATTCATGGGATGTGTGGTGTCCAGGATATAAAGTTTTGTGTATGTTCCCACATAAGCGTTATCGCCGTCCACGGTCACAGAAATGACATCGTCTTCAAATCGGATCGAAGCCGGCGTGAACGCTGGAGGATTCCCACTCTGTGCAGACAAAGGCAGAGCGGGCATCATTGAAAGGACAAGCAACAAGAGCGCATTCAAGACAAAGCGACCAGGTAAGCTTTTCATCATACAAACTCCTTGATGGTGAATCGGGGCAAAAGCTATTGTGTGCACCAGATCATCAGCTTGGGGCGGAGGGCCGGGTTCCAATACTCGTTGGAAGGGATCTTGATGTCTTTGTTGACGCCCAAACTGGAGGCATGGAGCACATATTCATAAACACCCTGTTGGGCCAGATTGGTGACATTGAAATATAGCCAGGAGCCGACTTCAGTATAGTCGACGACCCGTTCACTGAGATAAACCTGACGATCATCAATGCCCTTAACTCCGTCCACTTGCCAATTCTGGTTATTTTGGAAGTTGGTCCAGGTTGTTTGAGGAGCCAACCAGTCGGGATAAGGACCGGACAGGTGGACATTGATCGCACCGCCGTTGACGGATTGTCCATTGTAGTAGAATGCCACAACCGCATTGGTGATCTGTGCATTTGTGGGCAACGAAATTCCGTCAAAACGAACAAGGGAAGACTTGACTTCATCTTCATCGCGACTGGTGCGAAGATAGATGACGGGGAAAGTGTCGTGAGGCGTCGGTGATTCCCAGCCAGATGTAACGATGTGCGTGTCTTCACCGCCGGCGTAGCCATCAACGCCATGCTGAAACACGACTGTTGGATCGTTGATCTCTCCACTCCCCCCTGAATTATGGTAGTGGATTGTCAATACAGAAGCGAATTCACCGGAACCGTACTCCAAAGCGCGGAAGGAGAAGGGAGATTCGACAAAGTCGGATTGCAGATAAAAAGTCAGTGTATCTGTCCCGCCAGAAATGAGATTTCGGAGGTTAGGAGAAGTTGCCCAGCCCTCACCGTAATTGCTATACCATCGCACTAGCGGCCTGTTTTCAATATTGGTGTCGATCCATAGTCTTGGATTCGAGTTGATGTTTGAGTCAACATAAAGAGAAAGGCGCGATTCCTCTATATGAGACGTGCTAGTCAATTGAGCCTCACTCGGAATTGTGAATTTGAGTACACCGTTGGAAATCGAAGTGTTTTCCCAATCAACTCCAATTAGGGTAGCTCCTTCATGACGGAAATTGCACCATCTGTTTTCTGCGCATCCGGGAGGTGGATCGCCATAGATAGATCGGTGGTAGTAAGAGCCGGATTGACTATCTTGGGTGACGGTTAATTCCAATTCCTGGACGTTATTGTTAATCTCGTCTCGAATCAATAGTAAGCCATCATAGGGCGGTAGGGCGTCTTCCGGTTTGGTCGGCCCCACCCACATTGCTCCATTGTTCACAGTATAATTTCCATAACCCCTTTGTGTCCCATCTATTCTTCTAAACTCACCGTCCAGAACAGGCATTTCAGCGGCTTCAATGAGTCCGCCCGTCGGATTGAGTAGCGCTACACCATGCTCAAAGTACCTCAACCAGGCATGATTGTTGATGTAGTCAATCCAATCTGATCGGTTTAATGCAGATTGAATAGTGTCTCCTAAAGTCCCATCCAAATTGATTGCCGTCATCTCTGAGGTCGGCCAACCCAACCAACCGATCCCTTTCTGTTTGTCCGCAATCGTGGTTGCGGCTTTGTTTCCAGGGTATACAGCATATTCATCAAACCAGGTCGGGACGGCCTTGCCTGTCGGGGTGAGCTGTTCTTCGCTTGGCTCCAAATGAAGGTAACTGTGGTATGCATCCAGCATGGTGGATGCCGCCAGACTGAAACGCATCTCCCGGTAAGCTATAGCCCGATTGGTGCATTCTGCGACATGTTCGGGATTACTGCACCATTTGGATTGGATGATGTACGTCTTCGTTTGTCCTGGCTGATTTCGCCAATCACCCCAATTTCTGATGGTTTCCGCAAAATCGAAACTCAAAAACCTATTAAGATCTGGGCTTGGCCAACTATTCTCTACCGGACATTTTCATGAAGGATTAGCTCGGGAGGTAAATCGAAGCGAACAGGCAAAGTCCAGCCGACCTTGAGATGATGCTTGAACCAGTC
>JABWBG010000155.1 GCA_013360575.1 Caldilineales bacterium
ACCCGCGCCGTCGCCGGCCTGCCCGACCCCATCGGGGCCGAGTTCGACGCCCGCGTGCTGCCCAACGGCCTGCGCGTCAGCCGCCGCCGCACCCCCCTGGGCGTGATCGGCCTGATCTACGAGGCCCGGCCCAATGTGACCATCGACATCGCCGCGCTCTGCCTGAAGACCGGCAACGCCGCCATCCTGCGCGGCAGCAAAGAGATCGGGCGCAGCAATCTCGCCATCCTGGCGGCGCTGCACACAGCCCTGGCCGCGCTGGGCCTGCCCGAAACCGCGGTGCAGGCCATCACCGATCCAGATCGCGATCGCGTCGGGCAGTTGCTGCGCCTGCACGAGTACGTGGACATGATCATTCCCCGCGGGGGCGCGGGCCTGCATCAATTTTGTCGCGAAAACAGCTCCATCCCCGTCATCACCGGGGGCATCGGCATCTGCCATCTCTTCGTCGACGCCAGCGCCGATCTGGACAAAGCCCTGCCCATCATCCACAACGCCAAAACGCAGCGGCCTAGCGTGTGCAACGCCCTCGACACCCTGCTGGTGCACGAGGCGGTGGCGCCGGCCTTCCTGCCCCGCGTGGTCGCGCATCTGGCCGCCAGCGGGGTGATCTTCCGGGCGGCCCCGGCCGCGCAGGCGCTGCTGGCCCACCCCGCGGTGCAGCCGGCCGGGCCGCAGGATTTCGACACCGAATGGCTGGGCCTGACTCTGGGCTTGCAGGTCGTGCCCGATCTGCAGGCAGCCATCGCCCACATCCGCCGCCATAGCACCGGCCATTCCGACGGCATCCTCACCGAGACCTGGTCGCACGCGCAGCGCTTTTTGAACGAAGTGGACAGCGCTGCCCTCTTCGTCAACGCCTCTACCCGTTTCAACGATGGCGGGCAGCTGGGCCTGGGCGCGGAGGTGGCGATCAGCACCCAGAAATTGCACGCCCGCGGGCCTATGGGCCTGACCGAGCTGACCACGTACAAATGGATCGTGCTGGGAGAGGGCCACGTGCGGCCATAATCAACCATTAATTGTTAATTATTAACGATTAATAACAAAAACCCCTAAAGGTTTTTAAAACCTTTAGGGGTTTTTTACTCCGGAGTGAGCCGTTATGCCAGGGCAAAAAGAGGGGGACGCCACAACATGAAAGTGGCAGATCAGTGGTATAATGAGAAAGTCGGCGGGCCTGCCGCCCGCTGCTTCGTTCTTTCCCTTGCTCACACCCTGCGCCACCCTTGATCCGACCCTTCAGCCTGCGCGATGGCTGGCGCCTGCACCGGCTGGCCCGACGCAGCGCCACCTTGCAAATCGAGCATCACCTTGTCCGGCAGCGCTCCCCTTTGTGGATGGCGGTGACCGCGCCCCTGCCCTGGCATGGCAGCGGCGCGGCCACCTTTCTGCACCTGGGGGCCGGCGCCGAGCCAGGGTTTGTGCAGGCGCTGAAACGGCCAGGCCGGGCAGAGGCCGACATCCTCGCCATCGCCCCCCCGCCGGGCGAAAGCCCGCAGCAGGACGCAGTCTGCCTGGCCCTGCTGGCGCATCTGATTGCCAGCGCCGGCGGGCAGGGCATCCAGCGCCTCTTCCTCTGCCTGCCCGCGCAGGATCCGGCCCTGCCCCTGGCCCAGCAAAGCGGCTTCGTGGCCTACATCCAGGAGACGCTCTTTCACCTGACCATTGCCCCGCCGCCGTCCGCACCTGTCGGCGGCATTCGCCGGCAGCGTCAGGAAGACAGCTTCGCGCTGCAACGGCTGCACAGCACCTACACTCCCCCATTGGTGCAGCAGGCCGAAGGCACATTGGCCGCCAATGGCGATCCGGCTACGCCGCTGGACTTGCACTTCTGGTGGCAGCCGGAACATACCCGCGGCTACGTCTACGAGGGACAAGAGGGCATCACCGCGGCGGCTTTCGTCCGCCAGGGGCGCAGCGGCCATTGGCTGCGGCTGCTGGGGGGCGCCGCCGGCCTCGAAGCCGTGGATCATCTCCTGGCCCAGTGCCTGTGCGACCTGGCAGAGGCCCCGCCCCACCCCATCTACTGCGCGCTGCGCCCGTACCAGAGCAGTTTCGGGCCTCTGCTCAGGCAGCGCGGCTTCGAGCCTGGCCCTTCCCTCACCCGCCTGGTCAAACACACCACCAGCTTTATCAAACAACCCGTGGCCACGCCCGCGCGTGAATTGGCCGAAGCCACCACCTCTCCCTTCGGGATTTGAGGGATCGCATGGCCGCCGCCGGGTATCCTGTATTTTTGAAGCTATGCAACAACGAATTACCGACGATCTGGACGTTTTACTCGATGTGCTGCCGCCAGCGATCCGCGAACGTCTGCACACCCTCAACCGCAGCAGCGATCTGATCGAGATCATCCTCGATCTGGGCCGGCCGCCGGAAGCCCGCTTCAGCAGCAGCGCTGTGGAACTGTTGGCCCAGGAAGTGACCGAAGCGGATATCGACTTTGTCATCGACCGCATCGGCGTGTTCACCGAGGACAACCGCGCCGGCATTGCCCGCACCCTGCATCGCATCTCCGCCATCCGCAACCGCCAGGGCAAGATTGTGGGGCTGACTTGCCGCGTGGGCCGGGCGGTGTACGGCACCATCGATATCATCGAAGATATCATCACCAGCGGCCAGAGCATCTTGCTGCTGGGCCGGCCTGGCGTGGGCAAGACCACGCTGCTGCGCGAGGCTGCGCGCGTGCTGGCCGACCAGAAAAAACGGGTGGTCATCGTCGATACCTCCAACGAGATCGGCGGGGATGGCGACATCCCCCACCCGGCCATTGGCCGCTCGCGGCGGATGCAGGTGCCCACGCCCTCGTTGCAGCACGAGGTGATGATCGAGGCTGTGGAAAACCACATGCCAGAAGTGGTGATCATCGACGAGATCGGGCGGGCGCTGGAGGCAGAAGCGGCCCGCACCATCGCCGAGCGGGGCGTGCAACTGATCGGCACCGCGCACGGGCGCACCCTCGACAACCTGCTGCTCAACCCCACCCTCTCCGATCTGGTCGGCGGCATCGAGTCGGTGACCCTCTCGGATGAGGAGGCGCGGCGCCGCGGCACGCAAAAGGCTGTGCTGGAGCGCCGCGCCCCGCCCACTTTCGATGTGCTGATCGAGATCGTGGACCGCCAGCATCTGGTCGTGCATCATGATGTGGCCAGGGCGGTGGATGCGCTGCTGCGCGGGCGACAGCCGGCCCCAGAAACGCGGCTGCGCGATGAGCAGGGCGCCATCATCATCGAGCGGGCAGAGGCCTGGCAGGAAGAAGTCGCGCCCCGGTCGCGCAATGGCGATCACCGCCCGGGCGAGGGCGGCCACCGCCCGCTCCTGGGCGATCAGCGTCCTCTGCCGCTGGAGAAGAGCTTCCCGGCCGAGGCGCCGCGCCGCCCCTCCGGGCAGGTGATGCGCGTCTTCTGTTACGGCATCGGCCAGAACCGGCTGCGGGCCGCGGCCCAGAACCTGGGCGTGCCCATCGAGATCACCGGCGAACTGCACAACGCCGACATTGCCATCACCCTGAAAAATTACTATCGCAAGCGTCCGCAGCCGATCGTCGACGCCGAAGGCCGGGGCATTCCCGTCTATGTCCTGCGTTCCAACACGGTGCATCAGATGGAGATGCTGCTGGCCGATATCTTTGCGCTGAAGGTGGCCAGCCGCGAGCCGGTGAGTCTGGCCCTGGAAGAGGCGCGGCAGGCGTTGGAAAAGGTGCACGCGGGCGCGCCGGTGGTGGAGCTTTCGCCGCAGCCGCCAGAAGTGCGCCGCCAGCAACACCGCCTGGTGCGCGACGCCAATTTCATCTCCCATTCCTACGGCCGCGAGCCTAATCGCCGCGTGCGCGTGTATCGCGAATGAGCCTGCGCATATGAAAAGTATCTGCGTTGGCCAAAATGGGTGTGCAGCCTACGTTGCCGCCCACCCGGCGGGCGTATAGTGAAAGCCACTTTCTCTGACGCCATTGCTGTTTGATAATCGGAGCTGACCCCACCCATGATGCAGTTCGAACGTTATACCGAGCGCGCTCAAGATGTGTTCATGCGCGCCTACGAGATCCTCAATCGTTTCCAACACAGCCAGGCCGACACCGAGCACATCTTTCTGGCCCTGGTGGAACAAGCGGATGGCACGGTGCGCCAGTTGCTCGGCCATCTCAAAATAAATCCCGAACAGGTGCAGCGAGACCTGGAAGAGATACTCAAACGATCGCCGCGCGGCAGCGGCCCCAGCATGGGCGGCGCTACCGGGCAGATCTACATCACCCCCCGCCTCAACCGTCTGAATCAGATCGCGGCGGAAGAATCGGAGCGCCTGGGCGACCAGTACATCTCCACCGAGCACCTGCTGCTGGCCATTGCCAGCGAGCGCAACACACCCAGCGCGGATTTGCTGAAGCGCTATCGGCTGAGCAAAGAGACGATCGGCCGCGCCATCGCCGAGCTGCGCCAGGGCAAGAAGATGGAAGACGCGCGGGCCGAGTCCCGCCTGCGCATCCTGGAGCGCTACGCCCGCGACCTCACCGCCCTGGCCGCGCAAGACAAATTGGACCCGGTGATCGGCCGCGAGGGGGAGATCCTGCGCGTGATCCAGATCCTCAGCCGCCGCACCAAGAACAATCCAGTGCTGATCGGCGAGGCGGGCGTGGGCAAGACCGCCATCGTGGAGGGGCTGGCGCAGCGCATCGTCCATGATGATGTGCCCAGCCTGCTGGCGGGCAAACGGATCATGGCCCTGGATTTGGGGGCGATGATCGCGGGCACCCGCTTTCGCGGGGAGTTCGAGGAACGATTGAAAGGGGTGATGGATGAGGTGCGCGAGGCAAAGGGGGAGATCATCCTGTTCGTGGACGAATTGCACACGGTGGTGGGCGCGGGCGCGGCCAGCGGGGCCATGGACGCCAGCAATATGATGAAGCCGGCCCTGGCCCGCGGGGAATTGCGCGTGATCGGCGCTACCACACCCGACGAATTCCGCCAGCAGATCGAGCGAGACGCGGCCCTGGAGCGCCGCTTCGCGCCCATCTGGGTGGATGAGCCGACGGCGGAGGAAGCGATCGCCATTTTGCAGGGCCTGCGCCACCGCTACGAGGCGCATCACGAAGTCTCCTACACGGATGACGCCATCCGCGCCGCGGTGCAACTCTCGCATCGCTATGTCACCGCCCGCCAACTGCCGGACAAGGCGATCGATCTGCTGGATGAAGCGGGCGCCAAGATGCGCGTGGCCATGCATTCGGAACCGGCGGAGCTGAAAGAGTTGCGCCGCGCCCATGCCGCCGCCCGCGTGCAAGAGGAGACGGCCTGGGACAGCCGCAATTACGAAGAGGCCGCCATCCACAAAACCGAGGGCATCCGCCTGGAGCGGGAGATCAAGCTGCGCTCGGCGGTGTGGCAGGAGCAGGCCGGGCTGGATGGCGTTGTCAGCGAGGCGCAGGTGGCGCAGGTGGTGCACGCCTGGACCGGCATCCCCGTCAGCCAGATGTTGGAATCGGAGACGGAGAAGCTGCTGCGCATGGAAGAATTCCTGCACAAACGCATCATCGGCCAGGAGGAGGCGATCGCGGCGGTGTCCGACGCTATCCGTCGCTCGCGGGCGGGGTTGAAGGACCCCAAACGCCCCATCGGCTCCTTCATCTTCCTGGGCCCCACCGGCGTGGGCAAGACGGAGTTGGCGCGGGCGCTGGCCGAGTTTCTTTTCGATGATGAGGACGCGCTGCTGCGCATCGACATGAGCGAATACCGGGAGCCGCACACGGTCAGCCGGCTGTTTGGCGCGCCGCCCGGCTATGTGGGCTATGACGAGGGGGGGCAATTGACCGAGGCGGTGCGCCGCCGGCCCTATCAGGTCATCCTCTTCGATGAGCTGGAGAAGGCGCATCCAGAGGTGTGGAACGCGCTGTTGCAGATCTTGGAGGATGGCCGTCTCACCGATGGCCAGGGCCGGCTGGTCGATTTCCGCAACACGGTGTTGATCATGACCACGAATGTCGGCTCTCACCGCGTTACCGAGACCCGGCGCATCGGGTTCGGCGGGGAGGCGGGCGTGGATGAAAATCGCCTGCTTGGCGACATTCAGAAGGATCTGAAGCGCACTTTCCGCCCCGAATTCCTCAACCGGGTGGATGAGATCATCCCCTTCCACGTGTTGACGCCGGATCAGGTGTTGCAGATCGTGGATTTGCAGGCGGCAGAGGTGGCGGGCCGGCTGGAAGAGCAGGCGTTGGAGATCGAGTTGACCGATCTGGCCCGACGGGTGCTGGCGGCCAGGGGCTATGACCCCGATTACGGCGCCCGGCCCCTGCGCCGCGTGTTGCAACGCGCCATCGAAAGCCCGCTGAGCAAGCGCCTGCTGGAGGGCGAGTTCGCTACCGGCGAGTTGATCATCATCGACGCCGTGGTGGAGGGCGATCCTGCCGACCCGGAGGCGTTGAAGCGGGGCGAGATTCTCTTCCGCAAAGGCGAGCGCCCGCCGATCGCCATGGATCTGCCGGTGGGGGTGGAGCAGGTTTCGTAAGACTTCTGCTTTCTGTCGTGACCCAGCGGTCGGAGCGCTCGCAGCGCTCCGACCGCTTGACCCTCACCGACTCCCGGTCTCCTCGTTGCGACCCCAGCGCTCGCAGCGCTCCGACCGCTTGACCTCCCCCGCCTCCCAAATCAGCACACCCTTGTCTGCCTCAGGCGGGCATGCTACAATGCGCATGCGCATCCAGACGCAGCGCCGCGGCCACGTTGGCCGAGGTTTGGATGCCGGATGGCTGGCGTGATGCCAGTCCCTTCATTCACGCAGGATCGTGGTTCATGAGCGCCCATTCCGTGACGGTGGATCTCCCCGAAGTGCTGTTCAGGAAGGTTGAGCGCGCGGCCGAAGGCCTGGGTCAGCCGGTCTCGTTGGCGCTGCTCAAGATCGTTGAGAGCAGCCTGCCCTCGTTGGATAAGGTGCCGTCGCGCTATCGCGGCGAGTTGGAAGCGATGGAGACGTGGACGGATCAGCAGTTGTGGCGCGCGGCGCGTGAAGAAACGCCTGCAGCAGCGCAACAGGAACGGAGCGATCTGTTACGCAAGCACAAACAGGCCCCGCTCGGCCTGGAAGAGGAAGCCCACCTCGATCGTTTGCAGGCGGACGCCAACCGTCTAATGCTGCGCAAGTCCTACGCGCTGGCCTTACTCAAGTGGCGGGGCCACAAAATACCGGCGTTCACCACAGCTTGATCGGTGGCCAAGAGCTACATCTCACCACAACTACGCGCTGCTGTGGAGACGGTAGCCGGTCAACGCTGTGGCTACTGTCTGACGCCGCAAGCGATTACCGGCGCGGCGCTGGAGATCGAGCACATCTTGCCCGAAGTCGCCGGAGGACTGACGGTGGAAGATAACCTCTGGCTGGCGTGTACCGCCTGCAATCGCTACAAAGGACGCCGCACGCACGGATACGATGGGCGCAGCGGCGAATGGGTGCCCCTTTTCAATCCGCGACGTCAACGCTGGCTAGAACACTTCTCCTGGAGCAAGGATGGCGCGGAGATCATTGGATTGACCGCATGCGGGCGCGTCACCGTCGATCTATTGCATATGAATCATGAGGAGATCGTCGGGGCCCGATCTTTGTGGGTACAGGCGGGCTGGTGGCCGCCAGAAAGCTGAGCGCCGCGCCGGCCCTTGCCATGCGATCAAGCGGGGGCGGCGGTGATATAATCGCGTCCCGCGACCCCATGCCGTGACCCAAGCGGTCGGAGCGCATGCGCAACTTCGTTGCGCCCAGCGCTCCGACCGCTGGACCCTCCCCTCTCCCCTCTCCCCTCTCCCCTCTCCCCTCTCCCCTCTCCCCTCTCCTCTCTCCTCTCTCCCCATGAATCCCACCCCGCCCTGGACATGGCAGGCCCTGACCCTGCAATTGCGTACGCCTTTTCGCGTCTCCTACGGCGTCAGCGAGACGCGGCAGGCGTTTTGGCTGCGGCTGGCAGGGGATGCCGGCTGGGGCGAGAGCGCCATCCCGCCCTATTACGGCATCAGCGATGAGGCGATTATTGCCTTCTGGGCGCAGGCCGCGGCGCAGACTCGACCCTGGCCGCAAGATCTGCCGGAGATCGCCGACTGGGTCGGGCAGGCCGGCCCGGCCCCGGCCCGCTGCGCCCTCGATCTGGCGCTGCACGATCGCCTCGCCCGCCGCCGCGGGCTGCCCCTGCATCGCCTGTTGGATGCGCCCCCGCCGGCCCAGGATATGCCCACCTCTTTCACCATCAGCCTGGATACACCGGCGGAGATGGCGCGCCTGGCCGCGAAGGCGGCAGCATTTCTTGTGCTCAAGATCAAACTGGGCGGGGAGGAGGATGAAGCCTGCGTGGAAGCCGTGCGCCGCGCCCGGCCCGATGCGCGGCTGCGCATCGACGCCAACGCCGCCTGGACGCCGGAGGAAGCCGCGCGGCATGTCGACCGCCTGGCCCGCTTCGATCTGGAACTGATCGAACAGCCGGTGGCCAAAGAGGATATCAGCGGCATGGGTTTTGTGCAGGCGCGCAGCCCCATCCCCATCGTGGCGGATGAATCGCTGCAATCGTTGGCAGACCTGGAACGCCTGGCCGCGGTGGGCGTGGGCGGCATCAACCTGAAGCTGATGAAAGTTGGCGGCCTGGCGCCTGGGCTTGCCATCCTGCGCCGCGCCCGCGCCCTGGGCCTCAAAGTCATGCTGGGCTGCATGATTGAAACCTCGCTCGGCGTCACCGCCGCCGCCCAACTCAGCGGCCTGGCCGATTGGATCGACCTGGACGCCCCCCTTCTCATCACCAACGATCCCTTTGCCGGCGTCCGCTTCGATGCGCAGGGGCGGATGCGCGTGCCGCTCGATCCTGGGATCGGCGTCACCCTGCGCCACACTTCATGACCATGATCGACGCCATTCGTGCGGCGCTGGCCGCTATTTGCCAGGAATTTAACGATACGCGGTTGCATCTCTGCCAGGTGACGGTGGAACCGGCCGGCGAAGGGGGCTTCGTCCTCTCCGGCGCCCTGCTGGATGCCGCCACCGCTGCCAGCCTGTACACAGCCCTGGCCGCCCACTTCCCCGGCGTGCTGTTCGAGACCGCGGGTGTGCGCATCTTGCGCGCCAGGCAGGCGCCCCGGATGGCTGTGGCCGCCAACCTCACCAGCCTGCACGCCGCGCCCTCGTTCCTGGCCGAACAACTCAGCCAGTTGCTCAATGGCGCGCTGCTGGAAGTGCTGGATCAGCAAGATCGCTGGGCTTTCGTGCGGCAGGAAGATGGCTATCTGGGCTGGACGTACCACCCCTATCTGACTGCGGCCCCCGTGGCCCCGGCCACGCATCTGGTGATCGAGCCGGTGGCGCCCTTGCAC
>JABWBG010000400.1 GCA_013360575.1 Caldilineales bacterium
GAACGCCGAGCTTGCCGGTTCCGCCTCCGCCCCCCTGGGCTGGACCGCCGGCCTGCTCGTCGGCCTCATCCTGGCTTTGTTGATCTCGCCGCCGGCGGATTCCGCCAACGCCGCCCCGCCCCTCGCCGCCTTCCTGCTGGCCGCGCTGGCCGGGCGCTGGCTGCTGCTCGGATTCAGCTTCCCCACCCATGCCCCCGACCTGCTATTCTGGACGCTGGCCGGCCTCATCCTGGCCCAGACACCCGCCACAGCCGCGCCCGCCCCGGTCGATCTTCCCCTGCTGCACCTCGCCGGCATCGCCCTGGCCCTGTTCGGGTTCAGCCTCAGCGCCAGCGGCGGCGCGTCCATCCTCCTCTGGCTGGCCGCCCTGATCCTGTTGCTGGCCGCGGCCCACGTCCTCGCCCGCAACGATCACGAGATCCGCCGCACCTGGCACACCCTGATCCTGCCGCCGTTGACTCTGCTGCCCGCCATTCCCCTCAACCGCAGCGCCGGGCTGAGCGCCGAATTGGCCTACGGCTGGCTGTTGCTCTGGCTGGCCGGCCAGGCCATCTGGCTGATCGCGCCGCCGGCTCGCCGCCGGCTCACGCCCGCCCTTCTCGCCACCCTGCCCGTGCTGGCCCTGCTCAACCTGCCGGTGTTCGGCGACATCGCCTACAAAACCGCCATCCTCTCTCCCAACGATGCTACTGCCCGCAGCGCCGCCATGCGCCGCGCCTTCACCCTCAGCCCCCACGATCACGTCCTCGCCGCCGGCATCGTCCCCACCGAAAACCTCTCCCTCCCCGCCGACGCCACACTCGATCCGCCCCAGGCCCGGCGCATCACCGGCCTGTACGACCGCGCCCTCGCCGCCCAACCCCTGGCCCCCGAAACCGCCGCCGCCTATGCCGAATGGCTGCGGCAGCGCGCCGCCGTCGATGCCGCCGCCCACGCCCCGGCCCTGGACATGTTCACCCGCGCCCTCGCCCTCTCCCCCAACGACATCCAGACGCGCAACCGCCAGGCGCTGCTCCTGGCCGATCAGGCTGCGCTGCGCGCCCTGATCGATCTCGACCCCCTTTACGGCCCCGCCTACCTCCATCTGGCCACGCTGCAACAACAAAACGGCGATCTCGCCGCCGCCCGCAGCACCCTGCAAACCGGCATCGCCAACGTGCCCTGGTGGGACGCCCTGCCCCGCGCCCTCGCCGCCCTGCCATGACCCCGCCCGCCGGTGTGCTCCCGACCGTCACGGTGGCCGTGCCGCTGTGGAACGATGCCGGCCTGCTGCCCGGCCTGTTCGCCGCCCTGCTCGCCCAGGATTACCCCGCCGACCGCCTGCAAATCCTGCTGCTCGATGGCGGCTCCAGCGACGGCGCGGCGGAACTGGCCCGTGATTTCGCCGCCGCCCAGGCCCACGCCACCCTGCTGCCCAATCCCCGGCGTCTGGCTGCCGCCGCCCTCAACCTGGCCCTGACGCACGCAACCGGCGAGGTTTTCGTCCGCCTCGATGCCCGCACCCGCCCCGCGCTCGACTACATCTCCCGCGGCGTCGCCCT
>JABWBG010000401.1 GCA_013360575.1 Caldilineales bacterium
GACTGGTTCAAGCATCATCTCAAGGTCGGCTGGACTTTGCCTGTTCGCTTCGATTTACCTCCCGAGCTAATCCTTCATGAAAATGTCCGGTAGAGAAATCATTAATCATTAAAAAACGTTTTCGTAGGCGTATGAGTAAGAGGAGGGCGATGGCCGCGGCCCAGAGCAGAGGCTCGCCGGCGTGGTCTTTGTCCAGCCAGATGTAGTGGGCGGCGGCGAGGATGGCGGCGATGTACACCCAGCGGTGCAGGCGCTTCCATCGCCGGCCCAACCGCCGCTGCCAGCCGCGGGTGGAGGTGATGGCCAGGGGCAGCAGGATGAGAAACGCGGCGAATCCGGCCAGAACAAAGCGCTTCTCCACCAATTCCAGCCCGATCAGGCGGAGATCGAAGCCGTAATCCAGGCCTACGAAGATGCCGAGATGCAGCAGGGCGTAGCCGAAGGCATACAGTCCCAACGCCCGCCGCGCCTTGATCGCCGGGCGGAACCGGAACAGGGCATTCGCAGGCGTCGCGGCCAGCGAGAGGGTCAGCAGCGCCAGCGCCGTCTTGCCCGTGCGCAGGGTGAGATCCTGGATCGGGTTGACGCTGAGCCGGCCAGCCGCGGCATCGCCGATCAGCCAGAGCAAGGGCAGCCAGGCCCCGAGGTGCACCGCCATCTGCCAGGGGCCGAAACGGGTGAGAGCCTTCACGATCAGTAATTGCGGCGCAGATCCATGCCCGCGTAGAGGCCGGCCACCTGCTCGGCGTAGCCGTTGAAGGGCAGGGTGGGGCGGCGGCTCAATTCGCCGATGCGGCGTTCGCTGCGCTGCGACCAGCGCGGGTGGGGCACATCGGGGTTGACGTTGGCGTAGAAGCCATATTCCTGCGGCGCCGCCGCCACCCAAAAGGTGTCCGGTATCTCCGCGGTCAGGTCGATGCGCACGATCGATTTGACGCTCTTGAAGCCATATTTCCAGGGCACGACCAGGCGAATGGGCGCGCCATTTTGCGGCAGCAGGGTCTGGCCATAGAGGCCGGTGGCCAACAACGTCAGCGGGTGCATGGCTTCGTCCAGGCGCAGGCCCTCGGTGTAAGGCCACTCGTACCAGAGGGAACGCACGCCGGGCATGTTGTCACGGTCGAGCGCGGTCTGGAAGCGCACGAACTGCGCGTCTGAGGTGGGTTCCACCTCTTTCAGCAGTCGGGCCAGGGGGAAGCCCAGCCAGGGGATGACCATCGACCAGCCCTCGACGCAGCGCAGGCGGTAGATGCGCTCTTCCTGGTCGAATTTGAGCAGGTCTTCGATGCCGAAGGTGCGGGGTTTGTTGACCAAGCCGCCCACCTCCACCTGCCAGGGCCGCACAGGGAAGGCGGCGGCCAGCCGCGCCACTCCTTCCTTGTTGGTGGTGAACTCGTAGAAGTTGTTGTAGGTGGTGACGGCGTCGAAGGGGGTGGCCGGGTCGCCCAATTCATCGGCAAGCGCAGACCCGGCCGCGCCCGCAGACCCGGCTGCGCCCGCAGGCCCGGCCGCGGGCGTCGCCGTGGGTGTGGATGTGGG
>JABWBG010000006.1 GCA_013360575.1 Caldilineales bacterium
CTCCGGCCCCAACGGGCCCGGCCCCGGCCCCAACGGGCCCGGCCCCGGCCCCGGCGGGTCACCCGCCACAGGTAGATGAGGGCGAGGGGCAGCCATTGCAGGGTCAGCATCTGCGTTTTGGGCGTCATGCTCAGGCGATAGGCGTTGAAGACGAAGACCACGCCCACGAGGATGGCGGCCAGGGTGTGGCGGGTGACCATCTTGCCCAGAAGAAAGGCGGTGTAGCCGCCGAGCACAAAGCCGGAGAGGAGCACCAGATTGTGGTTGAGGACAGGCAGATCGCCGGCCAGGGCCAGGGGGAAGATGAGCAGGGCGCTGCCGAGCAGGGTCTCGGAGTAGGCCAGAGCGTCGGCGTAGGGCCAGAAGATGTTGGCCTGGAAGAGCTGCCCCGGCTGGGTGAGCAGCGCGTGCACATCCCAGGCCAGGATCCAGGTGACGAGCAGGGGATCGACCGCGTCGGTGAGGGCCGTGGCCAGGTGGGCGGAAAGGGGAGCGAGGAAGAGCAGGGTCAGCCCGCTGAAGAGGGCGATGACCGCGAGGTGCTCGGCGCGGCGGCGGGGAGACATGCCCCCAAGCTTAGCACATTCGCGGGCAAAGCCCACACGGTTGCGCAAGACGCGGGGGCGGGCTAGAATAGGGGCATGCCGATCTACGAGTATCAATGCCAGGCCTGTGGCCAGATTTTCTCCCATTTGTGGCGCTCGATTGCCGCGGCCGCGGGGCAGGACGCGCCTGCCTGCCCCCATTGCCACAGCGCCGAGACGCAGCGCCTGCTTTCGCGGGTGACGGTGTTGGGTGGGTTGGGGGGATTGACGCCTGCCGAACAGCAGGCCGAGAACAAACAGGCGGAACGCCTGGCCTCGATCACGCCCAAAGAGCAGATCGACAGCCTGCGTCGCGGCAAAAAAAGGGAAGATGGCGGCTAAACGGGGCCGGAGTTGCGTCTTTTGATCGGCGCCTGCGTCTCTATCCCCACACTCTGTTCCCACATCCTCTCACATGTCGCCAGGAGGCGCAGCTATGACCCTTTCACCCCCTTCAACTATCAAAGAACAGGTGCGCGAACGCTACGCGGCCATTGCCGTGGGCGGCGGTTGCTGCAGCGACGCGCCCGCCAGCCGCAGCAGTTGCTGCAGCGACGCGCCCGACGCCGGCATGCAGTTCGTCGATTACACCTCCCTGCAGGCCGATGTCGTGGCCGAGTCCGATCTGGGGCTGGGCTGCGGCACGCCCACGCAGGCCGCGGCCTTGCAGCCGGGTGAGAGGGTGCTCGATCTGGGCAGCGGCGCGGGTATCGATGTTTTTCTGGCCGCGCGGGCTGTAGGCCCCACCGGCTTTGTCCTGGGCGTGGATATGACGCCGGAAATGCTGGCGCGGGCGCGGGCGAACGCGGCCAAAGTCGGCTTTGCCAACGTCGAGTTTCGCCAGGGCGAGATCGAAAACCTGCCGGTCGCAGCCAATTCGATCGATGTCATCCTCTCCAACTGCGTGATCAACCTCGCCCCGGACAAAGCGCCGGTCTTCGCCGAGATGTACCGGGTGCTGAAACCGGGCGGCCGCTTTGCCATCTCCGACATGGTCACTTTTGGCGAGGTGCCGGAAATGATCCGCACGGACATGGCCCTGTGGTCAGGCTGCATTGCCGGCGCCCTGGATCGGGAAATCTATCTGGATATGCTGGCGGCCAGCGGGTTCCGGCAGATCGAAGTCATCAAAGAGCAGCGCTACGACGCGTCCTGGCTGCCCAAAGCGCACCAACAGCAGGATCTGGCCCGGCTGCAAGTGGAGCGGGGCGATTTCGGCATGGCCAGCGTCACGGTTACGGGCTGGAAATAGGGTCGTCAACCAGCGGTCGCAGCGGTCGCAGCGGTCGCAGCGCTCCGACCGCTTGACACCCCGCCTCTCCGCCTGCGTCGCAAGCCAGCGGTCGGAGCGCTCGCAGCGCTCCGACCGCTTGACACGCCGCCTCCCTGCCTGCGTCGCAAGCCAGCGGTCGGAGCGCTCGCAGCGCTCCGACCGCTTAACACGCCCCCTCCCCCCGCTGTGCTATAATGCCGGCATGGAGGTCATTCTTACACACGAACACGCGGATTTCGACGCCTTGGCCAGCCTGCTGGCAGCCAGCAAGCTCTTCCCCGACGCCTTCCCCGTGCTCCCCCGGCAGATCAACCGCAATCTGCGCGATTTTCTCACCCTCTATCGCAGCAGCTTGCCCTTTCGCCGCGCCGACGAACTGCCCCGCCGCGGCGTGGAACACGCCATCTTCGTCGACACCCAAACCGCGCAGGCGGTGCGCGGCATGACCGCGGCCACGCCGGTGCGTATCATCGACCACCACGCCTGCGAACGCGACCTGCCAGAGCACTATTACTATTGGGGCGAGCCGGTCGGCGCCACCACCACCCTGCTGCTGGAGCAGATCGTCAGCCGCGGCTTCCCCATCTCGCCCATCGAAGCCACCCTGCTCCTGCTCGGCATCTACGAAGACACCGGCAGCCTTTCCTACACCAGCACCACCGCCCGCGACATGCGCTGCGCCGCCTGGCTGATCGAGCGCGGGGCCAATCTCGAAGTCGTCAATGACTTCCTCCACCACCCCCTCACCCCGGCGCAGCAGCGACTGCTCAAACAACTGAGCGACAGGGCCGAGACCCTCGACATCGCCGGCCACACCGTGGTCATCGCCCAGGCCCAGGCCGACGCCTACGTGGACGAGATCAGCACCCTGGCCCACAAATTGCGCGATCTCTTCGACCCCGACGGCCTTTTTCTGATCGTTGACTTGCAGGATCGCATCCAATTCGTGGCCCGTTCCACCAGCAACCACATCCACGTGGGCGACATCGCCGCGGCCCTGGGCGGCGGAGGGCACGCCCGCGCCGCCGCCGCCCTGGTGCGCGACCGCAGCCTGGCCGAGGTGCGCAGCCAGCTTGGCGCATTGCTGGCCCAGCACGTCCGCCCCCCCGTCACCGTTGCACAGATCATGTCCTGGGGCGTCACCACCTTCAGCCCCGAACTCTCGGTGGTCGAGGCGCACAACCGCATGCGCCGCATCGGCCACGAAGGCTTTCCTGTGGTCGAAAATGGCCAGATCCTGGGCCTGATCACCCGCCGCGACCTGGATCGGGCCTTGCACCACCACATGCACGCCGCGCCCATCCGCCGCATCATGCGCGCGGGATCGTTCACTGTTGGCCCCGACGACTCGATCCAAACCTTGCAAAACCGCATGATGGAGGCCGGCTGGGGGCAGGTGCCGGTGCAAAATGAACAGGGCGAAATGATCGGCATCGTCACCCGCACCGACCTGCTCAAGCTGTGGGCCACGCCAGAGCAGGAACTCTCGCCCCCCTCCATGGCCCTGAAGATGGAGGCGGCGCTGCCGGAAGATCTGCTCGACCTGCTGCGCCGGGTAGGACAGGCCGCGGCCAATCTGCAGTTCCCCCTCTACGGCGTGGGCGGCTTTGCCCGCGACTTGCTGCTGGGCCGGCCTAACTTCGATGTCGATCTGGTGGTGGAGGGGGACGCGGCCACGCTGGCCACAGACCTGACCCAGCGCTACGGCGGCCGCGTCCGCACCCACAAACGCTTTGGCACCGCCAAATGGATTCGCGATGACGACGCCTTCGCCGCCGGCCATGCCCTGGCCGATGGCACCCCCGCCAGCCTCGATTTCGCCGCGGCCCGCACCGAATTCTACGAAGAAGCCACGGCCCTGCCGGTGGTCGAGAACTCCAGCATCAAACTGGACCTGCACCGCCGCGATTTCACCATCAACACCCTCGCCATCCGCCTGGACGAAGGGCGCTGGGGGGAGCTGATCGACTTCTACGGCGGCCAGCGCGACCTGGAACAGGGGATCATCCGCGTCTTGCACTCCCTCAGCTTCATCGAGGACCCCACTCGCATCCTGCGCGCGGCCCGGTTCGAGCAGCGCTTCAGCTTCCAGATCGAGCCGCGCACCGCCGAATTGATCGCCGACGCCATCGATCTCCTGCCCCGGATCAGCCCGGCCCGGATGCGGCATGAATTCGAGCTGATCCTGCAAGAGCGGCGGCCGGAACAGGCGCTCAACCGCCTGCAGGAGCTGGGCGCGTTGCAGCGCGTCGATCTAGCCCTGACCTGGACGCCGGAACAGAGCGCGCACTTTCGCCGGCTACGCGCCGCGCTGGCCGAATATGCCACGCCCCCCGACGCCATGGAGCGGCTCTATCTGGCCCTGTGGCTCTGCCGGATGAGCAGCGCCGTGCACAAACGCATCACCCACGCCCTGAACCTGAACAGCCGCAGCCAATCCCTGCTGGCCGAATGCGCGCAACTGCGCACCCTCATCCCCGCCATCATCCGCCCCGGCCTTGCCTCCTCCCAACTCGATCAACTTTTGCACCCTTTCAGCGACGCGGCCCTGCTCCTCATCCGCATCGACGCCGATGACTGGCTGCTGAGCGAGCGCGTCCACGACTACACCGCGCATCTGCGCCCGCAGCAAACCCTGATTGGCGGCGCGGATCTCAAGGCCCTGGGCATTCCTGCCGGGCCGATCTACAAACGCATCCTGGCCGCCATCCGCGCAGCCCGGCTCGATGGCCGGATCGCCACCCGCGAGGAGGAGATCGCCCTTGCCCGCACCCTTGCCGATGGCCGATAGCAGGTTGGCCGCAAGCCATCGTCTATCATCCCGACCAACCCGCCCTACTCTTTTTCTACTCCTTTTATCCCCGGAGGATCACCCATCATGAACAAATCGATTCGTCACGTCGCCGCGCAGGTATGGCGCGGCCTTTTCCTGGAACCCGATGCCTACGACGAGGCCGCGGACAGTCCCAATCCCTTTGTCGAAGGCCTCTTCATGGTCGCGTTCGTGGGCCTGCTGGTCGGCGTCGCCGCCGGCATCGGCGGCCTGCTCGACTGGGCCATCACCCCCGATCTTGGCCGCATGCGCGAGCTGATCTTGCAGGGCCTGCAAGCCATGCCCTGGTTCGAGTTCCTGCGCGGCGATGCCGAGGCCCTGCGCCAGTTCGACTTCGGCTACGATCTGGGTTGGCGCATCTCCGAGATCTTCCAGCCCTCGGCCCTCAATCTGCTGAGCCAGCTGATCCTCACCCCCCTGGGCCTGATCCTGAGCTGGCTGTGGTTTGCCCTGATTGCGCAGGGCGTGGCCCGGCTGCTGGGCGGCAACGGTACGACCAGACAGACCCTGGGCGCCACCGCGTTGGCCGTGGCTCCCAACCTGCTCAACATCTTTGGCTTGCTGCCCATGGTCAGCGTGGCCGCGGTGGGCGTGTGGACGCTGCTGGCCCGCTACGTGGCCTTGCGTCGTGTGCACGAAAACCTGACCTGGGGCCGCACCCTCATCGCCCTGCTGGCCCCGGCGATCCTGTTCGTGCTGCTGATTGTGCTCCTTTCCCTGCTCCTCTCCTCCCTGTTCGCTGCTCTGATCGGAGGTCTGTTCTCATGACACGCTCATCCCTGGCCGAATGGGTGGCCCTGGCCCGCGCCGCCCTCACCCTCAAGGCCGAGCCATTCCATCTCTTCACCGCGGGCCGCGCCTCGCTGAAGCGGGCCGTGCTCCTGGTGATCGTCGTCGGCCTGCTCATCGGCGCGGTGCAGGCCCTGGCCGGCCTCGGCGCCCTCTTCCGCCCCACCGTGATCACCGCGGAGGAGATCACCGGCGGCTTCAACCAGTTCTTCGAACAGATGACCCCCTTCCTGGACAGCGCGGATCCGGCGATGCGCGAGTTCATGAACATCTACCGCGGCAGCATCGAAACCTTCGCGCCTACGCTCGAAGAGATCAGCAAACTGCCTGCGCCCCTGCCCGGCTTCTTCGGGCGCTTGTTCACCTGGCTGGGAGGGTGGCTTTCGACGCCCTTTGCCCTGCTGTCCAAATGGTTGCTTCTCTCCATCTGGATCATGCTCTTTGCCCGCCTGTTGGGGGGCCGCGGCAGTCTGCTCGCCTACCTCTCCGCCTCCTCCCTCTCCACCCTGCCCCATCTGCTCGGCGCATTCAGCTTCATCCCCTGCGTGGGCTTCCTGCTCGGCCTGACGGCCAGCATCTGGGGGTTGGCAATGCAGGCGCGGGCGGTGGAACTGACGCACGATCTCAGCCGGGGCCGGGCTGTGGCCGCCGTGCTCCTGCCCTACGCCCTGCTGCTGTTGTTGCTGATGTGCGGGCTCTTCTCCTTCATCCTTCTGCTGGCCACAGCCGGCAGCTGACGCCCAGAAGCGTCTGCCCAGCCCGCGCCGCCTTTGGGTGGGCGAAAAGAGACGAAGGTAGACGGAAAATAGACGATGGGACGAAGCCAATCTCGTCCCATCGTCTGCCGCCGCCCCGCCGCCCCGCCGCCGCCCACTGACCACTGACCACTGACCACTGACCACTGACCAAACCCCCGCGGGCGAATTTGTACAAATTCGCAAAATCGATCATAATGTGGCCCAGGTCGTGCGCACACTTGCGCAGCGGCCTGCCCGCAGGGTGAGCACTGAAAGCGTTTCGGGAACGGAGGGAGGTATCCGAGGTGCAGTACCACGCTTTCGCACTCCTCTACACCCTCTGGCGTCCTGATCATGCATAGATGACAGGAAATGGTGTGTTATTCTTTTCACACCATATCATTACTTTTGACAAGGAATTGTCAAGCCACAGCAGATTTGGCAATCTCTGCGGCACGCCAGCGCTGGCGTCACCCCCTCTTTTCGGATCAGCGCGTGGATCCGAAGCAACGATCCCACTCCGGGCGCGCAGGTGGGAATGCGCACCCACCCTCCCCTTCCCTCTGGTTGACCGCATGCACACGGTCCTACACCTGCACTGGCGTCCGGCTGACGGCCCGGCGCAGGCCCCCACCATCCTGATCTGGGCTGAGACAAACGAAGCGCCGCAGCCTGTCCGCCAACGGGGCCGGTTAGCGGCGCAGCCGCGGCCGCGATCCCATCCCTTCGCCCTCGCCGATGGCGCGGCCCTGCGCCGTTTCCTGCAACTGTTCGATGCCACGATGATCAGCGGCCGCGCCGAGCCTTTCGCCCTGCACCTGCCCAGCAGCCGCACCGGCCCTCTGCCCAGCCCCGAACTCACCCACCCCTGGGAACTGGACACCGCCCACCTCTTCCTCGCCCCCTGGCAGATCACCGGCCTGCGTCTGCCCCCCGCGTCTGCCCTCTCTTTCCTGCATCACCTCTACCGCGGCGAGGGCCCAGAACGCCCCGCCCTGGGCGCAGACATCCTCTTCTGGCGCAAAGCCTTCGATCTGGTGTTAGAGATCCTGGCGCAGCAGCATTATGTGCCCTCGCTGGCCAGCACAGCCTCTGCCGACGCGCCCTTCCGCGCCATCTGGCAGCCGGTGTGGGATGGCGGCGATCTGCCCCGGCGGCTGCGGCGGCTGGCCGAAGCCATGCCCCCCCTCTGCCGGGCCGGGGCCGAAGCCGACGGCGACGAGCCGGCCCCGCACCAGCTGCTGCGCGCCTTCGTCGAACAGAACTGCGACCTGCTGGTGCGCAGCGGCAGCAACGACGCGCCCCATCGCATCGTCTACCTGCACAACCGCGCCTGCGCCGCCGCCTGGCTCAAGGCCCTGGTCAGCGACGAAGCCACCGTGCCCGCCTCCTCCAACCGTCTGTACGAATTTGCGGCGGAGATGAAAGCCTGGCAGCGCAACCTGGCCCCGATCGGCGATACCGGCTTCGCCATTGCCCTGCGCCTGCACCCGCCCCCGCAGAGCAGCGACAACGGCCACTTCCACGTCCCCGCCAGCGGCTGGCGGATCGACTATCTTTTACAAGCGCGTGAGGAACCCACACTGCTGGCGCCGGCCGAGAGCGTCTGGCAGGCGCCGGGCGAAAGCCTGATCCTGGCCGAACACCGCTTTGTACGCCCACAGGAAAAGCTGCTGGCCGGGCTGGGACAGGCGGCCAACCTCTTTCCGCCCATCGAACGCAGCCTGCAAGACCCCACGCCCACCCATGTCGATCTCAACACCACCGAGGTGTACGAATTCCTGCGCCAGGCCGCTCCCGCGCTGAAACAGAGTGGATTCGCCCTGATCCTGCCGCAGTGGTGGGAAGAAGCCGCGGCGCGGCTGGGGCTGCGCATCTACCTCACCCCCCTCACCCCGGCCCCGCCCGATGTGGCCCACGACCCCGAAAGCAGCCGCCGTCCCATCAGCTATCGCTGGGAACTGGCCCTGGGAGATACGATCCTCACCCGGCAGGCATTCACCGAGCTGGTAGCCCTGCGCTCGCCTCTGGTGCAGAAAGCAGGGCGCTGGCTACGCCTCGACCCAGAACAGATCGAGGCCGCGGCCCGGTTCCTCGACCGCCAAAGCTTCGAGGGGCGCATGGATCTGCAACAGGCCCTGCGCGTGGCCCTGGGGCTGGACAACAAGATCGACATCTCCGGCCTGCCGGTGGAGCGGGTGATCACCGAAGGCTGGCTGACCGAAGTGATCGCCAGCCTCAGTCAGGGGGATGAGGCGATGCGCCAGGCCGCGCAGCCGGCAGCCCTGCACGGCGCCTTGCGCCCCTACCAACGCTTTGGCTTTGCCTGGCTGCATCGGCATCGCCAACTGGGGCTGGGGGCCTGTCTGGCCGACGACATGGGCCTGGGCAAATCGATCCAGGCCATCGCCCTGCTGCTGCAAGAGCAGGCCGAGATGCAGGGCCTGCCCGCGGCCACCCTGCTGATCTGCCCCACCTCTTTGCTGGGCAACTGGCGCCGCGAGTTCGAACGCTTTGCGCCGGGGCTGCGCCTTTTCATCCACCATGGCAGCGAACGCCCCCGCGCCGCCGACCTGGCCGCGGTCGCCGCCCGGCACGATGTCCTCCTCACCAGCTACACGCTGGCCCGCCGCGACGCCGAAGCCCTGGAGCAGACGCATTGGTACGGCCTGATCCTGGACGAAGCGCAGAAGATCAAGAACCCGGAGACGCTGGTGGCGCAAGCGGTGCAGCGCTTCTCCGCCCACTTCCGGCTGGCCCTGACCGGCACGCCGGTAGAGAACCGCCTGACCGAGTTGTGGTCGATCTTCAATTTCCTCAACCGCGGCTATCTGGGCAGCTACAACAGCTTCAACAAGCACTTTGCCCTGCCGATCGAACGGTATCAGGATCAGCCTGCAGCCGAACGTTTGGCCCGCATGGTCAAGCCCTTCATCCTCCGCCGCCTGAAGAGCGACCCCAACGTCATCCAGGACCTGCCCGACCGCCAGGAGATGAAGGTCTACTGCACCCTCAGCGAGGAGCAGGCCGCGCTGTACCAGCGGGTGGTGGATGAGGGCCTGCCACGCATCGCCGATCTGCGCGGACGCGCCCGCCGCTTGCACATCTTCAACCTCCTCACCCGGCTGAAACAGGTGCTCAACCACCCCTTGCACTACCTGCGCGCCATCGCCGACGCCTCCCCCCTGCCAGAAACCCTCTCCCGCCGCAGCGGCAAGCTCGACCGCCTGACCGAAATGCTGGAGGAGGTGCTGGATGTGGGCGACCGGGCGCTGATCTTCACCCAATTTGCCGAGATGGGCCACCTGCTCACCGAACATCTGCAACAGCAGTTCGACCGCCCGGTGCTTTACCTGCATGGCCGCGTGCCCGCGGCCCGCCGTCAGGCCATGATCACCCACTTTCAGGAAGACCCGCACGCGCCTTCCCTTTTCGTCCTCACCTTGCAGACCGGGGGCCTGGGCCTGAACCTGACCGCAGCCAACCACGTCTTCCATTTCGATCGCTGGTGGAATCCGGCGGTAGAGCGCCAGGCCAGCGACCGCGCCTATCGCATCGGCCAAACCCGGAATGTGCAGATCCATCAATTCATCACCGCCGGCACCCTGGAGGAGGCGATCGACGAATTGCTGGAGCGTAAGAAAGGCTTGGCCGAGGCCATCATCGGGGAAGATGAGGGCTGGCTGGCCGATCTCTCCGACGCGGACCTGTCCGCGCTGCTGCAACTGGACAAGGACAGGGTATGAGCACGCCTCCCGCTGCCCCCTCTGCCACCGCCAGTTGGGCCGAAGCCTGGCTGGCCGCCCTTTCCGCCTTTTCGCATCCCGGCCGCATGCGCCGGGGCGAGCACTTTGCCCGCCGCAAGCGCATCCGCCATTTCGAAGTCAAACCAGGCTTGATCAGCGCTCGCGTGCCTGAGGATGACCTCACCTACGAGGTGCGCCTGCAGATCAAGCCTCTGGACGACGCCACCTGGCAGAAGATCGTCCGGCATCTGGCCAGCCAGGCCCTGTACAGCGCCCGGCTGCTGGCCGGGGAGATGCCCGCCGAGGTGGCGGCGGTGTTCGCGTCCCTGGACGCGCCCCTCTTCCCCGCCGCGGATGCGTTGGAGGCCAGTTGCACCTGTCCCGATTGGGAAGTGCCCTGCAAGCATATCGCGGCCCTGTACTATCTGCTGGCCGAAAAGTTCGAGGAAAACCCCTTTTTGCTCTTCCTGGCGCGCGGGCGCAGCAAAGAGCAGGTGCTGGATCAACTGCGCCAGGAACGGCAGTTGCTGCAGCAACGGCCGGCGCCGGCAGCCGGCGAGGAGGAAGGGCCAGAGGAGAAAGCGCCGGCCACACCCCCCCTGGCCACGCAGTTGGACCGTTTTTACACCTTCGATCTGGCCGGCGATGAGATGCCCTTCCATATCGCGCCCCCCGCCACGCCGATGCCGCACCTGCGCCGTCTGGGTCGCCCATCCTTCACCGAAATCGATCTGGAGGCGCTGCTGGCGCCGATCTACCAAACCCTCACCGAAAAAGCCCTGCATTGGGCCTTCCACGACACCCCAGAAACCGCATGAGCGAATTAGCCGCCAAAGCCATCCAAGAACAACTCTTCCGCCATCTCACCCGCTTCGAGATCGGGGCGCTGCGCACCCTGCTGGAAATGTCCGACCATCCCAGCCCCACCAGCCTGCGCCGCGACGAGGCGATTTTCTATCTGATCGAACAACTCAGCAGCAAAGGATCCCTGCGCAAGGTGTGGGATAAGCTGGACCCGATCACCCAAAAGGCCCTCAGCCTGACCGTGCACCTCACCGGCGGGGTCTATCAGCCAGACACGGTGCAACTGCGCTATGGCCAGGTGCCGCCGGCGCCGCAGCGCTATTGGAGCGGATACAAGCCCACCGAGCTTGACCTCTTTCTGAATGAAGACCAGACCGTGCTCAGCGAGCTGCTGCCCCTGCTGCGCGTGGTGGCGCCCAAGCCGGAGCCCTGGAAGATCCCCACCCAGCCGGAGCCGCCCCCCCGCTACGAGGCGATCGGGTTCGAACGCAGCCCCGGCGAGGCCATCGGCTTGCAAGACCTGATGATGGTGCTGGGGCTGATCGGCCAGCAGCGCATCCTGGTCAACGATCGCCTGGCCCCCACCTTCGACAGCATCCAACTGATCCTGGAGAACCTGCAAACGGGGGATTTCTACGAACGCTTGGCCAGCCAGGATCTGAGCGAGACGATCCGGCCCTTTGGCCTGGTGCGCTTTGCCCTGGGCAGCGGCATGGCCGAGTTGGGCGTGCAGGTGGGGCACAATCACACCGTGCGCCTGAAGCCGTTGGGATGGGAATGGCTGACCCGGCCCAGCGCCGACCTGCTGCTGGACGCCATGGAAAGTTGGATGCGCTTCCACGCGTTCGACGAGCTGTGGCGGTTGCCGCATCTGCGCAACGCCGCCCGCCGCGAATCGAAGCGCACGCCCTCCGGCACGCGGCGCGACCGCATCCTCGAGGCGCTTTCCTGGTGCCCAGAGGGGGAATGGCTGAGCACCGATGACTTTTTCACCGCCCTCAAGCTGTGGCAGTTCAGTTTCGAGGTGGATCTGGAAGGGGATCTGAACGCCATCGACGATAGCGATGGCCGCAAGCTGGATACCAGCGCGCTGCGCGACCCCTGGCGGGCGGTGCAGGGCGCCTATGTGCTGAATGTGTTGTGGGAGACGCTGGGCAGCCTGGGCGCGCTCGACCTGGCCTATACCGAGCCGCAGCACGCGCCCCCCCTGCTGGAGACGCCCTCCGAAAGCTGGCAGCGCCCCATCCAGCCCTACAGCCGCTACGATGGCTTGAAATACTTCCGCATCAACCCCCTGGGCGCGTATTTGTTTGGACACAGCAACCGCTATTCTCTGCCCGAGATCTGTACCGCGGCTTTCCTGCACATCGATGAGACCCTGGCCCTGCACCTGGCAGCCCAGCCGCCCCTGTATCAGCGCCAGATCCTGCCGCTGATCTCGGTGCAGGATGAGGGGGGGCGCTGGCGGCTGAACAAAGCGGCCTGGCTACAGGCACAGCAGAGCGAGGGCACGCTGCGCGAGCAGCGTGAGTTGCTGATCACCCGTCACAACGGCCCCCTCTCGCCCCAGGTGGAGGATTGGCTGGATCAGGCGGAGGCGGACGCCAAGGCCCTGCGCCGCGGGCGCACCATGATCGCCATCCAGGTGCGCAGCAACGAGGTGCGCAATACCATCCTCGAAGACCCCGAACTGCGGCGTTATGCCCGCCTGCTGGATGAGCGCACGCTGATCATCCCCAGTTCACGCGAACACGCTTTCATGCGCCGCGCCCTGGAATTGGGCTATGGCATGGTCGGCGGCCCAGCAAATAGCTGATAGATATTGGATATTAGCAATCAACGGCTAACGGCTAATAGCTAATAGTCAATAGCCAATATCTAACTGCTAACGGCTGATTCCCTGGAACCAGGGGGTGGCCAGCAGGCCGAAGAGCAGCGTGCCCAGCGCGGTCAGGGCCACGGCCAGCGTGGCAGAGGCAGGCAGCGGCAGCCGCAGGTGGGCAGAGGCGGAAGGCTCGGCCATGAACATGCCCACCACCACCCGCAGGTAGTAATAGGCGCTGATCACGCTGTTCAGCACGCCCGCGACCGCCAGCCAGGCCCACCCACTTTCCACCGCCGCCGCAAACAGATAGAGCTTGCCAAAGAATCCAGCCAGCGGGGGGATGCCGGCCAACGAGAGCATGAACATCGCCATGGCCACGGCCAGCCAGGGCCGGCGTCCAAAAAGTCCATCCGCGGCATGGATGCCGGCGTCCTGCACCGCGTAGAATCCGGGCCGCTCCAGCAGGGAGGCGATGGCAAAGGCGCCGATGTTCATGAACGCGTAGGCGAAGAGATAGAAGAGCACCGCGTCGAAGCCTGCGGCTGTGCCCGCCACCACCCCCACCAGCAGGTAACCGGCGTGGGCGATGGAGGAATAGGCCAGCATCCGCTTCAGGCTGCTCTGGCGCAGGGCGGCCAGGTTGCCCAGGGTCATCGTCAACAGGGAGAGGAAGGCCAGCGCCGTGGCCCACACGCCCACGGGCACACTGCCCGCGGCTTGCACCACGCGGAAGAGGGCGACCAGAGCCGCGGCCTTGGTGCCCACCGACATGAACGCGGTGACCGGTGTGGGCGCGCCCTGATACGCGTCCGGCGCCCACATGTGGAAGGGCGCCACCGCCAGTTTGAACCCCAACCCCACCAGGAAGAGGGCCAGCCCTGCCAGCATGTAAAAGCCGCCGGCATTTTGCGCGGCGATGTCGGCCAGCCGGGTGGCGCCGGTGGCGGCATAGAACAGCGCTGCCCCATACAGCAGGAACCCGGAGGAAAACGCGCCCAGCAAGAAATACTTCAGCGCGGCCTCGCCCCCGGCCAACTGCCCGCGATGAAAGCCGGTGAGCACATACAGCGCGATCGACAGGATCTCCAGACTGACAAAAAGGGTGATTAACTCGATCGATTTGCCCAGGAACAGCATCCCCGCCACTGCCAGCAGGTAGAGGGCGTAGTATTCGCTCCGCTGCGTGCTGAAATGGGGCAGATAGCTCCAGGAGAGAAGCAGTCCCAGCGCCGCGGCCAGCAGCACCACCAGGTTGAGATAGCGCGCCAGCGCATCGGCCACAAGCATGCCCTGCAGGGTGGCGCCGCTCCACTCCCCGGCCAGCAGGGTGAGCAGCCCGGCCAGGATCAGCCCGGCCAGGGCCAGGACCGCGGGCGCTTGCTCACGGCCTCGGCTCGCGGCCCGCGGCCACAGCAGATCGGCGATCAGGACCAGCAGGGCCGTGATCAGCACGACCAGTTCAGGCAGGATGAGAGAGAAATCGAGGGTGGGCAAGGACATGGCAGTGGGCAGGAGACGGCGGGGATGAGACGATGGACAAAGGACGATAGACGAAGGACGAAGGACGATGAGGTGATTATGCAACAAAACACATCAATAAGCGACGATAAAATTAATCATTAATCATTGATAACTAATAACCAATAACCAATAACGATCGTCCCTTCGTCCTTCGTCCATCGTCTCATCGTCCAATTACAGGGCCAACGTCGCGGAGGAGTAGTTCGACCGCGGGGGTGATCTTGTCGAAGAAGAGGGCGGGGAAGAGGCCGATGAGGAAGAAGAGCAGCACCAGCGGCGCCAGCACCAGCACCTCGCGGCGGTCCAGATCGGCCAGATGCTGGTTGGCCGGGTTATCGAGGGGGCCGTGCAACAGCCCCCGCACCGCTGCCAGCAGATACCAGGCCGCCAGGATGACGCCCAGCGTGCCCAGCGCCGCCCACAGAGGATTCACGCGGAAGGCTCCCAGCAGGATGGTGAACTCGCCCACGAAGCCGTTCAGCCCCGGCAGCCCCACCGAGGCCATCACCACCACCATGAACAGGGCGCTGTAGACCGGCATCTGCCGCCACAGGCCGCCGAATTCGGCCAGCAGGCGGGTGTGGCGGCGATCGTAGATCATGCCCACCATGAGGAAGAGGGCGCCGGTGGAGAGGCCATGATTCACGCTCTGCAACACCGCGCCGGACAGGCCCTGCTCGTTCATGCTGGCCACGCCCAACATCACAAAGCCAAGGTGGGCGATGGAACTGTAGGCCACCAGCGATTTCACATCCTTCTGCACCAGCGCGGTCAGCGAGCCGTAGAGGATGCCGACGATGGCCAGTCCGGCGATCCAGGGCAGGAAAATGGCCGTGGCCTGCGGGAACAGGGGCAGACAGAAGCGCAGGAAGCCATAGACGCCCATCTTCAGCAACACCCCGGCCAGGATGACGGAGCCGGCGGTGGGGGCCTCTACGTGCGCGTCGGGTAGCCAGGTGTGGAAGGGGAACATCGGTACCTTGATGGCGAAGGCCAGGGCAAAGGTCAAAAAGCCCCAGAATTGCAAGGTGCGATCCAGTCCTGCCTCTTTCAACGTCAGCCAGTTGAAGCTGCCGGTCTGGAAATAGAGCAGCAGGATGACGACCAGCATCAGCGCGGAGCCGGCCATGGTGTACAGGAAGAATTTGGTGGCGGCGTAGACGCGTCGCCCACTGCCCCATTGCCCGATCAGGAAATACATCGGGATCAGGGTGAACTCCCAGAAGATGAAGAAGAGGATCAGATCCAGGGAAAGGAAGACGCCGAGCATGCCGGCCTGTTGGATCAGCAGCAGAAAGAAGAAGCTGCGCACGTTTTCGGTCACATTGCGCCAGGAGAAGAGCACCACAATCGGCCCCAGCAGGGTGGTGAGCAAGACCAGCCACAAACTGATGCCATCCACGCCCAGGTGATAGCGGAAGTCCAGACCCGCAGCCCAGGCCAGCACCTCCTGATAGTGCATGCTGCCGTCAGGCGTCCATCTGGGCAGCAACAACAACGAGGCCGCGAAGTCGAGTAGGGTCACGACCAGGGCGGTCACTCGGATGCTGCGGGCATCGGCGAACAAAAATAGCGCCAGCGCGCCCAGCACAGGCAGCCACAGGATCAGGGAGAGGAGAGGAAAGGTGGTGAGGTCCATGGTGGAGGATGAAGGCAGGATCGGGAGAGGGCGGGGTTAACCGAAGAGGAGGAAGAAGCCCAGCAGCCCCACCGCGCCGAGCAGGAGGGAGAGGGCGTAGAGGCCGACCACGCCGCTTTGCAGGCGGGCCACGGCCACGCCCGCACCGGCCGTGACGCGGCCCAGGCCATTCACCGCACCCTCGATCACGGTCTGATCGCCGAAGGTGTAGAAGAAGCGGGCCAGCCGCCGCAGGGGCGTGACGATGGCGGCCATGTAGATCTCATCGATCCAATATTTGTGCTCCAACAGCGGCTGCACGGGGGAGAAGAGGCGTTGCAGGCGCAGGGCCCAGCCTGCCTGCCGCACATAACGGGCGTAGGCCAGGCCCAGCCCGGCCAGGGCAATCAGCGAGGAGGCGCCAAGCAGGCCCAGCTCCCACCACGCCGGCAGGTGCGGCGTCTGCACATTCGCGAACACGGGATGCAGCCACGCCTCCAGCAGGTGACTGTGCTCGACCCCGAACAGCCCGCCCACCGCGGCGGGGATGCCGATCAGCCCGGCAAAGAGAGCGCCGGCTGCCAGCACCCACAGCGGTCTGGTCATGCCCGCGGGCTGTTCCGCGGCGTGATCGTGCAGATGGTGGTCGCGCGGGGCGCCGTGGAAGGCCCGGAAAACCGCCCGAAAGCTGTAGAAAGCGGTCAAAAAAGCGGTGAACAGGCCGATGATGTACAAAGGCATGTTCTTTTGATAGGTGATGTACAGGATCTCGTCCTTCGACCAGAATCCGGCCAGCAGCGGAAGCCCCGCCAGCGCGGCCGCGCCGATCAGGAACTGGGCGTAGGTGCGGGGTAGTTTGGCGCGCAGCCCGCCCATGCGGTCGATGTTCAACTCGCCGTGCAGGGCGTGCATGACCGAGCCGGCAGCCAGGAAGAGCAGGGCTTTGTAAAAGGCGTGCGTGGTCAGGTGGAAGATGCCGGCCGCGTACGCGCCCACGCCCACGCCCAGGAACATGTAGCCCAGTTGGGAGATGGTGGAATAGGCCAGGATGCGTTTCAGATCAGTCTGCACCAGGGCGATGGACGCGGCCAGCAGCGCGGTCAGTCCGCCGATCCAGGCCACGGCGGTCATGCTGGCCGGGGTCATCTCGTACAGGGGGTGGGTGCGGGCGATCATGTAGACGCCGGCCGTGACCATGGTGGCGGCATGGATCAGGGCGCTGACCGGCGAGGGGCCTTCCATGGCGTCGGGCAACCACACGAAGAGGGGGATCTGGGCCGATTTGCCGGTGGCGGCCAGCAGTAACAGCAGGGTGATGCCCACCAGCGCCGGCGAGTTCTGGGCCGAGAGGGTTTCGAGCTGGGCGAAGAGGTCATGGAAGCCCAGGCTGCCCGCGCTCTTGCCGAAGAGGAAGAAGAGCCACATGATCGCCAGCGCCAGCCCAAAATCGCCGATGCGGTTGACGATGAAGGCTTTTTTGCCCGCCTCTGCCGCGGACGGCTTGTGAAACCAGAAGCCGATCAGCAGGTACGAGGCCAGACCCACGCCTTCCCAACCCACATACAGTTGCAGGAAGTTGTTCGCCAACACCAGCGTCAGCATCATCAGGATGAAGAAATTGAGGTAGACGAAGAAGCGGGCATAGCGGCGGGCGTCGAGCGGGTGGTGTTCGTCATCCAGTTTCATGTAGGTTGCGGCGTAGAGGTGGATGATGAAGCCCACGCCGGTGACGACCAGGGCCATGACCACCGACAAGGGATCGATGAGCAGGGCCAGATCCACCTGCAAGTCGCCAACGCCAATCCATTGCCACAGGGTGAGTTCATAGCGGCCGTGGGCTGCGGCAGGCAGGCTGCGCACGCCCGCGGCCATGATCAGGGCCATGATCAGGGCCGCCAACACCGCCAGATTGGCCACCACGGCCACGCCGCGGCGGCCCAGGCGGCGGCCCCAAAAGGCATTGATCACAGCGCCCGCAGCCGGAAAAAGGAGGATGAGCCAGGAATAGTTCAGCATTGGGGAGTTGGTTTGTTGGTTTGTTTGTTGGTTTGTTGGGTGGTTTGTTGGTTTGTTGGGTGGTTTGTTGGGTGGTTTGTTGGTTTGTTTGTTTGTTGGGTGGTTTGTTGGTTTGTTGGTTTGTTGGTTTGTTGGTTTGTTGGTTTGTTGGTTGGGTGGGTAGTTTGCTTGTTAGTTTGTTTTTTGGGTTAATATGTTAATAAATTAGCAATTTTATAGATATAAAAGTCAAAAAAACCAACAAATTAATCCAACCAACCAACAAACAAACCGCCCAACCAACTAACAAACCAACTAACAAACTAACAAACCAACCAACCAACCAACTAACCAACCAACCAACCAACCAACTAACAAACCAACCAACCAACCAACCAACCAACCAACCTACCACTTCAAAAGATTGATTTCTTCAACGTTTATGGTGTCTTTGTGGCGGACGATGGCCATGACGATGGCCAGGCCGATCGCCACTTCTGCCGCGGCCACGGCCATGACGATGAAGACGAAGACCTGGCCGCTAAGATTGCCCCACTGGTTGGCCAGCGCCACCAGGGTGAGGTTGACCGCGTTCAGCATCATCTCCACGCACATGAAGATGATCAGGGCGTTGCGCCGCACCAGCACGCCCAACGCGCCCATGCTGAAGATGATGGCAGCCAAAATGAGGTAATAGTGTGTGGGAACCATGGGATCAGTCCTTGGGGGGGGCCTGATAGCGCCGGGCCAGGACAATGCCGCCCAGCATGGCCGTCAGCAGCAGGATCGAGGCCAGTTCAAAAGGTACGATGTGATCGACATAGAGCGCCAGCCCCAGGGCCTGGACGCTGCCGCCATCGGGCGCGCCTACAGCCGCCAGGCCATTGGGCAGGGGCCGGGCGAGGCCGAAAAGCAAGGCCAGCAGGAAGAGGGCGGCGAGAATGACGCCGGCCGCGCGCACATAGGCCCGCCGACCGCGGCCCAGCGCCGGCAGGTTGCCGCCGATCAGCATGACCACGAACAGGAAAAGCACGACTATGGCCCCGGCATAGACGATGATCTGCACCACGCCCAGGAATTGGGCCGAGAGCATGACGTACATCACCGCAAAAGCTACAAAATTGAGCAGCAGTGAGAGGGCGCTGTACACCGGGTTGCGGCTGAGCAGGACGCCAGCCGCGCCAACCAGGGCAATGAGGGCGAGGGCAGCGAAGAGGAGGGGCATGGTTTTTTGGTTAGTTTGTTTGTTGGTTAGTTGGTTAGTTGGTTGGTTGGTTGGTTGGTTGGTTGATTGTTGATTGTTGATTGTTGATTATTGATTGTTGATTATTGATTATTGATTATTGATTATTGATTATTGATTGTTGATTATTGATTGTTGATTGTTGATTATTGATTATTGATTATTGATTATTGATTGTTGATTGTTGATTGTTGATTGTTGATTGTTGATTGTTGATTGTTAGTTGGGTTGATTTTCGATTTTTTTGTCTATAAAATTGCCAATTTATTGACCACATTAACCAGAAAAAACCAACCAACTAACCAACCAACTAACCAACCAACTAACCAACCAACTAACCAACCAACTAACCAACCAACTAACCGACCAACTAACCAACCAACTAACCAACCAACTAACCAACCAACTAACCAACCAACTAACCAACTAATCTACCAATCCCCCCGAATAACCGTATTTGGGTCAGGAGGGTTGAGGAGTTGTTCTTTGGTCAGCAGCATATCGCGGCGGTTGTATACGGCCAGATCGATGGTGTGGCCGAGTACGACCGCCTCGGTGGGGCAGGCCGCCTCGCAATCGCCGCAGAAAATGCAGCGCATGAGGTTGACTTCGTAGACCGAGGCGTACCGCTCGCCCGGCGAGGTGGGGTGCGCCGGGTCATTCTCCGCCGCCTCGACATGGATGGCGCCGGTGGGACAGGCCGCCTCGCACAGGCAGCAGCCGATGCAGCGCTCCAGCCCATTTTCGTAGCGCCGCAACTCGTGGCGCCCGCGAAAACGGGGATAGATGGTCATCGGCTCATCAGGATACTCGACAGTGACCGGCGGTTCGCTCACCAGGGTCTTGAGCGTGAACCCCATGGCCTTGGCGATCTCGGCGGCGCCATCGAGGACATCTTTGAATCCAGACATGGTTGGGTATTGGGTATTGGGTATTGGGTCAATTAATCATTAATTATTAATCATTAATCATTAATTAACCAACAAAGACGACGATTAGGGCAGTTAAAACGAGATAACCGATGGAAAGGGGGGTGAGGACTTTCCAGCAGAATTGCAGCAACTGGTCATAGCGGATGCGGGGAACGCTGGCCCGCACCCAAATATACACGAAAAGCAGGGCCACGACTTTGAGGAAGAACCAGCCGAAGCCGACGATGGGGCCGTACCACGTCCCCGGATCGGCAAAGGGGCCGCGCCAGCCGCCGAAAAAGAGGGTGGCCATGATGGCGCTGCCGGTGATCATGCTGATGTACTCGGCCATGAAGAAGAGGGCGAATTTGATGCCCCCATATTCGACCTGAAAACCGGCGATCAGCTCGTTCTCCGTCTCTGGTAGATCGAAAGGACTGCGGTTGCTCTCGGCCAGCATGGTGATGAAGAACATGGGGAAAGCCAGCCACAACCACAGCCACAGCCACCAGGGCCGGGGCTGATTCAGGATCTCGATCAGGCTGAGGGTGCCGGCCTCCCGCCCGATGTTGGTGGTGAGGATGATGGCGGCGAGGAGCAGGCCGAAAGGCAGCTCATAACTGATCATCTGCGCGGCGGTGCGCAGCGACCCCAGCAAGGCGTAGTTGTTGTTGCTGCTCCACCCGCCCAGGATGATGCCATAAGTGGCCACGCTGGCAATGGCGGCGAGGTAGAGCAGGCCCACGTTGATATCGGCCACGTGGAATTGCAGCGTGAAGCCGCCCAGGCGCAGGTCGGGGGCGATGGGGATGACGGCGAAGATCACCAGGGCCGGGATCAAGGAGAGGGCGGGGGCCACGATGTAGATCAGCTTGTCCACATGTCCGGGCACGATCTCTTCTTTGAAAATGGCCTTGACCGCGTCCGCGATCGGTTGCAGCAGACCAAAAGGCCCGGCGCGGTTCGGCCCCCGGCGCACATGGAAGCGGGCCAGCAGCTTGCGCTCATAATAAGTCAGATACGCAAAGCCGGTCAGCAACAAAATAATCAGCGCCAGGCTTTTGAGGATGGAAAGAAGAACAATGGACATGGTGCGTGATGCGTGATGCGTGGTGCGTGGTGCGTGGTGCGTGGTGCGTGGTGCGTGGTGCGTGGGGCGTGGGGCGTGGGGCGTGGTGCGTGGGGCGTGGTGCGTGGTGCGTGGTGCGTGGGGCGTGGTGCGTGGTGCGTGATGCGTGTTCCGTTCTACCAATCTACCAACCTACCAACCAACCAACTAATCTACCAATCTACCAACTAACCAACCAACCAACCAACCAACTAACCAACTAACCAACCAACCAACCAACCAACCAACTAACCAACTAACCAACCAACCAACCAACCAACCACCTAACCAACCCCAACCGCGCTGCGGGGGGCGTATTCGTCGAAAAGGGCGCCGGCGGGGGCGCCGGCCAGAGAATAGGGCAGGAACACCGTACCCGGCTTGATTGCATCATCCACGTGCACAGTCGTGCGCACACTGCCACTGCGCGAACGTAGCGTGATGGCATCGCCGCTGTGCAGGCCCAGGGCCGCGGCGTCAGTGGGATGCAGCCGCGCCGCCTTGATCCCCTGCTGCGCCAGCGCCGGCGACGCAGCCAGCACCACGCCATCATCCCACAACTGATTGCCTACAACCAATCGCAAGGGATAGGCCGGGTCGGCGGGCAAGGCTGCCGGCTTGTAGGGCTGCACACTGCGCTGCAGGGACAGGGCCTGCCATGGCCACTGACGTCCGCCCGCGCCCAGATTCTCCCAGGTCATGCCCGCGTACAGGGGCGCGGCCTGCGTGATCTCGGCAAACAGGGCCGCGACTGAAGTCGTCGACCACGCCGCGGCCCGCTCCGGCGCGTAGGCGCGGGCTAGATGCGTCAGGATCAGCCAATCGGGCGCGGCGTTGCCCACCGGCTTCACCGCCTGCGGGGCACGCTGCACCCGGCGCTCGCTGTTGGTGAAGGTGCCGTCCCCCTCCACATACGAGGCCGCGGGCAGCACCACATCGGCTAATTGCGCGGTCTCGGTCAGGAAAAGCTCTTGCACCACCAGGAAATCCAACGCCTTCAGCGCGGCTGCATCCGCGGGCTTTTCTCCCGCCGGGTTGGCGCCGAGCAGATAGAGGGCCTTGATCCGCCCGCGGGCCGAAGCCAGCATGCCGCCGTACGTCAGCCCCGGCTGCGAAGGCAGCTCGGTCTGCCACAGCGCCTCCAGATCGCCGCGGGCCTTGGCATCGGCCAGGGGCCGGCGGCCGGGCAGAAAATCGGGCAACATGCCCATATCCCCCGCGCCCTGGCTGTTCGCCTGCGCGTGCAGGAAGCCCAGGCGATCGCCATGTCCTGCGGCCGTCACCCAGTTGGTGAGGCTGGCGACGATGGCGCGGGCGCCGAAGCCCCAGGCATAATCGCTGCCGTAGAGGATGAAGGGCCGCTGCGCCGCGGCTAGGGCATTGGCTGCCGCGGTGATCTGCGCGTCCTCGGCAGCGCCGGCCAGCCAGGCGGGAATGGGTTCCCCCCGCCCGGCCAGGGTGGCGCGGGTGAGCGCATCGAACAGCGCCGGCTCCTCGCCGGGCGCGGGTTGGAAGCAGTGGCCGGGATAGCGGGCCAGTTCGATGCGGCGGGGGTGGACGATCACCACCGCCGCGGCCTGACGAATCGCCGCGCGCTTGAGCAGCGTCGCCAACACCGGCATCTCCTCGCTGGGGTCGCAGCCCATCAGCAAGATCAGGTCGGCGTGACGCGCCGCCTCCAGGCTGGGCAGGCCACGCGGGTCGGCCAACAGGGCCGCGCCCTCGCGATGATCCAGATTGTTGGAGCCGATCACCCCGCGCATGAACTTGCCGAGCAGGTAATTGGCCTCGTTGCTGGCCTTGGCCGAGCCAATGGCGCCGATGGCGGCGGGGCCGTGGCGTTCTGCCACCCCTTTCAGGCCGCTCACCACCCGTTGCAGCGCCTCGGCCCAGCTCACCGGCTGCAACTGGCCAGCGATGCGGGCCAGGGGCTGCTGCAGGCGGGCGGGGCTGACGCTGATATCGTCGGCAAAGCGGCCTTTGTCGCAGATCCATTCATCATTGACCGCCACATTCTCACGGGCCACATGCCGGCGGACGATGTCATCGCGCGAGTCGATGCGCAGGTTGCAGCCCTGGCCACAATGCGTGCAGATCGAGGGCGTCTTGCGCAGCTCCCAGGGCCGATAGCTGAAGCGGGCGGGGCGGTTGGTGAGCGCGCCCACAGGACAGAGATCGATGATCGAGCCGGAGGTGTAGGCGTCCAGCTCGCCATCGGGGAACTTGTCGATCACCGTCTCGCCCCCGCGGTGGAACAGGCCCAATTGCGGCTTATCTTCCCATTCTCCCAGATAACGGATACAACGCCAGCAAAGGATGCAGCGCTCCTGATCGAGCAAAATCAGATCGCTGAGAGGATAATTCTTGGCTTTGTGATGTTTTTCTTCCCAAAAATGAGATTTCCCCGGCCCGTGCGCCAGCGTGTGGTCTTGCAGCGGGCACTCGCCCCCCTTGTCGCAGATGGGACAATCGAGGGGATGGTTGATCAGGATCATCTCCAGCGTGCCCTGGCGGGCGTCGACGGCCTTTTCCGAGCCGTAATGGATGACCATGCCCTCGCTGACCGGCGTGGTGCAGGCGGTGATCAGCGCCCTGCCGCGCGGGGTTTCCTGTTCCACCAGGCACATGCGGCAGGCGCCGATGGGGTCCAGCTTGGGATGGCCGCAGAAGACGGGAATCTCGATGCCGGCGCGGCGCGCGGCCTTGGTCAGCATCTCCCCGCGCTGCGCCGGGATTTCCTTGCCGTCGATGGTGATGGTGATGAGATCGGACATGGGGGGTAGTGGGGGGCAGGAAGTAATGCGTAAAACGTAAAACGTAAAACGTAAAACGTGGTGCGTGATGCGTGATGCGTGGTACGTGATATTTATTACGTTTTACGTTTTACGCATTACGTTTTACGCATTACGTAATAATCGATAGCTAGCAGCTAATCAAGAACGTTTTTAAGCGGTTTGCCGGTGTAGGCGCGGTAGATGGGGCGGGCGGGGATCTCCGGCTTTTCCCCGTCGGGGTTGCTGAGGGCGATGTGGGCCTCGAATTCGGGCCGGAATTGGCGCAGCAGGCTCTGCAAGCCCCACACCGAGGCGGGCCCAAAGGGGCAGAAGGATTGCTGATCGATATATTTGGCAAAGCGCGCCAGATTGTCCAGGTCGCCGACCACGCCTTCGCCCTTGCGGATGCGTTGCAACGACTTCTCCAGCCAACCCTGGCCCTCGCGGCAGGGCGTGCACTTGCCGCACGATTCCTCGCGATAGAACCCGACCGTGCGCAGGGCCACATCCAGCACGCTCTCCCCCTCGCAGATGACGATGACGCCGCCGGAGCCAAGCATCGAGCCTGCCGCCTGGATCGACTCGAAATCGATGCCGGTGTCCAGCTTATCGGGCAGGAGGTGGGGCATGGACAGGCCGCCGGGGATGATGCTCTTGATCGGGCGACCGTCGAGTGTGCCCCCCGCCAGATCGTAGATCAGTTGGCGCAGGGTGAGGCCGTAGGGGATCTCGTACACGCCCGGTTTCTGCACCTGCCCGCTCAGGCAGATGAGTTGGAAGCCGGGGCTGCGATCCGTGCCCCATTGCCGGTACCAATCGGCCCCATGCTCCAGCACGTGGCGCACGTGGGAGATGGTCTCGACATTGTTGACGATGGTGGGCCGGCCATACAGCCCGGCCACGGCGGGGAAGGGCGGCTTCAGACGGGGATGGCCGCGGCCCCCCTCCAACGAACTGAGCAGCGCGGTTTCCTCGCCGCAGATGTAGGCCCCGGCCCCGGAATGGACAATGACTTCCAGATCGAAATCGCTGCCGAAGATGCCCTGTCCCAGATAGCCCGCGGCTTTGGCCTCGGCAATGGCCGCTTGCAGCCGCTGCTGCGCGAACAGATATTCCCCCCGCACGTAGATGAAGGCGTGGTGGGCCTGGATCGCCCAGGCCGCGCAGAGGATGCCCTCCAGCAGTTGGTGTGGATCATACTCCACGATCAGGCGATCTTTGAAGGTGCCCGGCTCCGATTCATCGCAGTTGACCACGAGATAGCGGGGGAAGACATCTTTGGGCAGGAATCCCCATTTCACGCCGGCAGGGAAGCCCGCGCCCCCGCGCCCCCGCACCCCGGCCTGTTTGACGGTGTCGATCACAGCCTGCGGCGGCATGCTCAGGGCTTTGGCCGCGGCGGCATAGCCGCCCTCCGCCTGGTAGCTGGCCAGGGTGTGGCTGGCAGGCCGGTCGATGCGGGCGAGGAGGAAATTGGTCTCGGGATGATGGTCGTGATGGTAGGGGCCGGCGGGGTCGCGCTCCATGGGGGGAGCGGGCAGATCTGCAGCGGCGAACGCGCGTAACTCTTCCAGCAGCGCGTCGAGCCGTTCCGGGGTCAGATTTTCATAATAGCGGCCCCAATCGCTCTGGCGTTTGCGGGCAAAGAGCATGGGCGCGGTGGCGCAGGCGCCCAAACATTCCATGTGATCGATGCTGAACTGACCGTCGGCAGTGGTCTCGCCCAGCTTGATCCCCAGCTTTTCCTGCACATGCGCCACCAGATCGCCGGCGCCGCGCAACATGCAGGGCACATTGGTGCAGATCTCCAGGTGGAACTGCCCTTTCGGCGCCTTGTAAAACATGTTGTAGAACCCGGCTATGGCATACACCTCCATCGGTTCCACGCCAAACAATCCGGCGATCTCATCCAGCGCCGCATTTGGCAGCCAGCCGATCTGGCGTTGGGCCGCGTACAGCGCCGGCAAGATCGCCGACCGCGGTTGCGGATACTGCCCCATCAGGGCCTGGATTTCACTGCGAACAGAATCGGAGAGCATGGTTGGTTAGTTGGTTAGTTGGTTAGTTAGTTGGTTAGTTGGTTAGTTGGTTGGTTGGTTGGTTGGTTAGTTGGTTAGTTGGTTAGTTGGTTAGTTGGTTAGTGGGTGAGAAGATCCTGCATCTATCAATATCCAATACCCAATATCCAACCAACCAACCAACCAACCAACCAACCAACTAACTTACCGATCCACATCTCCCAAAACGATGTCGATGGTGCCGATAACGGTGACGAGGTCGGAGAAGAGGTGGCCTTTGGCCATGAGCTCGGTTACCTGCAGATTGACAAAGCTGGGGGTGCGTACGCGGCAGCGGTAGGGATGGGCGCTGCCATCGGAAACGAGGAAGACGCCCATTTCCCCTTTCGAGGCCTCGATGCCGTGGTAGGCCTGGCCAGGCGGGGGACGGAAGCCCTCGGTGAAGAGTTTGAAATGGTGGATCAGCGCCTCCATGCTCTGGTCGAGCAGGCCACGCGCGGGCGGCGCGATCTTGGGATCATCGATCCAGAAATGGCCGGCGGGCAGCGCGTCCACCGCCTGCTGGATGATGCGCAACGACTGCCGCATCTCGGCCATGCGCACCAGGTAGCGGGCGTAGCTATCGCCCTCGCTTTGCACGGGGATGCTGAAATCGTACTGTTCGTAGCCGCAGTAGGGTTGGGCCTTGCGCAAGTCGTAGGGCACGCCGGCGCCGCGCAACAGCGGCCCGGTCACGCCCCAGGCGATGGCCTGCGCGGCAGTGATCTTGCCGATGCCCATCAGCCGGCCCCGCCACAGGGGGCTGCCGCTGAGCATGCGCTCGTATTCATCGAAACGCCCAGGCAGCCGGGCCAGCAGATCGCGCAAACGGGGGATGAAGGCGGGGGGCAGATCGTGCGAGACGCCGCCCACGCGCAGGTAGGAGGTCGTCAGGCGGGCGCCGCAGACCATCTCGAACAGATCCAGGATCTCCTCGCGCTCGCGGAAAGCGTACATCAGCAAGGCCAGGCCGGTGCCGCCCACATCCAACGTGTGCGTGGCCAGCCAGACCAGATGGCTGGCGATGCGCTGCAGCTCGCAGACGATGACGCGGATGGCCTGCGCCCGCGGCGGCGCTTCGATGCCCAGCAATTTTTCCACCGCCAGGCAATAGGCCAGGTTGTTCTGCATGGCCGAGACATAATCCATGCGATCGGTGTAATAGACGAAATCTTTGTAACGGATGTTTTCGCCCTGTTTCTCGAAACCGCTGTGCAAATAGCCGATATCAGGCTGGATGCCGATGATCCGCTCCCCGTCCAACTCCACGATCAGGCGGAGGACGCCGTGGGTGGCGGGGTGTTGCGGCCCCATGTTCACGATCATGTGCCGGGCGTCCATGCGGCCAGGAACCGGCTCTGGGCGCTGATCGGTCTGCATGATCTGCTTGCCCAGGTGCTGGAATTCTTCTTCTGCCCAGGTGTTGGTGTAGGGCACGCGTTCGCCGCCCAGGGGCTGATCTTTGCGCAGGGGATGGGTGGGCCAGTCATCGGGCATGAGGATGCGGCGCAGATCGGGGTGGCCTTCGTAGCGCACGCCGAAGAGATCGAAGGCTTCGCGTTCGTGCCAGTCGGCGGTGGGCCACAGTCCGGTGACGCTGGGCGCGACCGGGGCGTCGCCGCCGGGCAGGGGCACAGTCAGTTGCAGCAAATCGCCCCCTCTCGCCACCGATCGCAACTGGTAGATGCCGGCAAACCGGGCCTCGTCCTGGGCCTGGGGCAGGCGCAGCCGGTCGACGACGGTGAGATCGCTGAGCAGATCATAGCCCAGTTCCGGCGTATCGCGCAGGAACCGGCCTACGGCCAGCAAGTCTGCGGCCTGCAGAGTGAGGATCGGCGTCTGCCGGTACACCGCGCTCGCGCGCACGGCATCAGGAAAAGCAGAACGAACAGCAGCGATTGGATCGGTCATGGAAAGAAAGAAAAAGAGTGCGAAAAGCGCCCGTCATCCAGCCAAACTGCACACTAACCACCGAACACTGAACACTGAACACTGAATACTGAACACTGAATACTAACCACCGAATACTGAACACTGAACACTGAACACTGAACACTGACCTACTCCGGCAACCGCGGCAACGCCGGCGCGGGGGGCAGTTGTAGGATCGGAGGCGTGACCAGATGGTCGGTGAGATGCTCGCGGCCGATCTTGGCCTGCAATTGCGTAAGGGCATAGAGCAGCGCTTCGGGTCGGGGGGGGCAGCCGGGCACATACACATCCACGGGGATGATCTTGTCCACCCCCTGCACGATGGCGTAATTATTGAAGGGCCCGCCGGCGCTGGCGCAGATGCCCATGGCAATCACCCATTTCGGCTCGGCCATCTGGTCATAGAGCCGTTTGATCACCGGCGCCATTTTATTGCTGACGCGGCCGGCCACGATCATGAGGTCCGCCTGCCGGGGGGAGCCGCGGAACAATTCGCTGCCGAAGCGGGCGATGTCGTGCCGGGCCGAGCCGGTGGTGATCATCTCGATGGCGCAGCAGGCCAGGCCGAAGAGGAGGGGCCAGACCGAATTCTTGCGGCTCCAGTTCACCATGCTTTCCAGGGTGGTGGTGACAACGCCGGAGTTGGAAAGGTGGGTTTCAAGACCCATAACGTTCTCCAAAGAGGGGGATGGCAGCGCGGTGTGTGAGGTGAGATGGCGGCGTCAGGCAGACAGGGCCGTTTTTCTTGCTTATTCCCATTCGAAAGCGCCTTTTTTCCACACGTACAGGTAGCCGATTAGCAGAATACCCAAAAAGACGCCCATTTCGATCAAGCCGAAGATTTTGAGTTGGTTCAACGATACCGCCCAAGGGAAGAGAAAAATCACCTCGATATCGAAAATGATGAAGAGCACCGCCACCATGTAATACTGCACCGGGAAGCGGCGGCGGGCGTCGGCGAAGGGGATCATGCCCGATTCGATCGCTTCCTGCTTCATGCGGTTGGGGTTTTTAGGCCCCAGCACCGAGGGTAGGAGGATGGCGATGCCGGCAAAGGGGGCGGCGATGAGGATGAGGATGAGGATCGGCAGGTAATCGGCGCTGGTCATGGTGTGGATGCTCGTGGGATGTGCATGGCGGCGCAAGGTAGTGCATTCTATCACGAGCAAAAATAGAGTGTCAATACCTTCGAAGAGGGCAACCGCCCCACCCCACCGTCCGCGCCCACCCACCCCTTTGTTCCCGGCCGCAGGCGCCTGCAGAACGATCAGTTAACCATTAATGATCAATGATTAATCATTAATGGTTATCGACAATCATTGACCATTGACCATTGACCATTGACCATTCACCATTCACCATTGACCATTGACCATTGACCATTGACCATTGACCATTGACCATTGACCATTGACCATTGACCATTGACCATTCACCATTGACCATTCACCATTCACCATGAATCATTCCGCCACCTGCTCTGGCTCCAGCGGTTGTATCCGCTCGGTCGGCGGGGGCGGCACATAGGCGGGCAGGGGCGGCAGCGGCGGGGTCTGACCAGGCCGGGCGCCGCAGTGGGGGCAGCGCTTCCACTCCGGGTTCAACAACTGGCCGCACTGCTGGCAGGGGTGACGCAGTTCGGCCTCGCAAAAGGGGCAGAATTGCCAATCGGCCTGCACCGGCCGCCCACAACTGCTGCACGCCGGGGCCTCTTCGATCTCACGCAGCAGCGCCTCCTCTTCCAACGCCCGGTCATATTGCTCGGCCAGGGTCTGTTTGGGACGCAGCAACAGGTAGAGCAGGACGCCGATCGGCCCAAAGACAAGGGCCAGCAGCGCCGCCAACAGCGCCGCAAAGATGTCGGCAGAGCGGGTGCGGATATCGCGCCAGGTCCACACCACCAGACCCACCCAAAAGGCGACGATCAGCCCGCCGCTGACGGCGACGACCCATTCCAGACCGACGCCGATAAGGTTTGCAAGTTGTTCAGGCATAGAATCGAGAATTCTCCAGGACAAAATTCAGGGCCGCACGTGGCGTGCGGCCCTGAATCATAGCACAAAGGGCAGAGAGGCTGAAAACTAGCCCTCTTTCGCCAGTTCGCGGCGCAGCACCTTGCCCACCGTGGTCTTGGGCAACTCGGTGCGGAACTCGACATGCTTGGGCACTTTGTACGCGGCCAACTCTTTGCGGCAGTGCTCCTTCAACTCCTCGGCAGTGAGGCTGGCGCCCGGTTCCAGCACCACCCAGGCCTTGACCGCTTCGGAGGTGTGCGGGTCGGGCACGCCGGCCACGCCCACTTCGCGCACCTTGGGATGGCTGGCGATCACCTCTTCCACTTCGCGCGGCCACACCTGGAAGCCGCTGGGCTTGATCACATCTTTCTTGCGATCGACGATGAAAATGTAGCCATCTTCATCCATGTAGCCCAGGTCGCCGGTCTGCAACCAGCCATTTTTGATCGTTTCAGCCGTGGCTTCGGGGCGATTGAGGTATTCCAGCATCAACTGATCGGCGCGGAGGATGATCTCGCCCACTTCGCCTAGGGGCAGATCGGTGGCGCCGGTATCCGCATCCACAATGCGCACATCCACATCGCAGACAGGCATGCCCACCGATCCGACCTTGTATTTGCCATGCACCGGGGTGCAGACGATGGCCATCATCGACTCGGTGAGGGCGTAGCCTTCGACGATGCGGCAGTTCGCCAGGGCCTCGAACCGCTCTTTGGTGTCTTGCAGCAGGGCGGAGGCGCCGGAGATGCACAGCTTGATCGAAGTGAGGTCGGCTTTGCCCGCTTGCACATCCTTGTGCGCCAGCAGGGCGTTGTAGAAGGTGGGGACGCCGGGCACGAAGGTGGCTTTGCTCTTCTGGATAACGGCGAGGACGTCATCCAGATCGCGGGGGTTGGGGACGAGGGCCATGGTGCTGCGGCTGGCCAGCGCCACCGCCTGCACGCCCGCGGCCGCGAACACATGGAAGAGAGGCAGGCTGGTGAGGAACACCTCCTCCCATTCGCCCACGATGTTCTTGAACCATTCCCGGATCTGCAGCGCGGACTGCACCAGCCCCTTGTGCGAACCCACCGCGGCCTTGGAAAGCCCCGTGGTGCCGCCGGTGAAGAGGATCAGGGCAGGGTCGGAGGGGGCGACCGCTACGGCCGGACGACCGGCGCCGGCATGTTTCTTCAACAGATCCTGGAACCAGACATCGCTCCCTTGCAAGGTGGCGTGGTGCCCCTCTTTCTTCTCCTTCAGCAGGCCGAAGAGGATGCGCAGCACCGGAGGGAGGTATTCCTTGATGTTGGTAGCGATCACACGTTTGATGCCGGTCTTGCTCTGCAATTCTTTCACCTTGTCGTAGAACAGCGTCATCACGACCAGGGTCTCGGCCTTGCACTCATTCAGCATGTGCTCCAATTCGCGGCCGGTGTACAGGGGGTTGATGGAGGCGACGACCGCGCCCGCCTTCCAAATACCCAATTCGGCGATCACATATTGGGGGCAGTTGGGCATCATGATCGCCACGCGCTCCCCCTTTTTGACGCCCAAACCGACCAGCGCCGCAGCGAAAGTGTCGCTCAGGCGATCTAGATCGGCATAGGACATAGTGGCGCCCTTGAACCAGAGCGCGGTGTGGGTTGGCCGCATCTGCGCCGTCTCGTGCACGATATCGACCAGAGTGGTGTCGGGATAGGGTGCGAGCGAGGCGCGCACCCCTTGATCGTAGTTAGTAAGCCAGGGTTTTTGAGTCATTTTTCTTCTCCGGTGGGGAACCCTTGGTGAAATAGTGGTAGCCCCATTGTAAATGTTCTTGGACGTTTTGTCTATCCCCACAGGCCTGATTCGCCCAATTTCTGATGCGTAGCAAGCGCTTTGCGCCCATGTCTTTTCTGCGCGCCCTGCCTTGTGTTACACTTTCCGGGTCGCACTGTTCCTTTTCGTTCGATTTTCTCCCATGCACGTCCGCATCTACGCCACATTGCGCCCTTTGGTCGGCGGCGCCAGCGCCATCGAGCTGGTCGCCGGGCCTGGCGACACCGTACGCGCCGCCCTCGACGAGCTGACAACGCGCTGGCCGCAACTGCGCGCTGAACTTTTTGACGCGCAGGGCAGCCTTTCTGGCCGCATCCATGTCTTTCTCAACGGCCGCGATGTGCGCTACCTCGCCGGCCTGGACATGCCGATCCCGCCGCACGCCGACCTGCGCATCTTCCCCCCCGTGGGCGGCGGCGCATGATCCCCTGGCAGATGGAGGAGCGGGAGGGCGAGGCCCACATCCACATCGAGGCGCGCAGCGTCCCCCGCTGGCAACTGCAACGCTACCTGGTCAAATTGGGCGGGCAGGTGCAGATCGCCGAAACGCACATCACCGGCCAGGGCTGGCAGGCGCAGATCCGCCCCGGCGCACCCTATCGCATCGGCTCCCTGACCATCGGCGTCAATCATCTCCATCTCAGCGGCGACGCGGCCACGCTGCGCCGCCTGATGGACAGCCTCGGCCTTTGGCTGATGCGCGGGGGCGGCTGAGACAAAAAAATCAGGCGTCCTCTGTGCCGGAGGACGCCTGATGGTGGGAAGGGGGAAATCAGCGGGCTAGAGAATGCCCAGCTCTTTCAGCTTGGATTCAGGCACGACGCCGTTTACCCAGCCGCGCGCCTCGTAGTACTCTTCCAGCATTTTGTCCAGCTCGCACACCTGACCCAGCGAACCAGGCACCGTGCTCGGCTCCTCCAGGAAGCGGGGCGGCAGAGAATCGCTGCCTTCGCCGAACCCGTTCAGGTTGTTGTAGTACCGTTCCAGGTTGTAGATGCGCTCGCCGGTCTGCAACAGCTCGGCGGGGGTGAGATTGCGGCCCGTGAAGGTGTTGTACTGGCTGGTGTATTCGTCCATGCCCTCGGCAAAAGCGCTGAATTTGCAGATGTCGAAGCTGTCGGACACCGCGTGCACATCCTGGAAGATCTTGGTCAGGCCGCCCTTGCCTTCCCAGGCCAGGGGATCGACCTTGAGCGAGCCATAGGGCATGACGCCCACTTCCGCCGCCGGGGTGTAGGCGCGCAGATGGCAGGCCCCGCGGTTGCTGGTGGCATAGGCGATGCCCATGCCCTTCAGCCCGCGCGGGTCATACGCGGGGATCGCCTGCCCTTTAGCGCTCATGGCGATTTCGGGATGGCCAAAAGCCTTGGCCGCGCCTGCCGCGCCCAGCCCCAGGGTGCGGGCGATCTCGTCTCGGCCATAGGCGATGCGCTCGATCACGGCGATCTGGCCGTCGGCGTCGCCCCACTGCAAGCCGTTGCCGTTGAGGTTGCCATAGCCATACTGCGTCGCTTCCATGAACACGCCGATGACATTGCCCAGCTCGATCGGATCCATGCCAAAGCGATTGCACATATCGATCATGTAGGCGGCGGCTTCTTTGTTATCCATGCCGCAGTTGGAACCCAGCGCCCAGATCGATTCGTACTCTACACTCTCCATGTGCACCTTGTACTTGCCTTCTTTCACCTCGACCTCGATCTTGCAGGCCACCGGACAGGCGTGGCAAGTGGGATCGCCTACGTGGATGTCGGCGTTCACCCGCTCGCCGGAGATGTGCTCGTACAGTTCTTGGCCGGCGTCGTTGATGAAGGAAGCCTTTTGGCTGTTGTACGCGGGCAGCGCGCCCATGCTGCCGGTGATATTGGTCAGCACATTGGTGCCGAAGACGCTGAGACCGCCCTTGCGGGGGGAGGTGATGTTCTCTTCGGCCATGATCCCGGCCAACGCCACCTTGTCCGCCTCTTTGAAGGCGTCCCGATCCGCGGGTTTGGGCTGCCGGCGCTTGTCGCCGACGAAGACAATAGCCTTCAAGTGCTTGCTGGCGCCCACGGCGCCGGTGCCGCCACGCCCGCAGGCGCGATCATCTTTGTTGACCCAGCCGGCGAAGCGTACGCCATGCTCGGCGGCCGGGCCGACAGACATGACATCGACGTAGCGCCCCTTGTACCGCTCCAGCAGCACCTTACGCGTCTCGTGCGTGGTCTTGCCCCACAGGTCGCTGGCGTCGTGGATGCTGACCTTGCCATCCTCGCAGAGGAGGTAGACAGGATGATCCGACTTGCCTTTGATCAGCAGGGCGTCGAATCCTGACCATTTCATGTACGCTGCTGTCCAGCCGCCCATGTGGCTGTCGGTGACGGTGCCGGTGAGGGGGCTGCGGGTCACTGCGCACAACCGCCCACTCATCTTCACCTCGGTGCCAGATAGAGGGCCGGTCATGATCGCCAACAGGTTGTCGGCAGAGAAAGGCTCGATGCCAATACCATTGTCGAAGACATATTTGACGCCAAGCCCGCGCCCGCCGATGTATTTGCGCGCATCCTCATCATCGATGCCTTCGTACTGCACTTCGCCCGTGGTCAGATTGATGCGGGCGACGTTGTTCATGTAGCCTTTAAGTTTTGTTGCCATACGATCTCTCCTTTGAGAATAGTGTCGGTGGAAGGGGACGGGTGATGGGAACGAAAAAACGCTATGCAGTAATAGCATAGCGCTTTGGGATAACCGAAAACCACAGTGTGTGCGGTTGCAGACTGGCGGCGTTACCGGGGGTTCGCCAGTTCTGGGGCAGCCGATTGGAAAACACAACGCTCCGAGCGAATTGAACCGGGACAGTGTGGGGATTATCCCATGGCTGCCCAACTTTGTCAACTGCCTTACAAAGGGTTCGACACATCTTCCCCGCGCCCATGGGTCCCTGCCGCCTGCCCGCGCCGGCTCAGGTCATCTTCACCACGATCGATCCGATCACATTCGCCGCCTGATCCGCCTGATCCGCGGCATTGCTAACATGCCGGTAGATCTCGCGGATGCGCAGCATTTCCATCACATGGTGCACATCCTCCGGGCCGCTGAACAACTCGGCCAGGGCCTCGCGGTAGATCTTCTCCACCTGATTCTCGCGGTGTTTGGTGCGGCGGGCATGGTCGAGCGCCACCATGGGGTTGTCGTCCAGCCGCTCCATGGCCAGCAGCAATTCCTCTGCGCCTTCGCTCAGGCGGTGCATCATCTGGATCAAGTGGTCGTTGGGCGCCACTTTCAGGGTGCGCATCTCCTCCAGCGTGGTGTAGGCATAGTCCAGCACATCATCCAGATAAAGGGAGAGTTGGTAGATGTCTTCCCGGTCGAAAGGCGTGACGAATGTTTTGTGTAGTTCGTCGATGAGGATGCGCCGCAATTCGTCCCCCTCTTTCTCGCACTGTTCGAGCGCGATGCTGCCCTCAGCCTCCCCGGTTTCCAGGAAGCGTCGCAGCCCGTCGATGCCGCGCTGTACGCGCAGCGCCTGCTCGGTCAAGAGCTGGATGAAGATGTTCTTGTGTTTGCGTGATCCGAAAGGAAGTTGCATGAGGAGACCTCGATAGCGAGGAGGATGGTCGGTCAGGGGCCAAGCAGGGGGCGCAGCAGCAGGTAGATCAGCGCGGCCAGCGCGGTGGTGATGGGGATGGTGATCAGCCAGGCCACGCCGATGTCGGCGAGGTTGCTCCAGCGCACCTGGCTGCGGCGTTCGGACGCGCCCACGCCGACGATGGCGGCGCTGACGACGTGGGTGGTGCTCACGGGGCCGCCCAGCAGCGAGGCTGTCAAGATCACCGTGGCAGAGGTAAGCTGGGAGGAAAGGCTGTGCAGGGGGCGCACGCGGTAGAACTTGCCGCCCAGGGTGTGGATGATGCGCCAGCCCCCGGTGGCCGCGCCCAGGGCAATGCCGCTGGCGCTGGCCACGATCACCCACAGGGGCACGTGGAAGCTGGGCTGAAAGCTGAGGGTGACCAGGCCGAGGGTGATGATGCCCATGGTTTTCTGGGCGTCGTTGGCGCCGTGGGCAAGGGCCAGGGTGGCGGCTGTGAGCAATTGCAGCCGGTTGAAGGTGCGGTTGATCTTCGGTGTGGCCCCGCGCGCCAGCAGTAAGATCAGCCGCAGGATCAGCCAGCCGGCCGCGAATCCCAACAGAGGCGATACGAAAAGTGCTGCTGCAATCTTGATCAGCCCCGCGGTTTTGAGCATGCCCACGCCGCCAAAGGTCACGGCGCCCCCCACCAGCCCCCCGGCCAGGGCGTGCGAGGAACTGGAAGGGATGCCATACCACCAGGTGACGATATTCCAGAGTGAAGCCGAGAGCAGCGCCGCCATCACGACTGTGATCGTCACACTCTGCGGCTCTATCAGATCGCGGCCCACGGTGGTGGCCACGGCCACGCCGAAGAGCAGGGGGCCGGTGAAGTTGCCGCCGGCCACCAGCCACAACGCCGCCCGTGGCGAAAGCGCCCGCGAGGCGATCATCGTTGCCACCACGTTGGCGGCGGCGTGGAAACCGTTGAGGAAATCGAAACTGAGGGCCAGGAGAAGAAGCAGGCCAAAGAGGAGATAACTATCCATGCACCCTGCCGCGATGTTCACGAGGAGACGATGGGATGACGGGACGATGTTCACTTCGTGTCTTCGTCCTTCTTCGTCCACCTTCGTGATCTGTTTTCGTCCCTGTTCGTCCGCCTGAAGTGTTGCCGGGGCATGGCTGAACAGTTAAGAACTCTTAAAGAATGCCCTGTAGTATGCCAGAATGGCGCCGGCTGGTCAACATGACTGCGCTTTCGCGCCCTTCAGCGCCCCTTCTCTTTGCTGGCCGCCCACATCCCCATTGCCCCGGCCAGGGTGAGCAGGGCGATGATCAGGCCGGCGCTGAAGCGAGGCGAACGGAAGCGCAGCCGCACCTCATGCTCGCCCGCGGGCACGGCCACCCCCTGCCACACTTCCTCCACCCGCTGCACGGCCTGCCAGGGGCCGCGGTCGATGCTGGCCTGCCAGCCCGGAACCCAGACATTGGCCACCAACAGCAGTCCCGGCCCGGCCATGGTGCTGCGTACTATCATCTCTGCGCCCGACCAGGACAGCACCTGGGCCTGGCCCGCCCCCTCCCACACCCGCACGCGCGGCTGGAAGCGGCGGTTGCGGTACACGTTCAAGACCGCATCGTCGGTGAAGGCCGGCTCCCACACCTCCCAATCCAGCGTTACATCCTTGGCCGCCAGCACGTATTTCACGTTCAGCAGCCCGTAGCGATCGGAACTGCGGCTGCCGGTGGATTCTAAAAAGGCCTCGTAGGCGCTGAGGGTGAGGGGATTGACCACGCCCCAAATGTCCTCCAGCCCGTGCAGCAGGGCCGCGTCCGGCTGCCACAGTTGGTCGATGCCGGTGCGGTGGTCGATGCGGAAGAGATCGGGGTCCGCGCGCAGGAACGCGATCAGGGCCTGGTGCTCGTAGCCCGCGGTGGGCGGGGTATCGGACAGGTCATTGTTGGCGCCCAGCGAGGCCAGATCGACAAAAAGCAGGGCCACGGCCAGCACTGCCAATAGATCGCCGCGTATCCAGCCCTGCCGCCGCGCCAGCAACAGCGCCAGTCCCGCCCCATACAGCAGCAGAAAGGTGACAAAAGCAATGGTGTGGATGCTGGCGCGCAGGTGCAGGGTGGGATCGCCGGCCTGCGTGAGCAAAAGCACGGCGTAGACCACCGGTCCGCCCACGGCAATGGCGGCCAGCAACAGGGAGCGCAGGGGCCGCCACACCCGCGCGAAATCGGCCCGATCCGCGCCCTCCCAGGGCGAGAGCAGGGCCTGCAGGCCGAATCCTGCCAGCAGCGCCAGCGCCAGATCAAAAAGGAAGATGAAGCGCGCAGGCGCGCGCAACTGTTCCAGGCCGGGCAGTAGCCAGGTCAGCCAGCCATGCCCCGCGGCGTAGATGCCCAGGCTGAAGGCCAGCGCGGCCGCGGCCACACCCAGCAACAGCCAGGTCAGGCGCTGGCGGCGCATGCCCACGCCCACCAGGGCCAGCATCAGGGTGAGCACGCCGGCGTAGCCCACCTCGACCCGCGGCCACAAGCCCCAATGAAATTGCGGGCCCCGCCCGAAAAAGCCGGGGATGAGCAGGCCGATCAATTGCGCGGGTGAAAGGGAATAGCCCACAGTCTGCACATAATTCCAATCGGCCCGCGGGGAAAGCGCGGCCATCTCCAGCCCCGGCAGCAGCAGGGGGGCCATCAGCCCCAGGGTGAGCAGCGCCGGCAAGATCAGGGCCGTGGCCGCGCGGCGCCAGCGCGCGCGGCCCTCCCCGCGGCTG
>JABWBG010000402.1 GCA_013360575.1 Caldilineales bacterium
GCAGCCAGGCGGCGTGCTCCACGGCGCGCTGGGCCTCCATGGCCGCCAGGGCACCGGGCCCCATCGGCAGGCAGCGCGTGTCCACCACCAGGCCCGAGTTCGCGAAGGGGTTGTTGCGCCGGCTGGGGCTCCAGCCGTTGGTCACCACCTCGTCAGGGGCCGTGGCGCACGGGGCGATGATCCCGCCGGGGCACATGCAGAAGCTGTACACACCGTGCCCGTCCACCTGCTCCACCAGGCTGTAGCTCGCCGGGGGCAGCAGGGGGTCGCGTACGGCACAGTGGTACTGCATGGCATCGATCACTGTTTGCGGATGCTCCACGCGCACGCCGATGGCCAGGTCCTTGCGTTCGATGCGCAGGCCCCTGGCCTGCAGCAGCCGGTAGATGTCGCGGGCGCTGTGCCCCGTGGCCAGCACCACGTGGTCCGCGCGCAGTTCCAGCCCCCCCGCGGTGCGCAGGCCGCGCACCCTGCCGTGCTCCAGCAGCAGGTCGTCCACGCGCTGGCCGAAATGCACCTCGCCCCCCGCGGCCAGCACCGCCTCGCGCATGGCGGTGATGATGCCGGGCAGCTTGTTGGTGCCCACGTGGGGGTGCGCGTCCACCAGGATGTCCGGCGCGGCGCCGAAGGCCACCAGCCGCCGCAGCACCCCCTGCACGTCGCCCCGCTTGGTGGAGCGCGTGTACAGTTTGCCGTCGCTGTAGGTGCCGGCGCCGCCTTCGCCGAAGCAGTAGTTGGAGTGCGGGTTGACTTCCCCGAATTGCTGGATGGCCCGCAGGTCGCGGCGGCGGGTCTGCACGTCCTTGCCCCGGTCGAGGATGACGGGCCTCAACCCGGCCTCAATCAGTTCGAGAGCCGCGAAGTAGCCTGCGGGGCCGGCGCCTACGATGAGGACGGGAGGCTTGTTGCTCACATCGCGGTACCCGGCCAGAATGGCGGGCTCGGGGCTGAAGTCCTCCTGAACGTAGACATCCACGCGGAGCAGGAAGTAGGGCTGGTAGCCGCGGGCATCGATAGAGCGCTTGAGGGGCTGGATATGCCTTATCTGGGCTGGATCAAGGCCCAGTTGGGCGGCGGCCCGCTCCCGGATAAGCAACTCGTTGGTTCCTTCGGCGGGAAGTAATTTCAGTTCAATCGTCTTGACCATGGAGGGTAGCCCTTATTACCGGCGTTGGTATTCGCCTTCTCCTGTTTTTTCGAAGCTATCGGGTATGAACAGGCGCAGTTTGACCGATTCGAAGCAGGTCGTTTCGCGATAGCGGATGGGATCCCTGACCGGGTCGTTGGAGCTGAGCCGCAGGCTGGTTTCATTGCGGGCCTCCAGGATCTCGTAGCGCTTTTTTTCTTCGATAAAAAATTTGAGGACATGCCCCGGCGCGTCGTAGAGCTGGATCTTCGTCTCGCTCAGGGCATTGTCGCCGGCCCAGAATTCAATCTCAACGGCGCCGGCCAGGTCGACAGACAGGTGGTCGATGCCGTTCAGGTCAAAAGCCTGGTGGATCACTTTTTCGTTTTGGCCTTGGGCAAGGGATGGGAT
>JABWBG010000156.1 GCA_013360575.1 Caldilineales bacterium
AACTGGTCGGGGCCGATTTCAGCGGCGCGAATCTGTACGGCGCTCGCCTGGGTGACGCCGACCTCACCGCCTCGATCTTTGTCAGCGCCACCCTGGCCGCGGCGGACCTGAGCGGGGCCAGCCTGCGCGGGGCCGATCTGCGCGCGGCCGATCTGCGCGGGGCCAGCCTCAGCGGTGCCGATCTCACCTCCGCAGACCTGAGCGGGGCCGTGCTGATCGGCGCCGATCTGGCGAACGCCAATCTCACCGATGTCGATCTGGCCGGCGCCAACCTCGCTGCCGCCAACCTCGCCGGCGTCACCCTCACCGCCGCCCGCAACGACGAAACCACGCGTTGGCCGCATGGATATTAGATAGTGGGTATTGGGTATTGGGTATTGGGTTGTCGTCTCTAGTAACGTTTGATGTCCAATATCGAACATTGAATATCCAATATCCAATATCCAATATCTACTATCCACTATCCAAGGAGACTGTAGATGCTTTATTCACTCGAACAAGTTCTCGCCAATCGCCCGCCGTTGATCACGGTGCGCCACGACGCGCCGATGATCGACGCCTTCCGCCTGCTGATCGAGCGGCGGTTGGGCCAGCTTCCGGTGGTGGATGGGACGGGCCGGCTGGTCGGCATCCTCTCGCAGCAGGCGCTGCTGAGCATCTACCACATGACCGATGGCAAAGCCCCGCTCTTCGACCTGGCGGTGGTGGACGGTATGGAGCCGGCCCACACCCTCAGCCCCCAGGACGATCTGCTGGCGGCCGTGGACAAGCTGCGCGCGCGCGGGGTCTACGCGGTGATCGTCGTGCAGGAGGAGCGTCCGGTCGGCATCCTCACTGGCAAAGACATGTCGGTCTTCTTCCATTCACTATTCGAAGGCATCCTCCTGGTCGAGCGCATCGAGAAGCTCTTCAAGGCTGCCATCAAAGCGGTTTTACCGGACGAAGACGCCTACACCAAAGCGCTGATCGCCGCCTTCGGCGCGGACAAGACCGATCCGGAGAGACCGGCACGCGGCGGGCGTGGACTCAGCCTCACCGACATGGTCTACTTTATTCGCGACGATGACAATTGGCCCCTGTTCGAACCCATCTTCGGCAATCGCGACTATTTCCGGGTGTTCATGGAGCGAGTGCGAGCGGTGCGTAACGAGATCGCCCATTTCCAGGGGCATGTGGACACGCTGGAAATGGATGCCCTGCGACGGGCGGCGGTGTGGCTGGAAAACCGGTTGCTGTTGGCGACTGCCATCCATGGCGATGACAAGATTGCCGGAGATGACGAAAAAGGCGGGGAAGACATCCAGACGCTGGAGCGATTCGTGACCGGGCGCAAACCGTTGGTCTCCACCGCGCCAGACACGCCGCTGCGCCAGGCTCTGGGCGTGATGATCGAGAATCGCTTCGGCCAATTGCCGGTGATCGATGCGCACGGCTGTCTGCTGGGGATGCTTTCGCAGCAATCGATCCTGCGCACTTATTACCACACCGACGGCGCAGTGGCCCTGCTGGATCTGCCGGTGCAGCATTGCGCGGAAGCGGCCGCCATCCTGCGCATCGAGGACGACCTGTTCCAGGCGGCGGATGCCCTGGCGCGGCCGGGCGTGTACGCGCCGTTGGTGATGGCAGGGGACAAACCGGTCAGCATCCTCACCGGCAAGGACATGACCCATTTTTTTCGCTCACTTTTCGAGGGGATTATCCTGATCGAGCGGATCGAGACGCGGCTACGTGAGTATGCCGACGCCGCCTTTCCCGATCCGGAGGTGATGAATGAGGCGGCCAAGCGCGTATTTGGTCTTGGTCCCAAAAATCCGGAATATGCGGCGCGTAACCCCGCCCGCTTCATGCTCGCCGACCGCATCCTCTTCATGAGCGATGACGATGTCTGGCCCGCTTTCGAGCCGGCGCTTGGCTCCCGCGATCTGTTTATGATCTTGATGGATCGTGCGCGACGCGTGCGCAACGCCCTTATGCACTTTCGGGGCAATCTCAGTTATTCCGAACAGGACACCCTTCGCCTCGCCTATACCTGGCTGAGCCAGCGCTTGCTGCCCTCTGCTGCTGCCCTCCCCTTCTCGCCCCTGGAGGAGTACACGCCGGCCCGCACCACCGGCAACAACCCCTACCCCAAGGTCATGAGCCGCAAGCTGCGCACGTTGCCGGTGGGCGATGCGGCACAGGAGGGGGAATGATCAGGCCATTGACAATGGCTCACCCCCGGCGCTGGCTGATGCTGCTGGCGGTCATGTCGGGTCTGTTGTTCTTACCGGCGGTGGCCGCGGCGTACGAAGAGGAAGTGGATAGTGGGCCTGGGCCGGGCGCGGCGGCTGCCCCCGCCCAAACCTTCCCTCTCTTCCTGCCCCTCGTCGGCCACACGCCCACACCCACCAGCTTCACCCTGATCGAGCAGGCGCGAGAGCGGGGGGAGATCGGCGAGGAGACCGCGCTGATCTACCAGGTCTTCGCCACTTTCGGCGATGCGCGGCTGCCCTGGCGCTTCCGCGGCGACGACAGCGGCGTGATCGATTCCGACGCCGTCTCGGAAGCCACGCTGCGCTTCGCCGATCTGTCCGCCGCCGCCCGTGAAACGCTCCTTCCCTTCCTGATCCCGCCCGTCTATGCCGGCAGTTGGTACGACCTGCGCATGAACGCCCAGATCGGCGCCAGCCAGGTGATGACAGGGCCGGTGAACTACATCACCGACCGCTGCCAGGAACTGGCCCAAGGGCTGCTCGTCCCCCTCGAAACCGACCATTTCGTGATCTGGTATCCGCCCTTCGACACCAGTTTTGCCGCCCGCGCCCTGCAGATCAGCCTCGATCTGGAACAGCGCATTTATCCGATCCTGACAGAGATGTTTCGCCAGCCGCTGCCCGACGACGGCCTGGGCTGCAACCCCAGCGACGGCCGTCTCGATATTTACATGCCCTACGACCCCATTCCCGGCTTTGATACTACGCTGGCCTTTGTCAGCATCTATCCCAACCAGCCTTGCAAAGCCACGCCCACCTACATGGTAGTGCTGCAAGCGCATCCATCGGAAGATAGCGTGATGGCGCATGAATTCATGCACATGATCCAGCGCTCCTACAACCCGGCCGGCGAGTGCTTCGATTCCTGGTGGAGCGAATCGACAGCGACCTGGGCAATCGACTATTTCGAGAATATCGATGCTCAGCCTGATGACCAGATCGAACATGGTTATGCCCACTTTTATCTGGAGTCGGCGTGGCGCTGGCTTGATGATACGCTGGATCGGCGCGCCTATGGCGCCTATTTGTGGCCCTTCTATCTCAGCCACTACACCGGCAGCTATCATCCCGAATTGATCGCCCAGATCTTCGCCGCCACCGAAAACGCTGGCAGTGGTAATTTGTTCGATGTGATCGATGGCAAGATCACAGGCGGCTGGGCGGCGCGCTGGCCGGAATTTGCGCTGTTCAACCTCAACCTGCCGCCCCACAACCACTATGAACAGTGGGATGCTTTCGGTCTGCGCTGGGATGCATGGGATAAAAGAAGCACTGACGAGGTCGAGCTTTTTGGCGTCCCCTATTATCCTGTCGAAATCGTCGAGACTGGCTCGATGGGACTTGGATACCGCATCCGGAATCTGGGCATCGCCTATCAAAGACTTATGGTGATTGATCAAGCCATTGGGTTGTTGGCTTTCGACAATGCTTTTGTGGGCGTGCCCGAAGTGCGCGTGCAGGCGATGATCAAACGTGCGGGGCAAGGTTGGCTGGCCCCGCAGGATTGGACGGATCAGAAATGGACGATACTATGCCAGGATGATCCGGCGGGGCGGGTCGAAGAGATCGTTCTCATCATCACCAACAGCCATCCTCCGCTGCCCGATGGTGGATTCAGCCGCGCGACTGGAAACGTGCGCATGGTCGCCAGCGATCTGCCCTGCAGCGGTTGGCAGGGAACCAGTCATTGGCAGTTATCAGGGCAAGCATCTGGCCCAGACGCAGAGGTGAACTACACCATCCGCGGCGAAGCCACACCCCAATTCACGCTCAAGAAACACACGCTGGTCGGGGATGTCTTGCAGCTTGAGTATGAGGCCACCGTCGGCATGGCAACGTGGACGACCACCGTTGACGGCAGAAATCTGCAAACAGGGCAGACGATGTCCTGCACACGCACAGGTCAGCAAGCACTCACGCCCGGCCTGGGCGGGCTGCTCATCACCGAGGATTTGGCGCAGGATTATGACTGGGACGAGGAGTACAGCATCAATCGTCGGTTTTATGCCGCCGGCCTCATCCCTGCGCCTGGCCGCTGTCCTGGCCTCGACACCTGGGTGCAGATCCCCTGGCTACAAACGGATCTCACCCATTCCGATCTGCGCCTGTGGCCTGGGTTCGAGATCGGTCGTTTGCGCGGCAGCGACACCTTCGCCGAGAGCGACGAGGACTCCAGCAGCACAAAGACCTCGAGTTGGGATTTGCAGACACTCTCGCCCTGATCCGTCCTGAAATAAGTTGACAGGGATCAGCGACCATCGACTATCAAGCCGATTTAACTCAACATAATCACCGAACCCTGCTTGACGAACCCTCGCAGGTGTGGCATACTGAGCCGCAACCACAGGCGCACTGTCAGGATGGGCCCGCGCAGAAACGCACCGCCGGCAAACGCACACCCTCATGCATCTGGCGCCCTCGAAACCACTCAGGAGGCTGACGTTGGCGCGTCGCCCACCAGCGGTCGGAGCGCTCGCAGCGCTCCGACCGCTCGATCTCCCCCTCTACCACCATGGCCACACAAATTCAGCAAATCCTTAGAAACGAACTCGATGAAGCCCGGCAGGAACTGGAGCAGTTGCAACAGCAACTGGAGGAAAAACCGGAATTCGGCCTGGGCACCGGCAGCACCGGCTCCTTCACCTGGGAAATGGCGCTGGCGCGGCGCGACCGCATCGCCGCCCGCATCGCCGAGATCATGGAAGCGCTGGAACGCGCCGAAGCCGGGCGCTATGGCCTGTGCGAAACCTGCGGCAAGGAAATCGACCCGGAGCGACTGGAGATCGTGCCCACCGCCACCCAATGCATCGACTGCGCACGCAAAGCCGCCGCCTGATCCAACGTTCATTACGCACTACGTTTTACGCGGTACGACCCCCTGACACCTGGCACCTGACACCTCATGCCCCCCCCACCCCCCGACCAGGATGGCTACCCGCGCAAATGGTGGATCCTCGTCGCCATCGGCCTGACCCTGTTCATGGGCACCATCGACGGCACCATTGTCAACGTGGCCCTGCCCACCCTCACCCGGGAACTGCGCACCGATTTCCCCACCGTACAGTGGGTGGTGCTCAGTTTTCTGCTGGGCATCACCATCTTCATGCTCAGCATGGGCCGCCTGGGCGACTTGATCGGTAAAAAACGAGTCTTCAGCGCCGGCCTGATCCTCTTCGTGATCGGTTCCATCCTCTGCGGGCTGGCTGCCAGCATCTATTGGCTGATCGCTTTTCGCTTCGTGCAGGCCATCGGCGCGGCCATGACCCTGGCCCTGGGCGTGGCCATCGTGGTCGAGACCTGGCCCGCGCGCGAGCGGGGCAAAGCGATCGGCCTCTCCGGCGGCATCATCTCCCTGGGCATCGTCGCCGGCCCCGCCCTGGGCGGACTGATCCTGCAATCCCTCAGTTGGCGCTGGATCTTCTTCGTCAACCTGCCGATCGGCCTGGTCGCCTGGCTGCTGGTGCTGCTCTTCGTCCCCCCCTTGGAGCCGGAGGGGAAGCGCGGGCGCTTCGACTTTCCCGGCGCCTTGCTGATCGGCCTCAGCCTGCTGGCCTTTTCGCTGGCGCTGACCGCAGGCCAGCGGATCGGCTTCACCGCCGGCCCCATCCTCGCCCTTTTCGCCCTCTTCGCCCTGGGATTGGCAGGGTTCGTGTGGGTAGAGCGCCGCTCCGATCATCCCATGATCGACCTGCGCCTGCTGCAAAACCCCGGATTCAGCCTCAACCTCTTCACCGGATTCCTCAGCTTCGTCGCCATCGCCGGCATCACGCTGCTGCTGCCCTTCTACCTCGAGTTGGTGCTGAAGCTGGCGCAGCGGGATGTGGGGCTGCTGATGGCCGTCGCGCCCCTCGTGCTCGGCGTCCTTGGCCCCCTCTCCGGCAGCCTTTCCGATCGCGTCGGCTCGCGCCCGGTGAGCGTGACCGGGCTGCTGCTGCTCCTCGCCGGCTACCTCGCCCTCACCCGGCTGAGCGTACAGAGCCGCCCGCTTGATTTCGTGCTGCTTTTATTGCCCGTGGCCATGGGCATGGGCACATTTCAAAGCCCCAACAACACCGCCATCATGAACGCCGCCCCGCGCCAGCGCCTGGGCGTTGCCTCTGGCATGCTGAGCATGACGCGCACGCTGGGCCAGATCAGCGGGGTGGCGGTGTTGGGCGCGTTCTTCGCCGCCCGCCTGCACGTGCACAGCGGCGCCGCTGTCGATGTTACCTCCGCCGCCCCTGCCCACCTGGTTGCAGCCATGACCGATCAATTCCTCCTGGCCGCTGCCCTGATCGGGGTGGCGTTGGCCATCGCCCTCTGGCGCTGGCGCAGCGAGCGCCGCCCCCTGCCCCCCGTCCCTTCCTCCGTTCACCCCGCCTGATTTTACGATGCCTCACCTCCTGATCCTGGCCCAGCCGGTGCCCCCGCGGGCGCTGGAAGACCTGGGCAGCCTGCGCGACAGCCGCAGCCTCCGCACCCCATTTGGCGAGGCCGGCCCCTTTGCCCGCCGTCGCCCCGCCCACGGCCCCGACCTGTGGATCCTGCCCTATTTTGGCAGCCCCACCCGCACCGACCCGCGCGCGGCCCTGTGGGCGGCCAAAGACCTGGGCGTGCAACGCATCCTGGCCTGGGACAATGTGGTCGGGCTGGATCAGCGCCTCGCCCGCGGGGATAGCGTCCTGCCGGTGGACTACATCGACCACACCAAACACCAGCCCAGCACCTTTTTCGAGAACACCGGCGCCGGCTACATCCAGCAGACCCCCGCCTTCTGTCCCGACATCAGCGCCGCCATCGCCGCGCATCTGCCCGCGGCCCGGCCCGTGATCTATCTGGGGGATGAAGGCCCCCGCCGCGAGACCGCGGCCGAGGCGCGCATGTTTCGGCAATGGGGCGCGCACGTGCGCGGCCTCAACCTGGTGCCGGAAACCTATCTGGCCAAGGAATTGGAGCTTTGTTTTGGGGCGATCGGCGTGGTCACCGCCCTGTCTGCAGATCGGGCCGAGACCGCGCCCGGCGGCGAGGTGCGCATGACCGATCGCGCCCTCTTCGCCATCCTGCCTGCGCTCTTCGCCGCCCTGCCCGATCCGCCGGCCTGCGGCTGCGATCATCTTCAGGCCGGGCCTCGTCAGCGCGGGGTGCTGCCGGGGGACTGGCGGCAGTGGGGATGAGGGCGATGGCCGACGCCTCTCTGGCTGCCCTCAGCGCCTTCGGGGCCGAACTGGTCGAGCGTGGGCTCGTCATGGGCAGCGGCGGCAACCTCAGCCTGCGTGTGGATGATGTGATCCACATCACCCGCTCCGGCGCGCTGCTGCACCAGCTCACCCCGGCTGATTTCGTGTCCCTGCCCATGGAGGCGCCCTTTCCTCCCCCCGTCTCGCCTTCGCCCCGCCCCTCCACCGAGACGCCGATGCATCTGGCCGCGTACCGCGCCCGGCCTGAGGCGAGGGTGGTGATCCACTGCCACCCGCTGCACGCCATCGCCTGGGCCATGCAGGGCCGCGATCTGCCTGCCTGCACTCCCGATTTCGTCCTCTATCTGGGCGCGGCCGCGCCCCTACTGCCCTACGCCCTGCCCGGATCCGCGCATCTGGCCGAATTGGTGGCGCGGGGCCTGGCCGGGCATCCCGTCCTGCTCCTGGGCAACCATGGCCTGCTCGTCACCGGCCCCGACCTGCGCGTGGCCCGGCTGCGCACCCTGCACATCGAAGAGACCGCGCACATCTGCCTGCTGGCCGCGGCCGCGGGCCAGCTGCGCCCCTTGCAGCCCGCCGAGATCGCCGAGATCCTCGCCACTTACGGTCCTTGACCCATCTCCAATCCCCATGGCCCTGCCCCCTCTCGAAGAAAAGCCTCGTTACGTGCGCGACATGTTCGCCGCGGCCGCGCAGCGTTATGATCTGATGAACCGGCTGATGACGCTGGGGCAGGATCAGAAATGGCGGCGACTGGTCGTGGCAGCCTGCGCGCTCCCCCCCGGCGGCCGCCTGCTGGATGTGGCCACCGGCACCGGCGACATCGCCCTCGAAGCCCTGCGCCTGCGTCCCGACATCCACGTGGTGGGCAGCGATTTCACGCGGGCCATGATGCGCGTCGGCCAGAGCAAGGAAGGGGCGGGGCGCATCCCCTTTGTGGAGGCCGACGCCCTGCGCCTGCCCTTCCCCACAGCCAGCTTCGACGCGGCCTGTTCCGGCTTCCTCATGCGCAACGTCACCGATATCCCCGCCGCCTTTGCCGAGCAGCGGCGGGTGGTGCGGCCGGGCGGACGCGTCGTCTGCCTGGAGATCACCCGACCCGCCGCGCCGATCTGGCGCGATCTCTTCCATCTCTACTTCTTTCGCTTCGTCCCTCGCATCACCGCCCTGGTCAGCAGCCACAAGAGCGCCTACACCTATCTGCCTGCCTCCACCCTGGCCTTCCCCCGCCCGCCGCAATTGGCCGAGATCATGCAAGCCGCCGGCCTGCGCCAGGTGCGCTATCGCACCCTGATGTTGGGCACGATCGCGCTGCACGTGGGCGAAGTGTGATACACTACGACCATGAACGCTTCCCGTCTCTTGCAGTTGCGCCCGTCCATACGCCAGGCTATCGCTGCCTATCGCGACCGCATTGCCGCGCAGTACGCAGATGAGGTCGTGACGGTCATTCTCTATGGCTCACAGGCGCGCGGGCATGCGCATCCCGAATCTGACATCGACCTCCTCGTTGTGACCCGCCAGGATAGCCCAGTTTTGCGACAAATGCTTGCCGATCTGGCGTGGGATGTGCAGTTCGAGCATCACGTGATTATCTCGGATCTGGTGCGCAGCCTGGATCAATGGCAACAAATGCAAAGGGAACGCTTTCCGTTTTACCAGAGTATCGAACGGGAGGGAGTGATTCTATAAAAGCCACGCTGGCAAGTGAGTTGCACGACCGCCTGCAGCGACTCGCTATTGAACTGAATCGTTGGGCGGTCGTGCAACTCACTTAGTCGGGCGACCGCCTGCAGCGACTCGCTATTGAACTGAAGTGCAACTCACTTAGTCGGGCCTCCTCACCATGCCTACCCGCCTCATCATCGCCCTCTCCGGCGCCTCCGGCCAGATCTACGGCATCCGCCTGTTGGAGATCCTGCGGCAAACGCCGGAGATCGAGACGCACGTCATCCTCTCTCCCTCCGCCGGCATCACCATCGCCCAGGAGACGACCTACACCCCCAAACAGGTCGAGGCCCTGGCCGATGTGCTCTACCGCCCGGCGGACATCGGCGCGGCCATCGCTTCCGGCAGTTTCGAGACCCTGGGCATGATCGTGGCGCCCTGCTCGGTCAAAACCCTCAGCAGCATCGCCCACAGCTACAACGCGGATCTGATCACCCGCGCCGCCGACGTGCAACTGAAAGAAGGCCGCCCCGTGCTGCTGGCCGTGCGAGAGACGCCCCTGCACCTGGGCCACCTGCGGCTGATGACCCAGGCTGCCGAGATCGGCTGTATCATCTTCCCCCCCGTCCCCGCTTTCTACACCCTGCCGCAGACCCTCGACGATCTGATCAATGTCACCTGCGGCCGTATCCTCGCCCGCGTGGGCATCCCCAACCACTTTTATCAGGAATGGCTGGGGCTGAAGCGCTAATCCATTCGCCTGCTCATGCGCGATTATCCGGCCATCCGGCGGGTGCTGATCCTCACCATGGCGCTCAATTTTGCCGCCACCGCGGCCAAGTTGAGCGTGGGCGCAGCCACCGGCGCCCTCAGCCTGGTGGCGGATGGTCTGGATAGCCTGTTCGATGGCCTGGGCAACCTGGCGGGGCTGGTGGGCATTGCCGTGGCCAGCCGCCCGCCAGACGAGGATCATCCCTATGGCCATCGCAAATTCGAGACCTTTGCCGCCCTGATCATCGCCCTGCTGCTCTTTTTCACCTGCTGGCAACTGGTCGAATCGGCCGTGGCGCGGCTGCGCCAGCCGCCGCCGGTGGAGGTGAACGCCTGGAGTTTTGCCGCCCTGCTCTTCAGCATCGCCGTGCAGGGGGCAACCAGCATCTATGAACTGCGCCGGGGCCGGGCCTTGCGCAGCGAAATCTTGGTGGCCGACGCCCTGCACACACGCGCCGGCATTCTCGCCTCTCTGGCCGTGATGGCCGGGCTGATCGGGGTGCGCGCCGGGTATCCGTGGGCCGATCCTCTGGTCACGCTGGCAGTGGCGCTGTGGATCGGCAAGATCGGCGTGGACATCGTGCGCGAAAACACCCCGGCGCTGCTCGATCGGGCCGCCATCGACCAGCAACAGGTGGCGGCGATCGTGGCAGCGGTGCCCGGCGTCGAATCCTTCCACCGCATCCGCAGCCGCGGCCATGCCGATGCCGGCGCCCTCGACCTGCACGTGCGCGTGGCCCCAGAATTATCGATGCAGCAGGCCAACGCCATCGCCGATGAGGTGCGCCGCCGCTTGTTGGCCCTGGACGCCATCGCCGATGTCACCGTGCATGTCGAGGCGCAGCGCCGGTCTGGCCCCGCGGGCGCGGACACCGCCGCCGTCGTGGAGCGGGCGGCGGCAGAGCTGGGCCTGCGTGTGCACGAGCAGTGGCTGCAGCGCATCGGCGAGGAGATGCTGTTGGAGCTGCATGTGGGCGTGGACCCGGCCCTTTCGGTAGGCCAGGCGCATGATCTGGTCGACCGGCTGGAGCGGGCCTGCCTGGATCGGCTGCCCTCGCTCACCGCCTGCCAGAGCCACATCGAGCTGTACACACCGCAGATTCTGGCGGGAACGCAGGCGGCCACGGCCCTGCACGCGCAGGTGACCGCGGCGGTGGCCGCGGCAGTGCAGCGCTCCCCCGGCCTGACGCAGCCGCACAACCTCAGCGTCCGCCAGAGCAGCGGGCAGATCATGGTCAGTTTCGAGGTCATCGCCGATCCTGACCTACCCATCGCCGCGGCCCACGCCCTCACCTCGCACATCGAGGCCGATCTGCGCGGGCAACTCCCTCAGCTTGGCGAGGTGCTCATCCACGTCGAACCCTACGATCATGGCTGAGCGCGCCGGGGCGAAGCCCTCACGCCCCTACCACACCTCCTCCACAAAATTCTGATACTCCATGGGCGGGCGCACATAGGACACATTCTTCTGCCGCGGGGGCAGGGTGATCGTCTCCGGCGTCAGGTCTTCGTAGGGGATCATCTTCAGCAGGTGGGTGATGCAATTGAGACGGGCGCGCTTCTTGTCATCCGAGTTGACCACATACCAGGGCGCCTGTTTGATGTCGGTGTGCCCGAACATCTCATCCTTGGCCCGCGAATACTCCACCCAGCGGGCGCGCGACTGTAGATCCATGGGGCTGAGCTTCCAGCGGCGGGTGGGGTCGTTGATGCGGGCCTGAAAACGGCGCTCCTGTTCTTCATCGCTGACTGAAAACCAATATTTCAGCACGATAATGCCGGAACGCACAAGCATTCGTTCGAAATCGGGCACGGTGCGCAAAAATTCCCAATATTCCTCATTGCTACAAAAACCCATCACCCGCTCCACACCGGCGCGATTGTACCAACTGCGGTCGAACAGCATCATCTCGCCGGCAGCAGGGAGATGCGCAACATAGCGCTGGAAGTACCACTGCGTGCGCTCCCGCTCGGTGGGCGCGGGCAGGGCCACCACCCGCGCCACGCGGGGGTTCAGGCGCTCGGTGATCCGTTTGATCACCCCGCCCTTGCCGGCGGCGTCCCGGCCCTCGAAGAGGACAACGACCTTTAGGCCCTTGAACTTGATCCATTCTTGCAGTTTGACCAACTCCACCTGCAACCGGGCCAGCTCCGTTTCATAGATCTTGTTGTTCAGCTTGGGGCGGGGGCTGGCCGCGGGCGGGGATGGGGGCGCGGGAACCGCATCGGCAACCGGCGCGGGGGCCGGGGCCGCGATCGCGGCCCCTTCCACCGGTTTGGCTGCGCCCGCGTCCTTCTTTTTTGCCGGCGTGTCCCCATCGGCCCTGGTTGGGGGCTTCTCGCTCTCTATCTCCGGTTGTACAACCTTCTTCTTTTTGGACATCATCGCCTCCACAATGAGTCGAACCTGGCATCCGTAGACGACAGCCGCATCGTCTGGCCGAGATTGTAAGACCGCCGCGCCCGGATGTCAAGCGCCCGCGCGCCGCGGTTTTACGATCTCGGGCCCCTTTATAAGAAATCCGCCAACGCCAGCGCCGCAAACAAACGCTGCTCTACTTCCTCCGGCAATGCGACCGGCGCCTCTGGCAATTGCTGCACCAGATAGACCGTTTTGCGCAGGGTGTCGAGCACGATCTGGCAGTTTTGGCACGCGGCCAGATGCGTTTCCAGCGCCGTGCACAGCTCTGGGGCCAGCGCCCCATCCACATAATCATTGAGCAGGGTGAGCATCTGCCCGCAGTGACCTGGTTCGTGGGGAAGATGTCGGTGGTTCATACGGCTGCTTCCGGCGCGACATGGCCGGCAAAATAGGGGGTCAGCTGCTCTCGCAGGGCCAGCCGCGCCCGGTGCAGGCGCACTTTGGCCGCGTTTTCGCTGATGTGGAGCATCTCCGCCGCCTCCTGGGTGCTGTAGCCCTCCAGCTCGCGCAGCACGTAGACGGTGCGCAAGGTCTCGGGCAGGGCCGCGATCGCCTCCTGCAACACCTGGCGGGTCTCGGCGTCGAGCAGGCGATCCGCCGGGTAGTGACGCCAGTCCTCGATCTGCCGGGGGATGTCCTCCCCCTCCAGGGTCTCGATGGGGGCGTCGATGGAGACTTCGTAGCGCTTGCGTTTGCGCAGACGCATCAGCGCGGCGTTGACCGCGATGCGGTGCAGCCAGGTGGCCAGGGAGCTGCGGCTTTCGAAATGGGCGATGTTCTTGCAGGCGCTGATGAAGGTGTCTTGCAAGACTTCCTCCGCTTCCTGAGGATCGCCCATCATACGCAGGGCCACAGCATAGACGCGGGAGGCGAAATGCTTCAGCATGCAGGCGCAGGCGTGGCGTTCGCCCCGTCTGAGGCCCTGCAACAGAGCTTCTTCGTCGGCGTAGATGCTGAGATCGATCGGTGGGATGGTCATTGGATGCAAAAGCAGTGGGATCTGTTACGGGATGCCGGACATGTTACCCCGGATGCCGGCGACGGGCAAGGGAGCCGGCATCCGGGCCGCGCGACTCACTTGCGGCGCCACACCACCTGCGCCTCGTGGCCGGGCGCAGTTTCCAGCGCGTCCACCACCCCGGCGCCGAAGCGCAGGGCCAGGCGCAGGGCCATGTGGCGTACAAAATGCCGGCGGCGGCGCAGGGGCAGCGGCGTGATCTGGCCCGCCTCCAGCGCCGCCCGCAACTGCGTCGCGCTGTGGC
>JABWBG010000007.1 GCA_013360575.1 Caldilineales bacterium
GGCCGTGGCGGTGGCGGTGGGCGGCGGCGGTGTGGGCGATGGGGTGTCGATCAGCACCAGAGTGCCCGGTTTGGGGGTGGCTTCGGGCTGAAATTGCTGCAACGAGGGCAGGACAAACTCGCCCAAGGCCCAGATCCCGGCCATGATCAAGCCCAGCAGCAGCGCCTGCCCCAGCAGCCGGTAGACACGACCCAGCGCCACCTCTTTTTCCAGGGGAAAAATGGCGGCGCGGCGCTCACGGCGGGTGCGCAGGGCCGAGCGTAGCAAAACCAACGCCAGCAGCCCGATCAGACCGTAAAGGTAGGGGGCGTTGGCGACGATGAACTGGACAAAGACAGTCATGAAAGGGTCTCAGGGCGACGCGGCTTCATCCCAACGCGCCAGCATGCCCTGCAACAGGGCGATCAGCCGGGGGGTGATCAACGCACCTGCGGCCAGCACCTCTTCGTGCGAGGCCTCTTGATCGGTGTCGATGGCGGCAATGGCGGCGTTGGAGATGCCGGAGAAGCCCAACACACGCATGCCGCTGTGCCGCGCGGTCACGGCCTCGTTCGTGGTGCTCATGCCGGTGGCGTCGCCGCCGATCATGCGCAGGAAGCGCACCTCGGCGGGGGTCTCGAAAGCCGGGCCGGCCAGCCCCACATACACGCCCCGGTGCAGGGTCAGGCCCTGCGCGGCGGCGACAGAGAGGGCCAACTGCCGCAATCCGCGGTCGTAGAGATCGGAAAGATTGGGGAAACGGGGGCCAAGCGCGGCATCATTCGGCCCCATCAACGGGTTATGCCCGATCATGCCTACCAGATTGATCTGATCTTCGATCAGCATCACATCGCCAGGCTGGTAGGCAGGGTTGAGGCCGCCGGCGGCGTTGGTCAAAATCAGGGTGTCGATGCCAAAAGCGCGCATTACACGCAGGGGCAGGGTGATCTGTTCGAGGGGATAGCCCTCGTAATAGTGCACCCGGCCCTGCATGATCATCACTTCCCGCCCGGCCAGTTCGCCGATCACCAGACACCCGGCATGGCCGATGACGGAAGAAAGGGGGAAATCGGGGATCTCTGCGTAGGGCAGGCTATCGGCGTTGGCGACCGCGTCGGCAAGTGGACTGAGACCGGAGCCGAGAACCATGGCCACCCGCGGGCGATAGCGGGTGCGTTCGGCAATAAAAGCAGCAATACGCTCGTAATCTTGGCGAGAAAACTGGTTTTTCAAGGCAATAACAAAAAGAGTGGAAGCGTAAAATGAATGATTGATGATTAATGATTAATCATCAATCATTTCTTGTTACGCCCGCGGGTGGGTGTCGTCGTAGACCTGGCGCAGGTGTTCTTTGGAAACCTGAGTATACACTTGTGTGGTCGAAATATTAGCATGGCCCAACAGTTCTTGCACCTCGCGCAAGCCCGCGCCCCCGCGCAGCAGATGGGTGGCGAAGGAATGGCGCAGTGTGTGCGGCGTAATATGGCCGCTGATCCCACTCTGCTCGGCATAGCGCTTGATGATCAGCCACAGCCCCTGCCGGGTGAGCCGCTGCCCCCGCCGGTTGAGGAAGAGCGCCCGCTCCTGTTCATCGCTGAGCAGGCCGGGGCGTCCCGAATGCAGATACGCGCCCAAGATGTCGCGCGCCTGATCGTACAGGGGCAAGACGCGCTCTTTGTTGCCCTTGCCCACGCAGCGCGCCATACCTCCCTCCAGATCGATGTCCTCCACATCGAGGGCCACCAGTTCGCTCACCCGCAGGCCGGTAGCGTACAGCAACTCGAGCAAGGCAGTATCGCGCAAGCTGGCCGGCGAGTTGGTGCCGGGCAGTTCCAGCAATTCCTCCACATCGCCGGCGGAGAGAGTCTCCGGCAGATGTTTGTCCACCTTGGGCGAGTCCAGCTCCGACGCGGGGTTCTTGGTAATGCTCTGCTGGGCGAAGAGGAAGCCAAAGAAGGATTTGACGGCAGCCACTTTGCGCGCGATCGTACTGGAAGCATATTCGCGCTCACGCATATCCAACATGTAGCTGATAATGTGATCGCGGGTGACGTTGCCCCATCCACGCGGGCGGTAGGCCGGGCTAAGCTGCTGGAGATAGCGCTCGAACTGACCGAGATCATTGCGATAGGCGGCGATGGTGTTTGCCGAATAGCTGCGCTCGACCTCAAGATAGTCCAAAAACGCCTGCACGTGCTCCTGCATACGGGTCCTCCTGAAAAGTACCTGCACTCACAGTCGTCGAGTGTGAAGGGATTCTAACACAACTTGCCATAATGAACAAGCCCCCCCTCCCCCCCACGGCCATGGGCCTGAAGGCCGCTGTGCTGCCCACCGCCCCGCGCAAACGCGCCCGTGGAATCACTGACTTGACTTTCCTCCCCAGCCTACCTAGACTTGGGACATTGACTCCCCGTAACTGCTCAGCCATGCGCCAGCAACATGTCAGATAGACGAAAAAACCAAGTAAAAATCTCTATCGTCCCCCGTCCACCATCCACCGCCCAAGAGGTTCCCTCCATGCACCCCCGTCTGTACATCCCTGGCCCCACCGAAGTTGCTGATGAGGTCCTCGCCGCCCAGAATCGGCCGATGATCGGCCACCGCAGCGGCGATTTCGAACGTCTCTTCTACGGCATCATCGCCAAATTGAAGCCGATCCTGCTTACCGAGCAGCATGTCTACATCTCCACCTCTTCCGGGTCGGGCTTGCAGGAGGCAGCGGTGCGGAATGGCGTCCGGCCTGGCCGCAAAGTGCTGAACATGGTCAATGGCGCGTTCAGCGACCGCTGGCAAAAGGTCGCGGCCGCCAATGGCTGCGATTCGGTGCGCGTGGATCTGGCCTGGGGCCAGCCCGCGCGGCCGGAGGAGATCGACCGCTACCTGGCTGCGGGCGGGTTCGACGCCGTCGCCGTGGTGCACAACGAGACCAGCACCGGCGTGATGAGCGACATCGGGGCCATCGCCGCATGGGTGCACGAGAAGTATCCCGACGTGTTGCTCCTGGTCGATGCGGTTTCCTCGGCCAGCGGCGTGCGCATCCCCTTCGACGAGTGGCAATTGGACATGCTGCTCACCTCCAGCCAGAAGGCCTTTGCCCTGCCCCCCGGCCTGGCCTTTGCCGCGGTCTCCGACCGTATGCTGGCGCGGGCCAAAGAGGTGCCGCACCGCGGCTGGTATTTCGACCTGCTGGAACTGGAGAAATATATCAGCACCCACAAGACCACCCCGGCCACCCCGGCCATCAGCCTGCTCTATGCCACCGATCTGCAACTCGACCGCATCCTGGCCGAGGGGCTGGAAGCGCGGTGGGCCCGGCACCAGTTGTGCATGGAAATGACCCACGCCTGGGCCGAGGGACATGGCTTCACCCTCTTCCCCGAACCGGGCTACGAATCCCACACCATCACCTGCATCAACAACAACCTCGGCATCGACGTCGCTGCCCTGGTGGCGCACGCCAAGGCGCACAACCTGGTGATCGGCAACGGCTATGGCCAGCTCAAGGGCAAAGCCTTCCGCATCGGCCACATGGGCGAACTCGCCCCCATCCACATGGAAGAATTATTCGAGGTTTTGGATAGCTTTCTTTAGATATTGGATATTTGGTATTGGGTATTCGATATTAGGTATTTGGTATTTGTCGCTTGAGGACAATTGATGGTTTTTATTTTCCAATTAAAAACAAAAAAATAACGACGCCCCCCCCCAATCTACCAATCTACCAATCTACCAACCAACCAACAAACCAACCACCCTCTCTCCCCCCAGGAGCCAAATAATGTACGAAATCGAAGAGATCCTTGCCCGCGAGATATTGGATAGCCGCGGCAACCCCACAGTCGAAGTCGAAGTCGTGACCGTGGATGGCGATCGGGGCCGGGCCGCGGTGCCCAGCGGCGCCAGCACCGGCGTGCACGAGGCCGTGGAACTGCGCGATGAGGACGCGGCGCGGTTCGGCGGCAAAGGCGTGCTCAAAGCCGTGGAACATGTCAACACCCAGCTCGCCGACGCCCTCTTTGGCGTGGATGTCACGGCCCAAACCCTGATCGATACCATCCTGCTGGATCTGGATGGCAGCGCCAACAAAGGTCATCTGGGCGCCAACGCCATCCTGGGCGTATCGCTGGCCTGCGCCCATGCCGCGGCGGCGGCCGTGGGCCTGCCCCTGTACCGCTATCTGGGCGGGGCCGGCGCCCGCACCCTGCCCGTGCCCATGATGAACATCCTCAACGGCGGCAAACACGCGGTCAATTCCACCGACCTGCAAGAATTCATGATCATGCCTGTGGGCGCAGACAGCTTCGCCGAGGCCCTGCGCTGGGGCGCCGAAACCTATCACGCCCTCAAAAAAGTGCTCAAAAAGAAAGGCTACAGCACCAACGTCGGCGATGAGGGCGGCTTCGCGCCCAGCCTGGGCGCCAACGCCGAGGCCATCGAGGTGATCTTGCAAGCGATCGAAAGCGCAGGCTACCGCCCCGGCGAGGATATCATGATCGCGCTCGACCCCGCCGCCAGCGAGATCTACGATCCCCAAACCGGCCTCTACGACCTGGCCAAGGAAGGCCGCAAGCTCAGCAGCGCCGAAATGGTGGCCTTCTACGTCGACTGGGTGCACAAATACCCCATCATCTCCCTGGAAGATGGCCTGGCCGAGGATGACTGGAGCGGCTGGCAGCAGCTCTATGCTGCCATCGGCGACCGCGTGCAGATCGTCGGGGATGATCTGCTGGTCACCAACACGACCCGCATCGCCCGCGCCATCAAAGAAAAGGCCTGCAACGCCCTGCTGTGCAAGGTCAACCAGATCGGCACCCTCACCGAATCGATCGCGGCGGTAGAGATGTCCCACCGCGCGGGCTGGACCGCAGTCGTCTCCCACCGTTCCGGCGAAACCGAGGACGCCACCATCGCCGATCTAGTCGTGGCCCTGAACACCGGCCAGATCAAAACCGGCGCGCCGGCGCGCTCGGACCGCGTGGCCAAATACAATCAGTTGCTGCGCATCGAAGAAAACCTGGGCGACGCCGCGTTCTATCCCGGCCTGGACGCGTTTACCAACATCCGGCGGTAGCCGCCGCCCCGCAAACCCACCGATTCAGGCGTGCGCATCATCAGATGCGCACGCCTTTTTTTTGCCCTGCTCCGGCAGATCAGCTCGCCTTTGTCCACATGCGCTGCGCCGCGGCGTGCACCCGCGCCCGCATCGCCCCCAGATCCGCGCCCAGCACCTCGCCCCCGCGCACGCGCCACTGCCCGGCTGCCATCACATCCCGCACGTGCGTGTGATTGCGCCACAGCACGAGTTGGTCATACAGATTGTGTGCAGCGACGGGGGTGGGGAAGTGGGCGTCGATGAGTTGCAGATCTGCCGCCCAGCCCGGCGCCAGACGTCCAACCTGCTCCAATCCAATCGATTTGGCGCCCCCTTCCGTCGCCAGATAAAAGACATCGTGGCCGGGCATGACCTGCGGGTTGAGGTGCGCGGCTTTGTGGATCAGAAAAGCGCCGCGCATCACCTCGAAAAAGTCGTTGATGTAGCCATCCGAGCCCAGCCCCACCGTCACGCCCGCGGCCAACTGTTGGGGGATGGGGGCAATGCCGCCGCCCACCTCGCAATTGCTCAGGGGCATGTGCGTGACCTTGATGCCCCGCTCGGCGATGATCGCCCGCTCGCGGTCGGAAAGCTGCACGCACTGCGAGGCCAGCATCCCCGGGCCGGTCACGCCCAGATCGTCGTAATATTCCAGCGTGCGCTTGCCAAAATGCGCCAGCGCGTAATTCGGCTCGTGCACGCCCTCGTTGCAGTGCATGTGCGTGAGCACGCCGCGGGCCGCGCCCAGGGCAAAGGCCTGTTGGATGAACTCGGCGGAGCAGGTGAAGGTGGTGTGGAAACACATCAGGCCCTGCACCAGCCCGCCCTCGCGCCGGCAGTGGTCGATGAACCGGGCATTTTCCTGCAGCCCGAGCTGGCCGTTGGCCTTGCTCACCCGCTCGGTGGCCTCGAAGGAGAGGATGCCACGCAAGCCCCGCCGCTCCACCACCTCTTTCTGGGCGAAGAGGGCGTCGGGGATGGCAAAGGGCGCTTCCAGGCAATCGTAAAAGCTGGTGACGCCGCTGCGCAACATCTCGGCGCAGACCCAATCCGTGGCCGCGCAGATCATCTCGTGATCCAGCGCGTCCTCGACCAGCGGCCACCAGAAATCGGCCAAAAAGGCCCAGAAATCGGACGGCGCCTTGACCAGGGGGATGCCGTGGGCCAGCACGCCGTACAAATGCGTGTGCGCGTTGACGAAGCCGGGGGCCAGCACACAGCCGCTGGCGTCGATGATCTCGTCATCGGGGAATTGCGCCCGCAGATCGGCGTTAGGCCCGATGGCAGCGATGCGGTCGCCGGCCACGCGCAGGCCGTGGTCAGCTTTCGGGGGTTCGTGGGGCGTGGCAATCAGCCAGGAAGGGAGGATGAGCATGGGGCAGGGGCAGGGGGGCAGGGGGCAGGGGGGTAGGGGGGTGGAGTGGGGGGCGGCAAGATCAAGAGGAACAACAACGTGGGTCAAACATCAGGCGGATGCCAGCCCGCCTGCACCCAGAAACGGTTGCGCGCCTCTTCGCGGATGCGCCTGTCCAATTCTGGTGGAATGTATGGCCGCGCCATCGTCTAGTTCAACGGCGCCCGAAACCCGCGCTCGACCGCAATCTTGATCGCCTCTGCCTTTCGCAGCAATTCCGTACGATATGCACGCATCAGTTTATCCAATCGCATTTGCCCAACGTAGTCCAGCCTTCCTTCACGATCGAGATGCAATAAATCACTCAATTCTATTTGTAGATCGTTTGTCAATTCTGATTCGGCAAGTGCGCGAATTTGATCTTCGGACAGCATATCCACCGGGATTGCGGACGCGCCCCGATTCAGCCAGTCCAGCAGCACATCTTCGAAACGCCGTTGTGTGTGCAGGGCAAGTTGCTGTGCACTGGCTGTGATTTTTTCAGGCAGTTCGAGGGTGATCGTTTCGGTCATCAATCTCTCCGCTGTTGTAGGCGATGCAGAGGCAACTGAAATGATAGTACCAGGACGACATCACCCCGACGGTAGCCTGGATTTTGCTGCTTCATAGTCATCATACACGTCCATTTCGGGGCTATCCCGGTCTTCGGCGAATGTGGTGAGACGATCTTTCCATTTTGATAGACGCCTTGTACGGCTGTGAGCATGGGTTAGCCTCCTGTTGATGTCGAACACTATCATATCAGGAGAAAGTACGCTTGTAAAATCGGGCGTTTGGTCAGGCTTGGCCGGCTGTGGGATGCACGAAAAAAGATTGGGTCTTGAAATAGCATCAATATCATGCTATTATGGCGACATGGTCAGGTTATTCGAAGATATATCATACTTTCTCAGTAACAATTCACCTTATTTTGTCATTGCGAGGGGCTATCGCCCCGAAGCAATCCCCAACGCTGATTGGCATCCGCAGAATTGACGAACAATCTTGGAGATTGCTTCTCTGCACTCGCAATGACAGAATAAGGCGAACTATTACCTTTCTCAATAATTTGGGGTAAAAACCCAAAACCCTAACGTTTTTAGAAACCTTTAGGTTTTTTGCAATTAGTCAAAAAGGAGCAAAAACGATGTCTCTCCTGGCGCTGCTGGCGCAATACGTGGCGCGTCATAGCGCCGGCGATGTGGAGGGCCTCCTCGCTCTCCATACCGAAGAGGCCTGCTCCCGTGTAAGCGCCTGGCGACCGCAACGTGGATCGCCCATCTACGCCAACCCATACCCAACCTGATGCAGGGCCTGGCGAAAGGCCCGTTCCCGGCTGGCAGGGATGATGAGGGTGCGGTCATCCAGGCGCCGGGCAATCTTGCCGGCGACAGGATCATCCAGCACTTTCTGCGCGATTTCGGCGGACCGCACGCGGATCGTCAGCGATTTGGCCTGGATGGTCAAAGCCTTGCTATCGGCCTCCACCCGATCGAACAAAGCCACGATCTCCGCTGGCAGCGGCCCGCGATGGCGCTGCTCCAGAAAGACCCGCTGCGTCTCCAGGGTGGGAGAGGCCTCCAGCGCCTGCAACAGTTTGGCGGCTGAAAGTTGGTAGCCGTCGCCGACGGGGTCGGCTATCTGCTCCAACTGCACTTGATGCGCCACGGTCAAGGCCTGAGGCTGCAAAATCGTGAGGCGACCGGCGGGCGAGAGGGAGAAGAGGGCTGGATCGGCGGCACCGGCGGGCGTGTACGCGTCTGCCTGCCCAAACAGGAACGCGCCCAACGGGGTGATGCGGAAGTGCAGCAGCCCATCATAGGCGCTGAAACAAACCTCATCGTAGCCGTAGACCTCGACGGAGAGCGTACCCATCTGGTAGTCGGTGTAGATAATATCGAGGGCGCCGATGCTGGCCAGCGTCTCCCAGAGCACGGCCATGGTATACAGGCCGGTGGTCAACAGCCACATGTCTGGCGAAGGGGCCCAGCTGCCATAGCGGCTGTAATCGCTGAAGCCGACGTAGAGATGCTGCGACCCCTCGCTTTCGATGGGGAAATCGAAATGCCAGATTTTGAGGCCGCGCAGAAAGTCGGACACCGAGATCCACACACCGGTCGGGCACCAGGAGAGAGCTTCCACGATCTTGCTGCGGCGCTCGGACAGGGGCGTGAAGCGCACGCCGCGGGCGCGCAGGCCACGAATGGCGCTGATACGCGTGATCTCGTCGAAAGCATCCGCTTCACACCAGTTTTCCACCGCCTGGAGCAGCAGGGCCGGATCCTCGGTGGCCAGATACTGCCGGCCCAGGGGCAGCACCTCACCCCCTTTGTCGATCAAGCCGGCCTGGTAAGCGAAGGTGGTGAGGCCGAAACAGATGATCGTTTCATCCGCCTTTTCGGCGGACATGTCGAAATCGCCCGCGGCCAACCGCGGCAGCAGGGTGGCCACGCTTTTAGGAGTGAGGCGCAGCGAGGAATTGCTCAGCTTCAGCTCCCCCCGGGCCAGCAGGCCCAGGAAAGTCAACAGATCGCGGTGTCCGGCCTCTTCGCGCAAGGCCTTTTGCGTGGGAAGGATCTGTTTATGCCGCACCGGTGGGGGCGGATCCTCGGCCACGCCGCTGATCTGGAAACGTTCCGGCGGCGGCGCCAACCCTTCCAGCAGGGGCATCACCTCGGCGTGGATACGGCCCTGCGCCACAAACAGGTCGAACAGAATGTATTGCTCCTGCCACGACCAGTTGTATTTAGGACGGGGGCGAGGGGGCAGGCTGCCATACTGGGCGATGAAGGCATCCGAGTCGAACACACCCTCGTTGTGATAGGCCGCGGCCACGGCTTTCTGCGAGAGCGTATCCATCTTCTGCCACAACCGCCGCACCTCTGACGCCGATGTCATGGTCTGGGCCAGAAACGCCGCCCGATCCTGTTTGCGGGTGATACGATTGGAACCGCCGCAAAGGTTGAGTAAATCGCGTAACGTATCGCTGTTGTAAGTGGTTAGATAAAATTCGAATAAGCTCATGGATTGTTGTATTCGCTAGTGGTTATTGGATAGTAGATAACAATTCACCTTATTTTGTCATTGCGAGGGGCGATAGCCCCGAAGCAATCCCCAACGCCGCTTGAAACCCCCCAAAATTGACGAGCCACCTGGGGGGTTGCTTCGCTGCACTCGCAATGACACATCAGGTGAACTGTTACGATAGTAGTTATTGGATAGTGATGAAAACGTTCAACTTGTGGCAGAAGTTGAAGCTCTGTCCTCTTGCTGTTCCGCGGCTTCGCCGTGGTCGCCCTGGAAGGCCAACGCCAGCGCCTGGCGCGTCGCCTGCTGATAGAGGGGCGCCAGCGCCTGTTCCAGGTCTGATGTGAGGAAATTGGGCTGCCCCAACCGCCGCAGCACCGCCAGCGGCGTGGCGGGCGCGGTCATGCTGAGGGGGAAATGCTCAAGCGAACCTTGCAGCCGCCAAAAATCGGCCAGCATCTCCTCCAGCGGGAGAACCGGCTCGGCCACGGCATACGGCTCCCCCTCCTCGGCCAGCGCCGCGTCCTCCTGCGTGGGTGAAAGATCGGCGCGTTGCGCGCGCAGGGCAGCGATGATCTGTTCCTGATCACGCCCGCGCAGACGGAAAATGAGGAAGGGATCTTCATCGAACTGCTCGCCCAGGATGTAGTGCGCGGCAGCGACATGCTTGCAGGGATTGGCCCAATCAGGACACGTGCAAGCGGTCGTCAATTCGCCCGACTGGCCGGGGAAGAGGCTGACGCCGGCGGCGGTGAAGACCTCTTCGATCTCGTGCGGCATTTCCCCGGCCAGAAGCTGCGCCGAAAAGAGCGCGGCCTCGGCCAGGGCGTCGGTCACTCGGCGCCACTGCGCCTCTGTCAGCGGTTTCATCTGGATGGTGACCTTGTAGGGCGTGGCGCGCGAGCCTTGCACCCGGGCCAGGATGGCCCCGCCCTTCTCCTCCAGCGAGAGCACCTGCCCCTGGCGGGCATAAGAGCGTCCCCGGCGCAGACGCCCGGCATCGGTGATGCGCTCCAGCGCCTGGATCCAGCGCTGCGCCCACCAATTTTCGGCAAAATCGCCGCGGCGGCTGTGCGCCTTGATGCCATCCTCGCGCGGCCGCGGGCGGGTGGGCTTGTAGTTTCGCCAGCTCATGCCCACGCCTCCTCGCGCAACAGCACCAGATCGCGCAGTTCCGCCGTGGACATTTCCGTCAGCCAATTTTCGCCGCCGCCGATAATCGCCTGCGCCAGGTTTTTCTTCTGCTCGATCATGGCGTCGATCTTCTCCTCCAGCGTGCCGGTGCAGACGAACTTGTGCACCAGCACATTCCGTTTTTGGCCGATACGAAAGGCCCGATCGGTGGCCTGATCCTCGACCGCCGGGTTCCACCAACGGTCGAAATGAAAGACATGGTTGGCGCCGGTGAGGTTGAGACCGGTGCCGCCCGCCTTCAGCGAGAGCACGAACAGCCGGGGGCCGTCGCCCTCCGCCTGGAAGCGTTCGACTATCTCGTTGCGCTGCCGCGCGGGCGTGCCGCCGTGCAAAAAGAGCACAGGCACGCCAAAATGATCCTGCAAAAAGAGACGCAGAAATCCCCCCATCTCCGCGAACTGCGAGAAGATGAGAGCGCGATCGCCGGCGTCGAGCAGTTCCTCGACCAGGGCCGCCAAGCGTTCCAGCTTGCCGCTGCGCGCCAGCGCCTGCTCCAGACTCTGGCCGTCGGCCATCTGGTGCAGGAATTGGGCGGGATGGTTGCAGATTTGCTTCAATTTCATCAACATCGCCAACACCATGCCGCGGCGCTGCATGGTCTCGGCCTGATCGATGCTCTCCAGCGAATCACGCACCACTGCTTCGTAAAGGGTGGCCTGCTCGCTGGAGAGGTGGCAATAGTCCTTCACCTCCTGCTTCTCCGGCAGATCCTGGATCACGGTGGGATCGGTTTTCACCCGGCGCAGGATGAAGGGGGAGACCAGGCTGCGCAGCCGCGCGGCCGCGCCCTCGTCATCGTAGCGCTCGATCGGCAGGATGAAGCGCTGGCGAAACGCCCGCTGGCTGCTGAGAAAACCGGGATTGAGAAACTGCATGATCGACCAAAGCTCGCTCAGGCGGTTTTCCACCGGCGTGCCGGTCAGGGCCAGACGAAATCCCGCAGGCAGCTGGCGGATGAGCTGCGCCTGTTTGGTTTCGGGATTTTTGATGTTCTGCGCCTCGTCCAGCACCACGCCGAACCAGTCGATCTGCTTGAGATCGCCGGCATCGCGGCGCACCAGGGCATAGCTGGTGGCTACGATATCGTGCTGCCGGGCCGCGGCGATGAATTCTGGCCCGCGCAGCCGCTGCAAGCCCTGATGCACATGCGTGCTGAGCTGCGGCGTGAAGCGTTCCGCCTCTTTGGCCCAGTTGACCACGACCGAAGTGGGGGCGATGAGCAGCACCGGCCCCGGCAGCTTGCCCTCCTGCTCCTTGACATGTTGCAGCGCGGCCAGGGTTTGGATCGTCTTGCCCAGGCCCATATCGTCGGCCAGACAGACGCCCACGCCCCAGCGCCGCTGGAAATCGAGCCAGGAAAAGCCATAGCGTTGGTACGGGCGCAGGGTGGCGCTGAGGCCGGCGGGGGGCGGCAGCGGGGTCAGGGTGTCGTGGCCGGTGAAGCGATCCAGCCAATCATGCAGCCAGCCTTCCGTCTCTACCCCCTCCACCGGCAGGCCGTCGATCTCGGTGGGATCGAGGGCCAGGCGGGCGGCGTCGAGCAGCCCCGTCTCCAATTCCTGCTGTTTTTGCCAGAAACGGATGGCGGCTTCGATCTGTTCGGGATCGAGCTGCACCCATTGCCCCCGCACCTGCACCAGGGGCGATTTCAGCGCCACCAGCGCCTCGAATTCCTCTTCGCTGAGCGCTTCGCCGCCCACAGCCAGTTCCCAACGGAAGCGCACCAGGTTGTCCATGGTGAGCAAGCCGCGACTGGTGGCGGCGCTGCTGCTCTTGCCTTTCATACGCAGGCGCACGCCCAGACGGGCGCCGGGCCGGTTCCACCAGGGCGGGGCCAGCAAGCCAAAGCCGCTGGCTTCTAGCAGGGGCGCCACCTGGCGCATGTAGGTGTAGGCTTCGTCCCCGCGTAGCTCGGCCTGCACCGGGCGTTTGGCGCGCAGGCTGCGGCGCACCGGCTCGCAGTGGCGGGCGGCGAAGCCCAGCCCGCCCAGCAGCAATTCTTGGGGATTGCGCAGGCGCTCCTGCAAGCTGTTCAGCAGGCCATCCTGTTGCTGCCAGATTGTGGCCGCGTCGATCAGCAGGCTGGGGTCGTCACGGCTTTGCAGCAGATAGTGCAGGGTCCAGGGGGCGGCCTCCGCGCGGGCGGGTGAACCGTTGGCCGGGTCATCAGCCGGCTGCCCCGGCGCTTCCAGGCGCAGGGTGACGCGAAAATGGCGGTCGCCGGCCACGTGCAGGTTGCGCAGCCAGGCGCGATAGCTGGCAAAGAGGCGTTGGCCCTGCGCGGCCGCCAGCGTCATCTGCCGGTCGCCGCGGGCCAACGCGCCCAGCCACGCCCAGGCCGTGTCATCGCCGGCCACGATCACACTCTGGGCCGTGTTCCCGCGCATCGCCCCATCCACCAGGCTGGCGAGAAAAGAATCGAGCAGGTCACGGGGCGCCGGCTGCACTGCCAGGTCTGCGGCGCGACAGAGAGGCGGCATCGCTTGGCGCAGCCGGGCCAGACGGGGGCCATCACGGGGGCTATCCAGCACCGGCAGCCAGAGGGCGACGAGCTGGCCACGGTCATCCCGGGCCATGCCGGGCTGCGCCTTGTGTTGGGCCAGGGTCTCCAGGGCCAGCAGCGCGGCGGTGCGCCAGAAGATCAGGTCGTCGCCCAGCCGCAGGTCGTGGGGAAGCTGGGAGGGCAGCCCCACCAGCAGGGTGAGGGCCTGGGCCGGCGTCAGGGCCAGCGCCGGCATTCGCCAGGGATGGAGCGAAAGCGGCTCCTCCTTCAGATCCCAATCGTGCAGCAGGTGGGGCGAAGGCCGCGGGCCGCGAGCGCCGCTGGGCAGGCGCAGGACAAGTGCGCCCTCATCGCCGGCGCCGGCAGCATCGCTGATCTGGCTGAGCCGATCGCGCAGCGCCGCGGGGGTGAGGGCGAAGGGATGCGCCAGGGGGTCGCGGCGGCGTCTGTCCACCTTGACGGCGGGCAGTTCCCGGGCGGCAGAGGTTTCAGCCCACAGCAGCAGGAGGCCGGGCAGGGTGGGCGTCGAGCCAGGGTGCCAGTGGGCATGGAGAACGATCATTGGGGATTGGGGATTGGGGATTAGGTATTGGAAATTGGTTATTTGGGATCGAATACCGCATATTCGCCGCGTACCAGCGAATAACCACTACCCACTACCCAATAACCTCTATCTCATCTCGTGCAGCGCCCGCCACACCCGCTCCGGCGTGAATGGAATCTGCCGCAGGCGCAGGCCGGATGCGTTGTAGATGGCGCTGGCGATGGCCGGGGCCACGCCATCCTTGGGGATTTCGGCCACAGCTTTGGCCCCAAACGGCCCGGTCGGCTCCAGCGTCTGCACCAGGGTCACATCCAGCTCTGGCATTTCGTCGGCGCGATAGATTTTGTAGGGGCCGATCTGGGCGTTGAGCATGCGCCCGGATTCATCGTAGACCATCTCCTCGCAGTGGGCGTAGCCGAGGGCCTGGGTCATGCCCCCTTCCACCTGGCCGCTGGCGGTGATGGGATTGATGGCCACGCCGCAGTCCACGGCCATGGCCAGCTTCTTCACCGTCACCTGCCCGGTTTGGATGTCCATCTCGATCTCGGCGAACTGCCCGGCAAAGGGCGGCGGCGAATCGGGCGAGACGTAGGAGGCGGTGGCCATGAGCTGGCGCTGGTGATCCTGGTGCAGCGAATGCAGGGCGATGGCGGCCAGGGTGACGGCGCGGCCATCCGGCGCCTGCGCTTGCCGATCCCGCAAGACCACATCCGCCCAATCACTCAGGCCCAACATCAGGCCCGCCCGCTGCTTGATCTGCTGGCGCAGCTCCTCGGCGGCTTTCTTCACCGCGGTGCCAGAGATGTAGGTGGTGCTGGAGGCGTAGGCCCCGGTGTCGAAGGGCGTGAAGTCCGTGTCGCTGGAGTAGATGACGATATCTTCCAGCGGCACGCCCAGCACCTCGGCGGCGATTTGGGAAAGCACGGTATCAGAGCCGGTGCCCAGGTCGGTGGCGCCCACCAGCAGGTTGAAGCTGCCGTCGTCGTTGATCTTGATGCTGGCCGCGCCCATATCCAGGCCGGGGATGGCGCTGCCGTGCATGCACACGGCCATGCCGATGCCACGACGGATGTGCAGGCGGTCGGGCGGAGCAATCCAGTCGGGATCGTAGCGCCGCTGCCAGTCGATGGCCTGCATGCCCTGGGCGATGCACTCGCTGAGGCCGCTGGTCAGCACCGTCGGCGCCGCGCCCACTTCGGCCTCGCCCTCGCCCAACTGCGGGGCAATGTCGAGCGGGTCGCCCACTTTCACCCAATTTTGGCGTTTGAACTCGACTGCATCCCGGCCCAGGGCCGCGGCGATCTCCTCCATGTGGCTTTCCAGGGCAAACAATGCCTGCGGCGCGCCATAGCCCCGATACGCGCCGGGCACGGGGATGTTCGTGTAGGCCACCCAGCACTCGAATTCCTTGTTCGGGCAGTTGTAGGTGCTCAGCCCGCGCATGCCGGTCACCGTCTGCACGGTGAGGCCGTGGGTGGCATAGGCGCCGGTATTGCCGATCACGCGCATCTTCATGGCCACCAGCCGCCCATCCCGGTTGACGCCGGTTTTGTAGGTGATGGTCTGGGGGTGACGCGTGCGGCTGGAGATGAATTCCTCCTCCCGGTTCAGTTCCAACTTCACCGGCTTGCCGCTGGCGATGACCAGATGCCCGACGATGTCCTCGATCAGCATTTCCTGCTTGGCGCCGAAACCGCCGCCGATACGGGGCTTGATCACGCGGATGCGCTTGACCGGCAGGCCCAGCAGGGGCGCGACCATGCGCCGGGCGTGGAAAGGCACCTGGGTGGAACTGCGCAGCACCAGACGCTCGTCCGCATCCCAATAACCGATGCAGATGTGCGGCTCGATCGGCACTTGCTGCACCTGATGCACGCGATAGGTGTGCTCGAAGATCCGATCCGCCTGCGCGAACCCGGTTTCCACATCCCCCACCGCGGCGTGGATGAAGTGGCTGATGTTGCGCTGCGCGTCGTAGGCGTCGGCCATGTCTGGCTCGTCGTGGATGACCGGCGCATGGCCCGTGATCGCCTCGTTCTCGTCGAACACCGCGGGCAGCACTTCGTAGGTCACTGCGATGCGTTTGATCGCCTCGGCCGCGATTTCCGGCGTCTCGGCGGCCACGGCAGCCACGCGGTCGCCCACATGCCGCACTTTGTTGTCGAAGGACACCTGATCCCAGGGCTTGGGATTCGGGTAACTCTGTCCGCCGGAGGCGTAGCGCACGCGCTCGATGTTTTTGTAATGGATGACGGCGTGCACGCCGGGCAAGGCCCGCGCGGCGCTGTCATCGATGTCGAGGATGCGGGCGTGGGCGTGGGGGCTGGTGAGCAATTTGGCGTGGAGCATGCCTCGCATCTCGAAATCATCGACGAACGCGGGGTTGCCTTTGGCCAGCTTCAGGGCATCGACCTTGATCTCCGACTTGCCCACGACCTGTAGTTGTTGCGCCTCCGGGGCCACCACGAACTTGGGCAAGGCCTTGCGCAGGGTCAGCACATCACCGCCGCCCCCGCCGGGGAATTCCGGCGTCGGATCGCTGCGCCCGCCCCAATCGCTCTCGCCCCAGCCCTCATCTCCCCCCAGCGGCAGCGTGATCGGCGTCATCACTTTGGGTTCGATCCTGGTCGGCTCCTCCCCGCGCAGGATGGCCGCGGCTTCGAACACGGCCTGCACCGGCTTGGCATAGCCGGTTTCGCGGTCGAGGATGCCCGAAATCGCATCGCGCACCTCGGCCTCCGTCGGATTCGGGTTCATCGCCAGCAGCGCTTTCGCGGCCAGCACCATGGCCGGGGTGGCATAGCCGGATTGAATCGCGCCCGTGCGCATGAACGCCTCCTGGATGGGATGCAGCTTCACGCCCTCGGACAGCCCCTCGACCGTCTCGATGCGGTGGCCGGCGGCCTGCGCGGCCAGCAGCACATCCGAGGCCACCAGCCTGCCGTCCAGCAGGATGGCGCCTGCGCCTGTTTCGCCCGTCTCCGAGCCGTAGCGCACGCTGAAATAGCCCTCGCGACGCAACACCCGCATCAAACTCTCATGCGGCTGGCAGGTGATGGTTTTGTCGATTCCGTTGATATTTATCGTTATTTGCATCACAGGATTCCTTATTGAAAGAGGTCACGTTGCCCAGAAATTGGCTCACGCAAAGACGCAAAGACGCCAAGAAAATTTGAAAAACGTTGCAAATTTGTGAATTTGCGTGAGATAGGAAGGAACAGGTGAACGGTTATGCCTTATTGTTGAGATGCTACATATTCTTGCAGGATTTCATTCAAACGAGATTGCCAACCTTTTCCCTGCGTTTTGAAATAGGAAATGACTTCAGGGCTGAGGCGGATGGAGACCGGGATCTTGGTCGGTTCTTTTTGCGAGCCGCGGCCACGACGATGCCATTCGACCACCTCGGGCACGACCTGGCTGGCCGGACGAGCACGTTTGAATGTCCCCTCATCGGCGATGGGGGCTGCATCCGCATCAGCAGCCACGGCTTCTGCGATTTCGGAGTCGGTCAGTGCATCTATGCGTTTCAAATCAGTCATGGATGTACGATTCATACAACTTTCCTTCGCGGCTGTTGGCTTTGCGCCAGGAAATCAAGCGGATGGATTCACGACGAAGCGTGAATACCAGCGCGGTCAAGCGGTCTTGGAAGAAACCATAGGCGATGTAGCGTATTTCGGGGTATTCGAAACGATCATCTCTGACAACCAGGGCCTGCTCCCAGTCGAAATCAGAAGCGTCGCCGAAATCCAGTCCATGTTTGTCAAAATTGAACTGACGTTTGGATTCATCCCATTCGTAGTTCATAATTTTATTGTATATACAATTTAATTAGCTGTCAATTTGCAGATGTCCGCTGACTCGCCTCCCCAGCGCTCTCGCCATCTCCCGCCGGTACTCGCTGCTGCCGCGGAAGTCCGCAGGCGGGTCGAGGGAGTCGATCTGGTCGGGATCCGCCGCCAACGGTGAACATAGTAAGTTATCAAACTGGAGCGAATTCGTACACCGGTGTTCTAAGTACTTGAACTGGCATTTCTTTCTCCCAAATAACACTTTGTAATCGCTCTACCGTTTCAGGCGAAAAGAGTTGCTCTCCTGTGTTTATATCCACACGGACAGGAACATTTAGGATAACATAGAGTTTTTCATCTTTTATGAGTGTGTAGGTGATGCATTCCTCTAGAAACAGATCCTTCTCTGCGAGCGTTGACATGTTAAATTCTCCTTGACCAGTTATCCTGCCAGGAAGCCGGGTCTGGTTCATACACAGTTATTATCTTGATGCGATGGCGTGCTGGATAGCTGCATTGAATATGCAAAGGGCGATTCGTTTTGGTCAATCCAAGTATCAGACAGCTTGGCCCGTACTTGTCGTAAGGATAGTCCTCGATAACGACGCCGTTTTGAACAGCATCTTTAACTTCCTTCACGCTGATATGTCGTAACAGCATCCGGTCAACAGCGTGCCTGGTGAATTCGAACTCTCCGTTGGTCAGTTTGCGGTGGATTTCAGTAATGAGATCCATATAGAAAGCCTATATCCTGCGATGACGGCGGAAAATGACCCGAATTCTGCGATTTCTCATTGTTTTGGCAGGATGTCAAAAAGTAGGATTGACGCAGGTTTTTGATTAATGCAAATGCTCAACCACCCGCTTTACTAATACTGCAACCATCTCCCACCGGTACTCGCTGCTGCCGCGGAAGTCCGCAGGCGGGTCGAGGGAGTCGAGCTGGTCGGGATCGATGAGGATGGGCGAGGGGGCGACCCCGCAGGCAGCGAACAACGTCCGGCCATCAGCCGTCTTCCGGCCCACGACCGCCACGATCGGCTTGTCCGCCGGGGTGCGGGCCACGCGTTCGCCCGCGGCCACGCCGTCCGTCGCCAGCGTGATCTCGGTGATGATGCCGCCGGCCAGCGCGCCGGCGACATCGCCCAAAAAGTGGGACAACGCCACGCTTTTGCTGCCGGCCAGGGTCTGCACCCGCACTTCCGCCTCGAACACCAGCAGCGCGGCCAACAACTCGCTTTCGGCATCGGCCCCGGCTGCCACGCCGCCGATCGTGGCCTGGTTGCGGAAGGTGTTGGGGCCTTCGGCATGGGCGGTCTGGCGCGCCAGGTCAGGCGCAAGTTCGGCATCGACCAGCGCTTGCAGCCGGGTCATGGCCCCGATCGCCAGCCTGTCGCCGGCCATCTTGATCCCCTCCAGCCCAGCCGCTTGCAGGTCGATGACTTCATCGACGCCTTCGGCGTGGGCATTGAGATGCGTGCCGCCGGCCAGCACCGCGCTAGCCACGCCCGGCCGGTTCAACAGCGCCAGAGCATCGTCCAGGTTATGCGGGCGGTGATAGTTTTTGATAAGTGTCATGGCATGCTCCTTTGCATCAGTTATTACGAATATTTAGTGTTTTTTCGATCATGGCTTTTAAAGGAGCTAGATCGTTTTGTACCGTGTCCCAGATTACAGTGATATCGACGTTGAAATAGGCATGGATCAATCTATTTCTAATGCCAATCATCTGTCTCCATGGTATGAGGTAATTGGTCTGTCGAAAGGCATTTGAAACGTTTCCGGCTGCTTCTCCTAAAATCTCTAATTGACGAATAACGCCATCTTGAAGCAGGAGGTTATGTAAGAAGTCCTAATAGGAAAAGCCTTTGATATAGCTTTCAATGCGCTCGATGGCGTCGAGTATGTGTCGCAGATAGACCGTGTCATCCTTCCTCATACAGCACAACCTTTTCCTGCTCAACAAATGGGCGAATGTAAGGGCTTAGGCCATCTTCCGACACCAAATCCACCTTGCGCTCCAATCTGCGACTGAGTTCAGCCTCCAATTCGATCCACTGAAACATGCTCAAAGGGGGGCGTTGGCCGCGTTGCTTTAGCGTGACCAAAACATCGATATCGCTTGTCTCCGTCGCCTCTGCGCGCACGACGGAGCCGAACAGGGATATGCGGGTGACGCCACGGGGCAGCAATACCGATAACAGGGTTTCACGTACAAAATTGATGTCGAGCATGGGTTACATCGCCAGAGAATGCGGGGGGGATTTCGAGCTTATTGTACACTGATTTTCAGCCAGCAACCAGTGTTCGGGCGCCATTCGTTCATCCGCCGGCGATGGCCGCGGGGTTCTTGCCTGGAAGATGTTGCGGGCGCTGGCCACGCCTCTTGCGCCGGCATCAGACGTACTCGATCCGATTTTTCATGTCACCCGACTCGTACACGGCGTCAACCAACTCAAGAAATCGCACCCAGTCGCCAACGCCATGTTTGTGTTGTTGGCCGAAGATGATCCCGGAGTGTTCCAGGCCGGTCATCGCTAGTTCGATAAAGTCTGAATCGTGCGTACATACCACATAGCCCAGCGAAGCGGCCCGCTGTAGATGATCTTCATCTCCTCCGCCTAAATAACCCAGATCACGCACCGTCAAGGCCTCGATGCCCCGCCGTCTTAGCTGTGTCGCCACCGCCACCGGAACGTTTTCATCAAGATAAAAACGCATTTTCGCTGCCAACTCGTTTTTCCTTGAATGTTTCGGCGCGACGGATTTGATCTCGGATTTGCAGATCTATCTCATCTTTGTGGTCATAGTAATATGCCAAAGCTGCATACACTTGAGGTAGCGCGAGGCCATACCAATCGGCAATGCCGTCAACATCCAATCCATGGTATATCTTGGCGATAGCGACATCGGCCACAGTCAATGTCGTGCCCAAAATATAGGGCCGACCCTTGCGGATGTCGGGATTGATGGCGATTGACTCGATAACCTGAATGGTATTCATGGCTATTCACTCGTGGATGGGATACCCTGGAGCAACTGGGGATTGCCGCCATCTTACACCAACGCCAGCGCCTCGTCCACACTGGCGTCTTCATGAATCAAGGCGGCGATGGCCGCGGTCATGGCCGCGGGGTTTTCGGCCTGGAAGATGTTGCGGCCAATGGCTACGCCGCGGGCTCCGGCATCCAGCGCCGCCCGGATCGTGGTCAGCATCATCTTTTCGTCCCCTTTTTTGGCGCCGCCCAGGATGACGGCGGGCACGTAGCAGGTGGATGTGACGCGCGCGAAGCCCTCGGCGTAGGGGATTTTCACCCAGTCGGCGCCCAATTCGGCGGCGACGCGGGCGGAAAGGGCGATGCTTTCGGCTGTGCGGAATTCGGGGCCGCTGTCGAAGCCGCCGGGCACCATCTCGGCCATCACCGGCAGGCCCCAGCGGTGCGCTTCTCCGATCACCTTCGCCAGCGTATGCAAGGTCGTCTCTTCCGCCGCCGCGCCGGGGAAGGCGGAGAGGGCCACAGCGTCCGCGCCCAGACGCAGCGCGTCCGCGACGGTGTAGAACTGCGAGCCGGGGCCTATCTGGCCCAGCTTGGTGCCGCCGCCGTCCAGCCGCAGGATCAGGCCGAGTGGGGCAATTTCGCGGGCAAAACGCGTGGCCACGCCGTAGGAGGTGAGGATGGCGTCGGCCCCGCCCGCCACGATTTGGGCGAGGACGCTGGCCGGGTTTTCCAGGCCGGCGGCGGGGCCATCGATCAGGCCGTGGTCGAGCGCCACAATCAGCGCCCGGCCGTCAGGTTGGAAGATGTGGTTGAGGCGGCGAATAGTCATGATAGTGGGTAGTGGGTATTGGGTATTGGATATTGGATATTTTATGTTTGTATGATTGATGATTGATGATTAAATATCGCAAAAAATATATTTATTAATCATTAATCATCGATCATCGATCATCAATGACGAAAATAAATACCTAATACCTAATATCCAATCTCAGCCGCCCATCCCGCTGCGCGCCGCCGGCCTCTGTCACCCCGCCGTGGGCGGTGATGTGGGCGACGAGCAGGGTGCGGATGTAGTGATGGGTGGGGATCTGCGGAAAGCCGCGGAGATCGAGCAGGCGATCGCGATACACGGGCTGTTTTTGCGCCTGCCAGACGGCGGCAGGGCCGCGCACGAAGTTGCTGGCGGCGATGAGAAATTCCTGATCCAGCCAGGATTCGGGCGGCTGGCCGGCGATGGTGATGTCACGGGCCAGAGCGCTGCCGCGTTCGGGGCCGAGCTCGATGGTGTAGCGCAGTTCGCGGCTGAAATGCAGGAAGCCGCGTTCGGTGTGAGCGGCGGCAGGACGGTCGACGCGCAGGGCGTTGTCTTGCAACAGGGCCACGATCTGCCGCCCGCTCAGCCGCAGCAGGCAGAGCGTGTCGGCAAAGGGCATGAGATTGAACCAGTCGCCAAAGGTGACAACGCTGCCCGGTTGCAGGCCGCTGCGCACATTGGCCGCGTCGATCATGGCAAAGTGCACCGCATAGCCCTGCTCGCGGCTTTGCGCGGCCAGACCATCGGCGATGAAATGGGCCAGCGCTGATTCGCCGGCGGCGAAATCGTTGCGCACGGCATCGGTGCACAGGCTTTCATCGTCGATGACCTGGCCAAGCACCCGGTTCCAACGGGGATGGGCGAGATCGAGCAGCGGGCGCAGGTGTGCACGCTCGAATTCAGCATCAACCGGCAGGTCAGCAGTGGCGGTGAGGCGGGCATGGGTGACGCAAGCGGTGTGAGCGAGGGTGATGTCGACCTCCCCCACGAATTGCCCCAGCTTTCCGGCCTGGACGATGGGGATGCCGTTGACGATGCAGTCGGGGTTCAGGCCTCTCTCGTTGAGGGCGTTGTGCGTGTGCGCGCCGATGATCAGATGCACATCGCCGGGCGCCAGCGCTGCCGCCAACTCCACATCCCCGGCGATGGCAGTGGCCGCGCCGCGGTCGTGTAGGCTGTGGCCGAGATGGCTGAGGAGGATCAACACATCGCAGTGCGGGCGCAGGGCAGGGATGAGATGGGCCGCAGTTTGTACGGGGTCGGCGATGCGAACGCGTTCGCCCAGTTCGGGATGGAGTTGGGCGGGGGTGATCAGGCCAATGAAGCCGACGCGGATGCCTTTGACGACGAACAGGGCGGCGGGGATGTGAAAGGCGGCGAATTCGAACGGGGTTTGCACATTGGCCGCCAGGATGGGAAAACCGGCGTCGCGGCTGATGGCGTGAGCCAACAATTCTGGCCCTTTGTCGAAATCGTGGTTGCCGAGCGCGCCGACATCGACGCCGGCCTGGGTGTAGAGGCGGTAGGCGGCGTGGGCCACGTAGCTGGCCGGATCATCGCCCAGCAGTTCATCGAAAATCGCCCCGCCGAATTCATCGCCGCCGGTGATGACAAGCACGGCCGCGTGCGGGTTGCGTGCATATTGGCGACGGGTCACGCGCAACAGGCCCGCGATGCGCGAGAAGAGGGGCAGCGGTTCGTCCGCGGTGAAGCAGGCGAGATGGCCGTGCAGGTCATTGAAGTGCAGCAGCTTGAGCCGGAAGGGGTGGTGCAGGGGCAGGCGGCTGGGCGGGATTTCGGCCTCTGGGCCGGGGATGATCTGGGTAATCGGCGCCGAAATCGCGTCTCCCACACACAGGAACAGCGCCGCGTCAGCAGCGCCATGTGGGTTGGGCTGTGCGCGCACAAGATGCAAAGTTCCAGGTGCGGGCGATGAAGGCATGGTTTAGAAGGTCAGATGTTGTGGAATGCGTAAAACGTAAAACGTAAAAACGAAATGCGCGTATTTTTGTATCTGGATACGCATTACGCATTACGTTTTACATTTTACGCATTACGTTTTACGCAATACGCCCAAACATATCGGGACGGATAGGGTAAATGGGCGGTTCGCCGGCGAAGAAGCGGCGCAGTTCCTCCACCGCCAACTCGCCCATGCGCCCGCAATTCTCAATGCAGCCGGCGATGTGCGGCAACACCACCACATTGTCCAGCCGCCGCAGCGGGCTGTCGAGCGCGGGCGGCTCCGGGTCGGTGACGTCGAGGAACGCAAAGAAGCGGCCTTTTTCCAGTTCCCGGATCAGGGCGGGTTCGTCGATCAGCGTCCCGCGGGCAGTGTTGATCAGCAAAGCGTCCTCCTTCATCAGGGCCAGGCGCCGGGCATCAAGCAGGTGCAGGGTGTCGGGCGTGGCCGGGGCGTGCAGCGAAACCACATCGGCCCGGCGCAGCAGATCCTCCAGCTCGACCTTTTCCGCTCCGATCCGGGCAGCGTCCTCGCTCGAAATAAAGGGATCGTAAACCAGCACCTGCACGGCGAAGTTCTGCAACAGCTTGATCACGTGCCGGCCCACATTGCTGGCCCCGATGATGCCGATCTCTCTGCCGAACATTTCGCCCGCCGGCCACCAGGGCGTCTGCCGCCAGCCGCCCGCGGCCACGTGCCGGCCCAGCGGCCAGGCCCGCTTCAGGCCCACGATCATGAGGCCGAGCGTGGTTTCGGCCACGTCGATGGCCAGGGCCAGCCCGGCGCTGGTGACGCTGATGCCCCGCGCCCACACCCCTGCGGACACGAAGCGTTTGACGCTGCTGCCCATGTGGGCCATGGCCCGCAGATTGGGCGCGGCGGCCAGCACGTCCGCGTCGAGCGCGGCCACATCCCAACTGGTGATGACCGCGTCGGCGAGCGGGAGCAGGGCCAGCAGATCGGCTTTGGCCGCCGGGCCGGGGCCGGGATGATGGATGACCTGGGCGAATTGCTCCAGCGCCGCCCAGGCTTTGGCCGTGAACATGCGCGCATCATTTTGCCGCCCGATGGCAATGGCGACGGTTGGCTTGGGAGATTGGGTCGTGGGTAGTGGGTAGTGGGTAGTGTCGCCTGGCATTTTGGTTTTTTCAGATTGGTGTCCGAGTTTTTTTACTCATATGACTATTTTTTGAGATATTTCTCCAAAACATCGACACGGTCAAAAAATAATAATGAATTTTTCAAGATGATCAATATCCAATATCCAATACCCAATACCCAATATCAATCATCCCCCCGCTTGCGATGGCCGAAGCGCTCGCCGCCGTCGATGAAGAGGATGTCGCCGGTGACGTAGCCGGCGCGCACGAAATAGAGCACGGCCTCGGCCACATCCTCCGGGCTGCCCCAGCGCTCCAGCAGGGTGCGTTCGCGCACGCGCTCGATGTGTTTGGCCGTGTAATCGGGCGGGGGCAACACCGGGCCGGGCGCGACCGCGTTGACGCGCACGGCCGGGGCCAGTTCCAGCGCCCATTGCCGGGTCATGGCCATCAGCGCCGCTTTGCTGACGCTGTGGGCGATGAAATCGGGCCACGGCTCCCATGCCGACAGATCGACGATGTTGACGATGGCGCCCTCCCCCTTTTTCAACATGCCGGGGGCGATGGCGTTAGTCAGATAATAGGGGCCGTCGATGCCGATGCCGGTCACACGCTCCCAGCCGCTGTGGTCGGCGGTGGGGAAGGGCGTGGCCTGGAACAAGGAGGCGCTGTTGACGAGGATATCGACCCCGCCCAACTCCCTCTCCGCCCGCCGCGCCAGGGCCTCGACCTGCGCCCGGTCGGCGATATCGGCCTGGATGGCGAGGGCTTGCACGCCCAGCGCCCGCGCCGCCGCCGCGGTCTCATCCGCGGCCTGCGATGAACTGTTGTAATTGATGACGACATTGGCTCCGGCCCGCGCCAGGGCCAGGGTGATCGCTTTGCCGACGCGCACCGCGCCGCCGGTGACAAGGGCTGTTTTTCCGGTAGGGTTCATGAGGGGTTGGTTGGTTGGTTGGTTGGTAGATTGGTAGATTGGTAGATTGGTTGGTAGATTGGTAGATTGGTAGATTGGTGGGTGCTGGTGTCATCGGACAACAGCTATCGTTCACTGAATACTAAATACCGAATACCGAATACCGAATACTGAATACTGATCACCGAATACCGAATACTGATCACCGAATACCGAATACTGAATACCGAATACTGAATACTGAATACTGAATACTGAATACTGAATACTGAATACTGAATACTGAATACTGAATACTGAATACTGATCACTGATCACTGATCACTGACAATTCCCGCTCGCTCGAAGAGGGTGCGGCAGACAGCGCGGGCGCGGGCGAGGAGGGCTTTTTCGTCGAGGACGGTGATCGCTTTGCCGCGCATGAGGATGCGGCCATCGACGATGACGGTGTCGACATCGCGGGCGCCGCAGTTGTAGACCAAGGCCGAAGACACGCGGTGCACCGGCATGGCCAGCGGCGTGTCCAGGTCCACCAGGATGAGATCGGCCTTCTTGCCCACTTCGATCGAGCCGATCTGGTCGGGCTGGCCAAAGGCGACCGCGCCGCCGCGACAGGCCATCCACAGCACCTCTTCCGGCAGCAGGGCCATGGCATCCAGCGTGTGCACTTTGTGCAGCAGGGCCGTGACTTTCAGCGTCTCCATCATGTCCTGGCTGTTGTTGCTGCCGGGGCCGTCCGTTGCCAGGGCGACGACGATGCCGCGGCGCCGCATCTCCGGCACGCGGGCCACGCCCGAGGCCAGATACATGTTGCTGACCGGGCAATGCACCACCACCGCCCCACGCTCGGCGATCAGATCGATCTCGTGATCGCTGAGCCAGACGCTGTGCACCAGTTGCATGCCCGGCCCCAGCAGTCCCAGCGATTCCAGCCATTCGATGTGGCGCGTCCCTCGCCGCTCCAGATTCATCTCCACCTCGGCGCGGGTCTCGGCCACATGGATGTGCGTGCCCGCGCCCCAGCCTGCCGACACCCGACCGGTGCGCAGCATGGTCTCGTCGCTGCACCCCCACGGGATCAGCGGCCCGAACTCGACGCGGATGCGGCCATGGTCGCGGCCATGCCAGACTGCGCGCAGCCGCGCGGTCTCGGCCACGATCTGGTCAGGCGGCTCCATGAAGGCGGGGTGATAGTCCATATCGGCCCAGCCGCGGGCCAGCATGAAGCGGACGCCGGTTTCTTCGGCGGCCCGGCAGACGCCGTCGTCGTTGCCCGGCTCGGTGTGGATGTACTGGTGGTCGATCACTGTGGTGGCGCCGCCGCGCAGGTTCTCGATCAGCCCCACCAGCGCGGCCACGTAGGCATCTTCCTCGGTCAGGGCCTGCGCCGCCGGCCAGATGGCGGCTTTGAGCCAATCAAGAAGCGGCTTGTCATCGGCGAGGCCCCGTATAAAACTCTGAAACAGGTGCGAATGGGCGTTGACCATGCCCGGCATCACGGCCATGAGGCTGGCGTCGATCACGGTGTCGGCTTTGCCGGCGGCGGCAGGCGGCTGGCCCGCGCCCACGGCCGCGATGCGGTCATCTTCGATCAGCACATAGCCGGGGTTCAGGACGCGTTGTTCGTCGTCGATAGTGACAACCGCGGCGTTTTGAATCAGTATGGTGGACATGGTAATTTGGATATTGGATATTGGGTATTGGATATTGGATATTGGGTATTGGGTATTGGATATTGGATATTTTTGTGCAAAACCGGTTATCGAATATCAAATACCCAATAACCAATATCAAGTACCCACTATCCAATATCAAGTACCCAATACCCAATATCACACGATGCGGTATTTAAGCGGCTTGCCTTCGATATGATTGAGGATGTTGGTGAAATCGCCGGCGCGCTCGCGGGCGGCGGCGGCGCTGGCTCCGGCGGCGATGTGCGGGGTGAGCAGGATGTTATGGCCCGCCTGCGCCAGCGGGATCAGGGGATTGTCCGGGCGGATCGGCTCCCATTCGAAAGTGTCCAGCGCGGCGCCGGCCAGCTTGCCCGACTGCACCGCCGCGGCCAGATCCGCCTCGTGGATGACGCTGCCGCTGCCGCAGCCGACCAGCGCCGCCCCATCTTTCATGCGGGCAAAATAGGAACGATCGAGCAGCAGGTCGGTGGCCGGGAAATAGGGCAGCAGCACGGCCAGATAGTCGCTTTGGCGCACAAGCGTGTCTTCATCGACATAGGTGAGCGCCAGCTCCGCCTCCACGCTTGCGGGCAGGGGGCGGCGCTTGTGGTAGAGGAGGGTCACATCCCAGCCCTGCAGGCGCCGGGCCAGTTCCGCGCCGATCTCGCCGAAACCGAGGATGCCGATCGTTTTACCCCAAAGCCCCTCCACATGGTCTCTCCCCGACCAATTGTAGGCGAACGTGTCTTCGTCGGTGCGGTTGCTGGCGCCCCATTCCGGGCCGGCGGCCAGGGCGATGGCCTCGGTCTGGCGCAGTTTTTTGCTCAGAGCCAGCATTTGCAGCACCATGTGCTCGGCCACGCGGATCACGCTGCCCACGGGCCAGCGGCACACGGCCACGCCCGCAGCTTTTGCCGCGTCGGTGTCGATGTCGAACGTGAGCGAGCCCAGGCGCAGGATCAGCTTGAGCCGCGGCGCGGCGGCAATCACATCGGCGTCGACCACGCCCACGCGCTCGGAGATGAGGTATTCGACATCGGCCAGCGCCGCCATCAGCGCCGGTTTGTCTGGCTGCCGCAGCATGGCGATGTCGAGGACGGCAGGCGCGGCGGCGAGCGCGGCCTGCTGGTGGCGGTGACCCCGTTCGGTGGTGAAGAGGGTTTTGTGCATGGGGGGTTGGTTGGTGGGTGGGTTGGTTGGTGGGTGGGGGCGGTTATCGGATGGTTTCTACGGGATCGAGTTGGTTGAGCAGGCGGCGCAGTTCGAGTAGGGTCGGCTCGAAGGCGGCGAGCAGGGCCGGGTCGGGCCAGATGCGCAGGTTGGAGTCGAGGAGGAGGGTGGCGGCGCGGGCGGCGCCGTCGAGCAGGCGAATGGCCATTTCCAGGTCGTCCTGGTGGCTGCGGATCAGGGGGCGAACGTCTTGCATGAGCACGGCGGCTTGCACGGCCAGCTGCGTCATCTCCACCGGCAACTGGCAGAGCCGCTCCTGCCCCTCCAGTTCTTTGCCGGCCTGGCGCAGGGCCGCGAACAGGGTGATGGCCGCGCCATCCTCGTCCGCGGCGTCGAGCAGGCCCTGACGGATGGCGAACATCCGCGCCGCGGTCTGCTCGATCTGCGCCCGTTCAGCTTCCGACTGGGCCTGGACGCGGTTGGCGCGCACGCAGGCCTCGCCCAGGCTACACGCCAGCCCCGCCGCGGCCGCAATCGTGGCCCCGGCCATGGCATGGCTGCGGCTGCTGATATGCGCCGCAGCCTGACGGACAGATGCATCGGTAAATATATTTTTCATCGATTACCTGATGATTAATGATTAATGATTAATAATCAACTTTCACAACGGAAACACCCACTATCCACTATCCACTATCCTTTAATCGCCCCTTCCACCATCGCCCGGAAGAAGCTGCGGCGGGTGAAGAGGAAGAGGATGACCATGGGCGCGGCGATGATGATGCAGGCCGCGGCCAATACTTGCAAGTTGATGATGTTTTGGCCCAGAAATTCATAGATGCCGAACATCGCGGGTTTGTGCGCGTTGTTGATCACCAACAGATAGCCGGCGATGAACTCATTCCAGACATTGACGAAGGTGAGCAGAAAGACGGCCATCATCCCCGGCAGGGCCAGGGGCATGATGATGCGCAGCAGCGCGCCCAACGGGCTGCACCCATCGATCAGGGCGGCATCCTCCAGTTCCTTGGGGATGGCATCAAAGAATCCCTTGGCGATCCAGACGCTGAGAGGCAGATAGAAGCCGATATAGACGAAAATGATCAGGAATCGATCATCGTAAAAGGGCAGGTTGGCCTTGCGCAGCGTCGTGCCCATTTGATAGAGGGCGAGGAGATTGGTGAGCAAAGGCACGCCGGTGATGGCCAGGATGCCGGTCATCAGCGCGCCGTGGCCGCGGAACCGATAGCGCGAGAAGGCATAGCCCGACATGCCCGCCAACAGCACCACCAACAGAGAGGAAACGCTGGCGTAGATCAGGGTGTTGGGGATGTAGGTGCGGATCAGCCGGCCGGTGATGGCGAAGCCCAGCGGCGAGGTAGCCGACGGCCTGGCCGCGATCACCCGCTCGTAGCCCTCAGTGGCCCAGCGGCAGGCAGAGAGATCGAAAGATTGGGTGGGCGTGTCGCAGGGGAAGATGATCGGCGGTTTGCGGATGATGTCCCGCTCTCCTTTGAAGGAAATGAGCACGGTGGTGGCGATGGGGATCATGGCAAACAGGCAGACCAAGAGGATCAGCAGGTTCGCGAGGATGCTCTCCGATTGCTTGCGGCTGAGGAATGGGATGCTGGACATGTCAGATGCTCCTTTCCTGCACGCGGGTCAGGCGCAGGGTGCCGCTGATCAGCAGCCAGTTGACAACGGCAATCAACATCGCCAGGGCCGCGGCGCGGCCAAAGTTCAGTTGCCGCCAACCGATGGAATAGAGCAGGTAACTGAGCACCTCGGTGGCTGTGCCGGGGCCGCCGCCGGTCAGGCTGAAGACCATGCCCACGCCATTCATGCCGCTGAGGGTGAGGCTGAACAGGGCCACGACCATGGTGGGTAGCATGATCGGTATCATGATCCGCCGGGTGATCTGGGCGCCGCTGGCGCCGTCGATACGGGCGCTTTCGATGATCTCATTGGGCACCGTTTGCATGGCGGCCAGCATCAGCAGGGTGATGAAGGGCAACGCCCGCCAGGCCGAAGCCAGGATCAGATAGATCATCGCCGGCGCCGGCGGGAAGGGGAAAGCGCCGAACAGGGCCGGCGGACGCGAAGTGGTCAGCACCGAAATGCCATTGGGGCCGAGAAGGGTGGCGTTTTGCAGGATGCCGGAGAACAACCCGTAATCGGGCACCACCAGCAGCCGGAACACGATGCCGACGATGATATCGGCAATGATCCAGGGGATGAACAGCAGGGTGATGTAGAATCCGGATAGGCGCAGCCGCCGGTTGAGCAGCTGGGCGATGAAAAAGCCCAGGATCATGGTCAAACCAGCATAGCCGACCAGGAAGATGAGGGTGTGGCCCATGCTTTCATTGAACAGCCCCATGTTGAACAAGCGGGTGAAATTGTTGATCCCCACCCAATTCCAACCGGTCGGTACCCGTTCGTGCAGGCTGAGCCAGACCGTGTAGATGGCCGGGTACACTTGCACCGCCAGCAGCACGATGATGGTGGGCAGAATCAGCCAGAAAGGGAGGGTGTCGCGGAACCAGCCGCGCTCCCTCCTACGAGCGATCATCCGTTGCATGCGGTTCCTCCAGATGGCGCCGGCGCATGGCGCCAGGAATGCGCAGGGTGACAAAGTGCTGCCACTTTGTCACCCTGCCTGTGCTTCATGATGTGAGACGAGGTGTGGTCGCGGCGGGGTTAGCTGCCGGCGTTGTACTCGTTTTGGGCTTTTTGCAACTCGGTAGCGATGTCAAGGGAAGGATCTTCCTTGATCAGCCGGTACACGGTCTTCATGATCAGGGACTGCGCTTCCTTGACACGGTTGAGGGTGCCGTACCAGGAACGGCACTGGCTCTGCGAGAGGGCCTTGGCCGCTTCTTTGTAGAAGGGGGTCTGGAAAGCGTCAGTCTGGGCGGTGGTGAGCAGGGCGGGGAAGCCGCCGCCGGGGCCGAGCACGAAGACGCCATTCTGTTCCGGCGTCATCAGCCAGTTGATGTAGTCGTAGGCCGCATCAGGATTCTTGGCGCCCACGGGCATGGCCATGCCGTTGACCTCGATACCGCAGCCAGGCTGCTTGCCGGGCGCGGCGATGAAGGAGGAGAGGATGACATCGCCGGCGGCAATGGCGTCGAGCATGTCCTGCTCATTGCCCTTGCTATAGGCGGTGCCATCAGGCGCGACCAGAGGGTTGACGTAGCGGTAGCCGAATAGACCGGTGGGGAAGCTGCCGGCAGAGGCGTCCTTGAACGCCTCCTCCTCTTGGAAACCGCCGGCGAAAGCGATCTCCGGCGCATAGCCTTTGGCCACGATCTCGCGCAGGAAAGAGATGGCGGCGATGTTCTCAGGGGTGTCGAGCTTCATTCTGCCCTGGCCATCGTCGAAGGAGCCGCCAAAGGAGGCGACGGTGGTCCAGATGGCGCGGCTGGTGCCCTCGCCGTCGAAGGCGGTGGAGCCGAAGAAGGTGATGGCGTAGAGGCCCTCCCCTTTCAGCCGTTCCGCTTCGGCCATGAACGCTTCAGGGGTTCTGGGATAGCCGTTGGGGAAGCGATCGGCCCAGACATAGACCAGGTGGGGGCGGGAGGAAAGGGGGACGCAGTACAGACCGCCATCGGGCCCGGTGCAGGCCGCGACCGCGCTGGGATCCAAGTCTTTCCACCAGCTCTGCTGCTCGGCCCAACCGCGCAGGTTCTGCATCGTGCCATTCTGATAGTACTGGTTGAGATCGCCGCTGCCCATTTCGAACAGGTCGGGCACGTCGCCGCCGGCCTGCACCGCGGCCACGATCTCGGCCGCCATCTTATCGAAGGCCTTGGGCTGGTTGACCCAGTTCCATTTGCCGGCGAAGGCCGTATTGAACAACGGCATGGTCTGGCGCAGGTATTCGTTGCCTACGCGCTCATCGCTGGCGGGGTCGACATTGTCCTGATCATACTGATACCAGGTGACGAAGTCCTTGACTGCCGGCGCTTCTGCCGGGGGCGCCGCGGGTGTAGCGCAGGCCGCCAGCACAAAAGCAGCAACCAACAGCAAGGGGGCGAGAGTCCACAAACGTTTCATGCTAAAGTCTCCTCGATTGAGAAAAAAGATGGGGTGAGTTGAACGAAAAGGGTGACGTGGCTGGTGTGATATGGGATCATCTCCTTGCGGGTGAACAGCGACGCGAGGGGGTCGCGGGGGGTGGGGACAGGGCGCGTAAATGACACGAATCATACGGCATAGGCCGCCGTGTGATGGTACGTTATCATACAGAGTTGCGCGCATTCACGCAAGATGCCCGCCGGGTAGGGGTGTATCTCAATCAGCAGGCGGGCGATCTGGCGGGATCGGGAGGGGGGAAGCGGGCGGGATGGAAGGCAGAGAGATCGACCGGGCAGGGCTGGGACAGGAGGGCGGCGGCGATGGCTTCGCTGAGCACGGGCAGGGTGGGGATGGTGAGCAGGAAGCAGGCGGCCACGAAAAGGTTGTCCAGCCCCGGCGCCCAGCCGATGGCGGGGAGTTCGTCGGGCAGAAAGGGGCTGGACGCGGCCCACGCCCGCAGCAGCCGCGCCTGGGCCAGGGCCGGGAAAAGGGTCAGCAGGTCGCGGGCCAAGGCGGGGATGCCCCAACCGCTGTTCGTGCGGTGGATGGTGCGGGTCCTCTGCACCGCCTCGGTGACGAGTAGGGCGCCGCTCATCTGCTGGGCCACGCCAATGGACACGGCCCGCTCCGCCGTATGAATCGTCTCGTAGAAATCGGCCAGGCCGATGTGATGGTGTAGCAGCGGGGGCAGCGGCTCGCTGATCAGGGCCTCGGCGTGGGTGAATTGCACGGGCAGATGCCCGCCCGCCGCGGCCAGCAGGTCGCCTGTCCAGGCGCCGGCAGTGACGAGCACCGCGCCGGCAGAGAGGAGGCCGGCCGCGGTCTTTACGCCGGTGACGCGGCCGCCCGTCACCTGGAACCCGGTCGCAGGCGTGTGCGGACGCAGCCGCGCGCCCAGTCTGCGGGCGGCGACGGCGTAGGCGCGGATCAGTTTGAGGGGGTTGAGATGCCCCTCCAGACACCAGGCCGCGCCCCGGAAGCGGTCGCCGCGCAGCAGCGGCTCCGCGGCTGCCAGATCTGCCGGGTCGAGCATGGCGGCCATGACCCCGCGCTGTTGCAGATAGGCGATCTGCTCGACCCACGGCTGCCAGTGGCGTTCGTGCTCGATCAGCACCAGGTTGCCCAGCCGCCGCCATTCGAACGGGGCGTCCAACTCCGCTTCCAGCGCTTCCAGCCTGGCCAGCCCGGCCAGAACCAGATCCATGTGCGCCCCGCGCGGGCCTTCGCAGATCTGCGCCCGGCCGGCGCAGGCGCCAGAAGCGCCCCCGCCCAGGCTGCCCGCCTCCAGCAGCAGCACAGCCGCGCCGCGACGGGCCAGAGCATAGGCGCAGGCCAGCCCGGCGAAGCCGCCGCCGATGATGAGGATGTCCGGGAAAGTGTTCAGGGGCCAGGGGTCAGGGGTCAGTATTCAGGGGTCAGTATTCAGTGGTCAGTATTCAGTGGTCAGTGGTCAGTGTAACAGTCAACAGTCAACAGTCAACAATCAACAATCAACAATCAACAGTCAACGGCCATTCGCCATTGGCCATTCGCCATTGGCCATTCGCCATTGCCCATTCGCCATTGCCCATTCACCATTGCCCATTCACCATTGCCCATTCGCCATTGGCCATTCGCCATTGCCCATTCGCCATTGCCCATTCGCCATTGGCCATTCGCCATTCGCCATTGCCCATTCGCCATTGCCCATTCGCCATTGGCCATTCGCCATTGCCCATTCGCCATTGCCCATTCGCCATTGCCCATTCGCCATTGGCCATTCGCCATTGGCCATTCGCCATTGCCCATTCGCCATTGCCCATTCGCCATTGGCCATTCGCCATTGGCCATTCGCCATTGGCCATTGCCCATTCGCCATTGCCCATTCGCCATTGACCATTCACCATTGCCCATTCGCCATTGCCCATTCGCCATTGGCCATTTTGCAGCGGGGTCTGCCCCGCGCCTAAGTGAGTAGCTTGACCGGCGGCGTGTCCATTTGCGTGGCATTTGGGAGAGTGATATATTCGGCGATGTCGTCCGGGTTGCCGGATAAGGTGATTTGGTTAGCCGGCCTGGCAACCCAAGCGTGATTCCGCTTTTTGTCCTCACGCAGGATATGGTACGGAATAGTTCCCTGTTTGCCAGCCCGTGAAGGGTGTTAGGCGGATTCCGGATACTGTCTTCTGGAGGATGAAAAAGCGGATTTCGTATAATAATAGTTAGGCGGCCTACTGCGTCACGAACATCAAAAACCGCACTGGTTATGAAAGGCAGGTGAGACGTATGTCAAACGTAATCATGCCCGAGTCAGGTAGCTCATCGTCGCAAGCCAGAGGCCGCGGATTCTGGCCGCGATCAGCCCTCGGCTGGATCGCAATTGTCCTTGCGCTTGTCGCACTGGCGTCATGGGTCGTATTTCCGGTGCTCACGATGACGTATAGAGAGACATATCCCGTGGTGGATACGTGGGTTATGCCGGCTATCGCGACGACACTCGTGGATGTGGCGGCGATCCTGAGTCTGGTGACTGTGTGGTTGCGGCACGAACGCTCAGTTCTGAGCATCATGACGCTGGTCGTCACAATGCTGGCTGGGCTGTTCTTCACGTCCATCGTCGTCGGGGAGGCGATCGGCGGCGCGTAACCCCCGATCAGGCGGCTTACTGTTTTAGGGTCTTTTATCCCGGGAAAGGCCGCCTAACACCGGGTTGCAGGCGACGTTGCTCCGCTCCGCAACGCGCCTGAACCCGACCGTTGGGCGGCCACGCAAGGAGCAAAGTCAAAACATGGCGAGAGCACCTTTTCAGGTTTTGGTTTATCCATATCGCAGAAAATCGAATGGACAGATTGAATATGCGCTGATGAAAAGGTCAGATGAAGGGTATTGGCAGGCAATTGCTGGTGGCGGTGAAAATGATGAAAAACCACTCGAAACCGCTAAAAGAGAAACCTATGAAGAGTCTGGCATTCTCCCAACATCCGAATTTATGCAATTGGATACAATTGAACCTGTACCAGTGATTGAGTTTAGAGATAGTCACCTTTGGGGTGATACTGTTTATGTAATACCGCAGTATTGCTTTGGCGTAACCGCACAGAATATTCAAATAGCAATTTCACATGAACATACCGAATACAAATGGTTTACATACGAAGAAGCATATCAGTTAATGAAGTTCGATGGAAATAAAACGGCTTTATGGGAATTGGACAAGAGACTGAAAGGCAAAGGCCCTCGTGGATAACGACAGTTTTGGCAAACGATATTATATGTTTTTATCTAGTGGAAAATAGTCGTAATTTAATTCTATTTATCGAAAATCCTGTTTCGGGTGAATGGCAATGATGATTCTTCAAAAGAAAGGCTGGCTAATACAGCGTGCAGCGGATGGGTGGGAGTCGCCGCGTTTTCAAGCAGGTTTCTGGCTGAAGATTGGTTCCGACAAAATAGCGTTGTCACCTCCCGCCCACACGCAGGTAACGCAAACCGTTAGCCGGGCGCAGGGCAGTGAAGGCTGAAGGCCGGGCTTGCGGACTCGACCGGCGGATGCGAGAATACGGCTGCCGGCGCAGGCAGACAGGCAGCAGCCAGACTGGCGCTGCCGGCGCAGGCAGACCCGCCCGCCGCCGAACGGCGGAACCGCTGGTTCTGCTTGGCCATTAGCCGCTGATTTGACAAGGAGATAGTCCGATGCCAGTGATAATATCCAAACACTCGAAATGCTTGAGGGCGATTTGCCTGTGCGTGCCTAAAGACTGGTGAAGGAGTGGGGCGCGCAATATCAGCAAGAATTGCTACGGATGTGGAATAGTAATGAATTCAAGCAATTGCCTGGATTGGAGTAGTGATATGAATGCTCCCAGAATAAAATCGGTGACACCTCTGAAAGAGAGACACCTATTGGTAACATTTGTCAACGGAGTCCAAAAGGTTTATGACTGCCAGAGGATCTTGAATCTTGATCGCTTTCAGATGTTGAAACACCAAGCCTTTTTCAAGGCAGTCACAGTCGATCCTGGGGGGTATGGCGTATCCTGGGATGATGAAATGGATTTGAGTGAATACGAGTTGTGGAACAATGGCATTGAGGTTGAGCCAAGTACGGTTTCGAGCAAGGGAGAGAGGGTTGCGCAACCGACACCGCGGCTGTGAAAGCTGAAGGCCGGGCTTGCGGATTCGGCCAGCAGGTGCAAGAATACGGCCGTCGTGCAGGCAGACCCACCCGCCGCCTGTGGAACCGTCGGTTCCGGGCGGACAGAAGAAGGTTGGATGGTTGGATGGTTGGATGGATGAATGAATGGTTGGTTGGTTGGTTGGATGGTTGGATGAATGGTTGGAAATGTTCCGCATGCAATTTGTTCTGACGACTCTTGAACTTGCTCCGGCGGTAAGCCGGCAGTGCATCCGATCGATGATGTGAATGATACCTGATTGGCTGTGGATTGTGGCGGCGATCGTCGGCGTGCTGGCAGCCGGAATGCTGCGCGAGCGCTGGCGTCTGCGCGGCATGGAGGACTTTGCCAGGCAGCATGGATTCGTGCTGCATTCGCCGTTCACGCCCGGCGAGCGCCCGCCGCTGGCAGCGCTGGCGGAGCGGCTCGAGGGACGCCCCCCCACCCGCTGGGGCGCGGGGATCACGGGTGTGGTCGACGGCATCGAGATCGCCATCGCCGAGCACGAAACGCCGGCGCGCGGCGCGGACGCCACAGGCTCCCCCCATACCATCGGCATCTGGCGGGTGATGGCGGCGTGGCCCCTGCGCTCCGCCGGCGTGAGCGCCGATCCCGGCGATCCGTGGCCCCACGGCGGCCAGCTTGTCTGCGATGGCGAGTGGGCTGCCTGGCGGCTGCGCGGCAACCTGACGCAAGCCAACGTCGAGACGCTGCTGGCCCATCTCCCCGCGGCGCGGCGCCGGTTCGAATAGGGCCGAAGAGTCGCAGCCGCCCCACACAGCGGGGCCTGATTGGCAGAGGCCTGCGGCATTTTCGGTCATTTTCTGCGTCCCGAACAGAACCCTGCTGCCTCTGCCGAGTCCACGCCCGCCCTGCAGGAAACGCGAGTCGCTGGGCGGCGGATAATAGAGTCGTTGCTGAATAGCGGAGGAGGATAGAGTTCCCCTACCCCAGCGAGTTGTTATGCGGCCGCAGCCCGAAGCACTCGTTTCTGGATGCGA
>JABWBG010000157.1 GCA_013360575.1 Caldilineales bacterium
TTGGGCCCAGACAGCGGGCCGCTGCATCTGGCCGTGGCGGTGGGCGCGGCCACGGTGCACCTGTTCGGGCCTGCGGATCCGGTGATCTTTGGGCCGTGGGGGCCGGGCGCGCGGCATGTGGTGGTGCAGTCGCACTGGGCCTGCGCCGGCTGCGGCCGTTTCGATTGGCCCGATCTGCCCGCGCATGGCTGCGTGCGCGAGATCGAGGTGGATCGGGTGCTGCAAGCAGTGGCGGATCTGGGGATCGGTTAGGCCGAAGTCTCAGTCGAGCCGCAGGCGTCCCAGCCGCCGCCCGGCTTCGTGCAGGGTCTCGATCTGTTTGGGGAAGGCGAAGCGCACGGTGTGCTGGCCATGGCCGGGTTGGCCGTAGAAGACGGTTCCCGGTACCACGGCCACGCCGATCTCGGTGGTCAGCCAGCGAGCAAAGCGCAGGGAATCCCACCTGGCCTGGGGGATGGGCAGGCTGCTGTAATCGGCCAGGACGTAATAGGCGCCTTCGGGCCGCGGGGCCAGGAAGCCGATTTCCTCCAGGATCGCCATCATCACCTCGCGGCGCTGGTGGTAGGCCGCGCTCATCTCGGTGTAGTAGCTGTCGGGGAAATCGAGGGCGGTCACGGCCGCGACCTGCAAGGGCGTGGGCGCGCAGATGGTGAGGAAATCGTGCGCGGGTTTGATGGCCGCGGCCAGGGCGTCGGGGCCAATGGCGTAGCCCAGGCGCCAGCCGGTGATGGCGAAGGTTTTGCTCAGCCCGCCCAGAGTGAGGGTGCGTGCACGCAGCGCCTCCAGGCTGCCGGGGCAGCGGTGTTGGCGGCCATCGTAGAGGATGCGGTCGTAGATTTCGTCGGTGATCAGGATCAGGTCATGCTGCTGCGCGGCGTCGGCGATGATGGCCAGCTCCGCGGCGTCGAAGACGCGGCCGCTGGGGTTGTGGGGCGTGTTCAGCAGCAGCGCTTTGGAGCGCGGGGTGATGGCCGCGGCCAGCCGGTCAGGATCGAGGCGATAGTCGGGGCCTTCCAGCACCACCGATACCGGTTCGGCGCCGGCAAAGATGGCAGAGGGCCGCATCGATTCGTGGGCCGGGTCGAAGAGGATCACCTGATCGCCGGGGTTGAGCACGGCCAGGAACGCGGCGGAGATCGCCTCGGTGACGCCGCAGGTGACGACCACATGCTGATCAGGATCGACCTGCCACCCCAGACGGGCGGTGTAGATCTCGGCCAGTTTCTGGCGCAGGGGCGCGTAGCCCCAGGTGAAGCTGTACTGGTTGAAATCGCCGCGGATGGCGGCCACTGCCGCCTCTTTCAGCGCCGCGGGCGCGCTGAAATCGGGATACCCCTGGCTGAGGTTGATGGCGTTATGCTGGATGGCCAGGCGGGTCATCTCGCGGATGGTGGATTCGGTGATGGCCTGGATGCGGTAGGCTTTGGACATGTTGGCTCCCTGTGCGGGTGGGAAAGGGGATGGGTGCCGGAGGATTATAGACGGGGACGGCGATTTGTAAAGTCAGTCCCCGCCCAATCCCCGCTCACCCCGGCGCTTGAGAACTCCCCGCCCAATTGCTACAATGGCCGATAGCAGATATTGGATATTGGATATTCGTCATTCGTCATTCGTAACAGTTCGCCTTATATGTCATTGCGAGCGCAGCGAAGCAATCTCCAAGGTTGTTCGTCAATTTTGCGGTTGTCAATCAACATTGGGGATTGCTTCGGGGCTATCGCCCCTCGCAATGACACAATAAGGTAAATTATTACCATTATTCGTTATTCGTTAGTCGATTAACTATTGACTAAAACCACCCACCCACCCACCCAACCAACTAACCACCCAACCAACTAACCAACTAACCACCCACCCCATGCCCATCACCCTGCGCGCTGCTGGATCCCTGAAACAGTATCTGCCCGACCCGCCGCGGCTGGAAGCGGCCGAAACGGTCGCCGCGGCGCTGGCTGCGCTTGGCCTGCCGGGGGATGTGCCCCTGATCGTGTTGGTGAACGAGCGGGTGGCGCACGATCATACGCCGCTGCACGACGGGGATGAGGTGCACCTGGTGCCGGTGATTGGCGGCGGCGGTCAGAGCGTTGCGTCCTCAGGCCCGTGCGCATATTTGACCCAGGCCCCGGTCGCGGCTATAATAGGCCTTACCACTGCGGGGTGGAGCAGAGGTAGCTCGTCGGGCTCATAACCCGAAGGTCGCAGGTTCGAATCCTGTCCCCGCTATTTTGATGAGGCCCAGGCCTGGCAGCCTGGGCTTCAAATTGTGGCGACGTAGCTCAGGCGGCAGAGCAAGCGGCTCATAATCGCTGTGTCGGTGGTTCAAATCCACCCGTCGCCACCTCGATAGCGCAGACGCCCTGGCAATCCCAGGGCGTTTTTCTTTGTTTGCAGGCCCCGCGTAGTGGATAATCCTGTGGATGACCACAAGATGTAGGGGATAACGTGAGGGCATGGGGTGTACTGAACGCCGCCTACTACGCAGTACGTTTTACGTACTACGCCTGGGATATGATCTGGGTCATGGCGGCTTGCGCTCTATTTGCGCATCATGGAACAAACTTCCGGCCTCGCTGCCAAGGAGGGCTGCCATGCTGGTTACCGATTGTCACTGTTGTGTGATCGAAGAGAATTGGAAGCGGATCGCCGCCGCTGCCTGGGCGGGCTATCTCAACGATGGCCGCGGCATTGTCCGCATCGTCGCCGCCCAATCCAACGCCCCGCAAGATCGGCCCCTGGTCTATTACCAGCCCCTCGCCGCTGGCGTGGAGGGGGATGAGATGGAATTGGCGCGGAGCTACGATCCCAATCGCGAAGTGGTCGTGTGCATCGTCGATGCCGCGGGCCGGCACACCTGCCGCGCCAGTCATCTGGAACTGACGCCCCCCACCGTCTATGCCCACAGCGCCGCCCTGGCGCCGGCGTTGACCGCCTGAGCATTCTCAGCGGCTGCAACACTTGCCAAAACGGCCGGGCTGGGAACGCCAACCCGGCCGCTGTGCGCGTCTGCGTCTGGCAACCTCAGTCGCCGAATTGGATGCCCTGGGCCAGGGGCAAGTGCGAAGAGAAGTTGATGGTGTTCGTCTGCCGGCGCATGTAGACCTTCCAGGCGTCGGAGCCGGATTCGCGGCCGCCGCCGGTCTCCTTTTCGCCGCCGAACGCGCCGCCGATCTCTGCCCCAGAGGTGCCGATGTTGATGTTGGCAATGCCGCAGTCGGAGCCGGAGACGGAGAGGAAGTGCTCCATCTCGCGCATGCTGTCGGTGAACAGGGCGCTGGAAAGGCCCTGCGGCACGCCATTGTGTAGCGCGATCGCCTCTTCCAGCGTGTCATATTCGAGCAGATAGAGGATGGGGGCGAAGGTTTCTTGCTTGACGATCTCGGTTTGCGCAGGCATCTTGACGATGGTGGGCTGCACGAAGTTGGGGCCAAGCGCGGGCAGCATCTCCCCGCCATAGAGGATCTCGCCCCCCTGCTGGCGGGCCTTTTCCAGGGCGTCGAACATGTCTTCCACGGCCTTGCCATCCACCAACGGGCCCATGAGGATGCCCTCTTGCAGGGGATCGCCGATGCGCACCTGGGCGTAGGCCCGCGTCAGCCGGGCAATCAGGGCCGCGGCCACCGCGCGGTGCATGATGATGCGGCGGGTGGAGGTGCAGCGCTGGCCCGCGGTGCCCACCGCGCCGAAGAGGATGGCGCGGGTGGCCATGTCCAGGTCGGCGTGGGGCGTGACGATGATGGCATTGTTGCCGCCCAGTTCCAGGATGGTGCGGCCAAAGCGCTGGGCCACTTGTGCGGCCACGGTGCGGCCCACGTGGGTGGAGCCGGTGAAGGAGACCAGGGGGACGCGCTCATCCTCCAGCAGCCGCGCGCCCACATCTCGGCCAGAGCCAATGGCCAGGGTGAAGATGCCGCTGAGCCCGTAATCGGCCATGACCTGGTTGGCGATGTGCTGCACGGCGATGGCGGTCAGGGGGGTGCTGGAGGAGGGCTTCCAGACGATGGTGTCGCCGGCGGCCGCGGCGATGGTCGAATTCCAGGCCCACACCGCCACCGGGAAATTGAAGGAGGTGATCAACCCCACCACGCCCAGGGGATGCCATTGTTCGTACATGCGGTGCTGCGGGCGCTCGGAGTGCATGGTCAGGCCATAGAATTGGCGGGAGAGGCCCACGGCGAAATCGGCGATGTCGATCATTTCCTGCACTTCGCCCAGCCCTTCCACCCGGATCTTGCCCATTTCCAGGCTGACCAATTCGCCCAGCGGCTCTTTGGCCGCGCGCAGGGCGTTGCCCAGATCGCGCACCACTTCGCCTCGTTTGGGCGCGGGCACGGCCCGCCAGCTTAGAAAAGCGTGATGGGCGGCGGCGACGACCTGTTCATAGCTGGCCGCGGTGGCCTGCGTCACCGCCGCGATCGGCTCGTTGGTGGCCGGGTTGATCGATTCCAGCCGTTTGCCCTGCGGGTCGCTGATCCAGCCACCGGGGCCGGTGCAGGCGCCGGGGTTGACCGCCTGCAGATTGAGTTTTGTCAGTAGATGTTTCATGGGAAAGTCTCCGTGCGATTTTTTTCGATGCAAATGCATCTTTTATAGACGATTTGATTTGGAAACAGCTCGTTTCGAGCCACAAACAAGATTCATGCGGGCGTGTGTCCTGGCCATCTAGCCCCACCACCAGGCCAGCAGAAAGACCACCGGACTGACGAAGATGAAGGAGTCGATGCGATCGAAGAAGCCGCCGTGTCCGGGGATGAGGTGGGAACTGTCCTTGGCGCCGACCTGGCGTTTGAACAGGGATTCGCTGAGGTCGCCCAGCGGGGCCGCCAGACTGACGATCACGCCCAGGGCCAGCCCCTGCCGCCAGTTCAGGCCCGGCGCCAGGAGGGGGCCGAGCAGGGTGGCGGCGAGGGCGCCGGCGATCAGGCCGCCGATCAGCCCTTCCCAGGTCTTTTTGGGGCTGATGCGTGGCCACAATTTGCGCCGGCCTATGCCTTTGCCGATGAAATACGCGCCGGAATCGGCGATCCAGGTGGTGAGCGCGGCCAGCGTCACCCAGCCCAGGCCATCTTCCCCCTGCCGCAGCAAAACCAGAAAGCGGAGGGTGAAGCCGACGTAGAGGGCGCCGCCCAGGGTCAGCAGCCAATCGGAAGGGGCGCGGGGAGGGGCGCGGAAGAGCATGATCCCCAGGCCCGCCAGGATGGCCAGCGCCAGCAGCGCCTGGAAGCGCAGGCCATCTGCCGGCAGGCCCGCCTCCAGGACCAGCCCCGCAGCCAGCGCGGCCCCCAGCCAGGCCGGGGGCTGCATCGTCTCCTCGCGGCCCAGCAGGGTGAACAACTCCCAGGCAGCCAGCAGGGCAAAGAGGGCAACGATGCCTGCAAACCACCATCCCCCCCACCAGGCCGTGATCCCGACCAGCGGGGCCAGGATGGCGGCACTGAACACACGTTCACGCAGCATGGCAGCCCCTAACGCACCAGGCCAAAGCGGCGGTCGCGGCCCTGGAACACGCTCACCGCCTGCCGCAGCTCCGCTTCATCGAAATCGGGCCAGAAGGTGGGGGTGGCGTAGTATTCGGCGTAGGCCGCCTGCCAGGTGAGGAAGTTGGAGAGCCGGTACTCGCCGCCGGTGCGGATGATGATATCGGGGTCGGGCAGGCCGGCGGTGTAGAGATAGCGGCTGACCAGCGCCTCATCCACCGCGGACGCGGGCAGGCCATCGGCGATGATGGCTTTGATGGCGTCGACGATCTCCGCCCGCCCGCCATAATTGAAGGCCACATTGAGGATGATGGTGTCGTTTTGCTGTGTGCGGGCAATGGCGTTCTGGATTTGCGTTTGCAGATGCCGGTCCACCCCCTCCATGCGCCCGCTGTGGCGGATCTGCACGCCGTTGGCGTTCAATTCCTCCAATTCATCGCGGATGCTTTGGCTGATCAGGCGCATGAGATGCCCGACCTCGGCCCGCGGCCGCCCCCAATTTTCGGTGCTGAAGGCGTAGATGGTGAGCACTTTGATGCCCAGGCGCACCGCCTCTTCCAGCACGCGGCGGATGTTTTTGGTGCCGGCGTGGTGTCCTGCGGCCCGCGGCAGGCCGCGCGCCTGCGCCCAGCGACCGTTGCCGTCCATGATGATGCCGATGTGCCGGGGGACGGGCAGGCCAGAGTGGCCTTCACCGGCAACGTTGGCGGTGGGGGCTGTGCTCATATCCGCGCCTTAAACCTCCATGATCTCGACGATTTTGACCTCGCAGATCTGATCGATCTGCTTGATTTCGGCGTCGGTGAGTTCCTGGATATGCTCTTCACCCTGGCGCAGATCATCCTCGGTGATCATCCCCTCTTTTTCGAAGTCGCGCAGGTCGCCGATGGCATCGCGGCGGATGTTGCGGATGGAGACGCGCGCCTCCTCTGTGCGGCGTTTCACCTGGCGGCTGAGGTCGTGTCGCCGCTCCTCGGTCAGGGGCGGGATGATCAAGCGGATGATCTTGCCATCGTTCGAGGGGGTGAGCGCCAGTTCCGACTGCATGATCGCTTTGGAGATCAGGTTGATGTCATTGGCCGCGAAGGGGCGGATGCTGATCAGCCGCGGTTCGGGCACGGTGACGACGGCCAACTGGGTGATGGAGGTGGGGCTGCCGTAATAGTCCACCTGCACCTGATCGAGCAGGGCCGGGTTGGCGCGCCCGGTGCGGATGGCAGCCAGATCGGCTTTGAATACCTTGATCGAGCTTTCCATGCGCTCTTTGGCTTCTTTTTTGATGTCGTTGAGCATGAGTGCCTCCGAAAAAACAAGCGTGCGGGTGGCGGCGCCTCCCTGCGCACAGTGTAAAACATCCCGGCCCAAAGGAACAAGCGGGGCAGGGTTCAGTGTTCAGTGGTCAGTATTCAGTGGTCAGTATTCAGTGTTCAGTTTGACAAAACCTCGGTTTCACGTTGCAATACGCACCAGCCTGTCCTCCCCACCGCTCACGGAGATTCTGTCATGCACGAGACGACCCTGACCACCGCCGACGCCCAACACCTGCACCTGCGCGTGTGGATGCCGATCGCGGCCCCGCACGCGGTGCTGCTCATCGTCCACGGCCTGGGCGAACACGCCGGCCGCTATCCCCACGTGGTCGAGACTTTTCTGACGGCCGGATACGCCATCTATGGTCATGATCACCGCGGTTTTGGCCGTTCCAGCGGCAAACGTGGCGATTACGATCACTTCGATCAGATCCTGGCCGACCTGGATCAGGTGGTCGAGTTGGCCCGCAGCCAGCATCCCGGCCTGCCGCTGTGTCTGTATGCCCACAGCCTGGGCGGGTTGATCGCCACCCATTATCTGGCCCGACACGAGACCAAGATCGCGGCGGCCGTCATCTCAGCCCCCGGCTATGGCGCCGGCCCTGATCTGAATGCGGCCAAGATCCAGCTTGCCAAGATCATGGCGCGTATTCTCCCCGGCTTCAGCATGAATACCGGCGGCAGCAAGGATTTCCGCCTCAGCCACGACGCCGAGGTGCAGCGCGCCTACGAGAGCGACACCCTGCGCCACGACATCGTCACCATGCGTTTCGTTCATATGACCCTGCAAAAAGCAGAGGAAGGCAAAGCCGTGCTGGCGACGCTGCGCCTGCCCATCCTGGTCATGCTGGGCGAGGAAGACACCAGCATCAATCGCCAGGCGGTGCACGATGCCGTGGCCCAGGCCGGGCCCACTGTCACCTTCCGCCGTTATCCCGGCGGCTATCATGAGGTTCACAACGAGATCGCGGCGATCCGTCAGCCCGCGCTGGCCGGCGTGCTGGCCTGGATGGAGGCGCAACTGCATGGCGACTGATCCCCACGATCTGGTGCAGCGCCAATTCGGGGCCAACGCCGAGCGGTATGTGCACTCGACGGTGCACGCCGGCGGGGCCAGCTTGCAGCGTCTGCTGGATCTGGCGGCGCCGCAGCCCGATTGGCTGGCGCTGGATGTGGCGCCCGGCGGCGGCCATTCTGCCCTGATCATCGCCCCTCATGTGCGCCGCGTCCTCGCTCTCGACCTCACCTTTGCCATGTTGACCGCGGCCCGCAGCCTGGCCGGCCGCCAGGGCCAGGGCAATCTGGCCTGGGTGCAGGGGGATGGGGCCAGCCTGCCCCTGCCCGACCGCAGCCTCGATCTTGTCACCTGCCGCGTGGCCTTGCATCACTTTCCCGACCAGCCCGCGGCCCTGCGAGAGTGGGCGCGGGTGCTGCGGCCTGGCGGGCGGCTGGTGTTGGTCGATAATATCGGCCCCGACGAGGCCGCGGCCTGCGCCTATGTCAATGCCTTCGAGCGGCTGCGCGACCCTTCGCACGGCTGGATGCACCCCCTGCCCGCTCTGCTCGACTTCATCGCCGCCGCCGGCCTGAGCGTGCAGCACAGCGAGCGGCTGACCAAGCCGATGCTCTTCCAGCCCTGGATGGACAGGATGCAGGTGGCCCCGGCAGATCGCCGGCGGCTGAGCGAGTTGCTTTGGGGCAGCGCCGGCGCGGCCCGCGCGTTCCTCGATCCGCAAGGGGCGGGCGAGGCCGTCACCTTCAGCCTGCGCGAAGGGGTGATCGCGGCGCAGCGCTGATCGGCGTTCGGCTCTCGGCCGGCGGGGGGGGGTGTGTTGCCTACCGGTTTGTCTCGTTTAGGATCTGGTCGACGCGTTGTTCAAGGTCGTCGCCTTGCAAAAATCCCTCGAACTGAGCGCGCAGCGCAGCTGTGGCCGCGGCCATGTCTCCGCCCTCGTCCGCGATGATCTCGGCAAAGGAATGGCCGGCATCCAGGCCCGCTTGCAGCGTCTCGACGTCTACGCCGCTGGCCGCGCTGATCGGCTCGATGAAACGGCTCATGAAGCCACGGTCGGCCAGGTCTGCGGCCGCGATTTCACCGGTCTTCACCTGCAAGCTGCGGATCAGGCTGCCGAGCATGGCCCGCTCCAGCAGGGTGGCGGGGTTGGCGCCGCTGGCCGCCATGCGCTCGGCCACAGCCGTGGCGCGGGCTTCCGGGCTGAGTTCGGCGCCGCCGCCCAACCCCCC
>JABWBG010000158.1 GCA_013360575.1 Caldilineales bacterium
AACTAACCAACTAACCAACTAACCAACTAACCAACTAACCAACTAACCAACTAACCAACTAACCAACTAACCAACTAACCAACTAACCAACTAACCAACCAACCATTAAAATGCTCCTCGGTATCGGCTATTTACCCCAGCGCACGGGGCCTGGCCTCTGGCGTGACTTCGATCCCGCCGAGATCGCCGACGATCTGGCGCATATCGCCGCGCTCGGCTTCCAGGCGGTGCGCGTCCCCCTCTTCTGGGGCGATTTTCAACCCGCGCTCGATCAGGTACACACGCCGGCGCTGGATCGCTTCGAGCGCTTCCTGCGCCTGAGCGAAGAGGCCGGGCTGACCGTCGAGGCGGGGTTGTGGGCAGGCATGTGGGATGGGGCGCTGTGGTGGCCGGAATGGGGCGTCACCCCGGCGCCGCTGCCCCCGCATTGGCCCCTGCTGGTCGATCATCGCCGCCTGCGCTGGGGCCGCGTCCGCCATCCCTTCAGTGATGAGCGCATGCTGGCGGCCCGCGGGCTGCTGATCCAGGAACTGGTCGCCACCTTTGGCGGCCATCCCGCCCTGCTTGGCTGGGAGCCGCTGCCCGGATTCGGCCGACTGGCCGCGGCTGTCGAACGCAGCGCGGTGCGCGATTGGCAAGCAGATAGCGTCGAGCGCATGCGCGCGGCCAGCCCCGGCTGCGATTGCACCTTTCTGCTGGCGCTGGAGGCGCTGGAAAGCCCCAACACCCTCTGGCCGGACGCTGTCCTCGCCGCCGGCGGGCAGCCCAGTCTCAGCATCGCCGCCTTTGCCAGCGACCGCCGCCGCCTGCCCCTCAACCCCCGTTGGATCGCGTTTGCCCTGGATGTGGCCGCGGGCCTGGCCGGGCAGCCGATCAGCATGCATCTGGCCGGGCTGCCCACGGCCCCGCCGGGAGAGCCTTCCTTTGCCCTGCATGGCAGCTACTACGCGCACGAAGAGGAAGCCGGGCGTTTTCTGGCCGCGGTCATCGCCATTGCCCGCGATCGAGGCTGCCCGCGGCTGTGGCTGTGGCGCTGGGCCGACATCCCCGCGGCCCACTGGGAGCAGCCGCCGTACGATCAGGCTACCTGGCGACGCCACACCGGCCTGTTGCGCCAGAATGGCCAGGAAAAGGCCCTGATCCAGGGGCTGCGGGCCACAAGCGCCGATCCCCTTCCCTCGCCCATTTTATTCGACCGCGACGCCTACCGGGCCGACCCTGCCGCGCTTTTCCTGCGGCTGTGGCGCGATGCGCAGCAGACCTGATCGGCCGGCGCGGCCCTCTCCCCCACCTCTCCACACCACTGTATGACTGCTGGGATCATTGCTGCCGGCAACGCGGCCACCACCGAAGCCGGCGCCGACATCTTGCGCGGCGGCGGCAATGCTGTCGATGCCGCTGTGGCCGCTGCCTTTGCCAGTTTCGTGGCCGAACCCACCCTGGTGGCCCCGGGCGGCGGCGGATTCGCCCTGTTTTACGAGCAGGCGAGGGGCGACGCCCGGCTCTATGATTTCTTCTGCGATTTCCCCGGCCGGGGGGGCATGCCCGCGCAGCTCGATTTCTTCCCCATCTCCATCAACTACGGCCCTACCCATCAGATCTTCCACATCGGCCGGGGCAGCGTGGCTGTGCCCGGCATGGTGGCGGGGCTGTGCAAGCTGCACGAGGATGGCGGGCGCCTGCCGCTGGCCGTCGTCCTCGCCCCGGCGGTGGCACTGGCCCGCCGCGGCGTGGCCCTGGGCGAGTTCGGCTCCTATGTCGGCTCGTTGCTGCACCCCATCTTCAGCAACGAGCCTGATCTGGCGGGCCTTTTTGGCGCGCCCGGCCATTTTTTGGACGACAACCACATCTACCGCAACCCCGATCTGGCCAATACGTTCGAGGCTTTGGGCCGCAGCGGGCCGGATCTTTTTTACAAAGGGGAGATCGCCCAGATCCTGCTGGCCGATCAGCAGCGGCACGGCGGCCTGATCAGCGCCGCGGATCTGGCTGCGTACCAGGTGCATGTGCGCCGGCCCCTGCGCCGCCGCTACCGCCGGTGCGAATTCCTCACCAATCCCCCACCCTCGCGCGGGGGCGCGCTGATTGCCTTTGCCCTCGCCCTGCTCGCAGACTACGAGATCGGCCAGCTCACCCATGGCAACGCCCGCCATCTCGGCCTGCTGGCCGAAGTCATGCGCCAGACCAACCTGGCCCGGCCCGCGTTCGAAAGCTCTGGCGATCTCGACATCTTCCTGGCCCCCGACCATATCGCGCAGCACGCCCACGATCTCGCCTGCCGTCTGCATCGTCCCGCCCGGCCCTATCCGGTCGATCCCCCGCCCGATGTCTACCCCAACGATACCACGCACATCAGCGTCTCCGACGCGGCTGGCGTCATGGTCTCGCTGACCACCACCGCCGGCGAAGGCGCAGGGTTCATCCTGCCCGGCACCGGCCTGCTGCTGAACAACATCCTGGGCGAGGCGGACCTGCATCCGCTGGGCTTCCACCGCGGCCAACCGGGCCAGCGCATTGGCTCGATGATGGCTCCCTCCCTGATCCTGCGCGACGGCCGCCCGGTAATGGCGGTTGGCTCCGGCGGGGCCAACCGCATTCGCACCGCGATTTTGCAGGTCATCCTCAACCATTTGGATTTTGGCATGCCCCTGGATCAGGCGGTGGATGCGGCCCGCGTTCACTTCGAAGAGGGCGTTTTGCAGATCGAGGGCGGCGCCAAACCCGCGGCCGTGGATTGGCTGAGACGCTGGGGATATGATATTGTGACCTGGCCCCACAAACACATGTTCTTCGGCGGCGCCCATGCTGTCGGTTTCGACGAAGCCGGCGCCCTGTGTGGGGCGGGCGACCCTCGCCGCAATGGCGCGGTGGTGTACGTGCATAGTTGATCTGACGATGGACGAAAGACGAAAGACGAAAGACGAAGGACGAAGGACGATAGTCGGTAGTCGGTAGTCGATGACGAATATACCGGCAAAACACGCGCCATCGTCTATCGTCTATCGTCTATCGTCTATCGTCTATCGTCTATCGTCTATCGTCCTTCGTCCATCGTCTCACCTCAGGAGGCATACCATGCCTGATGATCTCAATCCCGTGCATCTCGGTCAGGCTACTGACCGGTTCCAACGGGCGCATTTTCAGGCGCTGCTGCAAGATTGGCTGGCCAATCTGCGCGGCGCCAATCCCGATCTCCTCCCTTACGAAGAAGTCCGCAACATCCTCGAAGCCCGCGAAGGCGTGGGCAGAGCGAGCGCCCAGAATGTCCCCCTGGAAAAGATCGTGGGCAGCGTGGGCCGCTATCGCGACTTCAACCGCACCTTCCTGCCCCGCAACGAAGCCCTGCTGGAACGCTGGCGCCGTGTGGACGCGGCCATGCACAGCCTCACCGGCGTCCCGCCCATCGATCTTTACCAGATCGGCGATCTTTACTTCGTGCGCGATGGCAATCACCGTGTTTCGGTGGCCCGCACCCGCGGAGATAAGACGATCGAGGCCTACGTCACCCAGGTGGATGCGCCTTTTCCGGTCGAAGCCGACTCGGCGGAGGCCTTGAGTGAATGGCTGACCGAGGCAGGGCATCGCCTCTTCCTCGAACGCACGCAACTGCAAAGCCATTTCCCCGACGCCGACATCCGCCTGACCGAGCCGGGCCGCTATCGCCAGTTCGATCAGCAGATCGAGGTGCATCGCTACTTCCTGGGCCTGAACGCGCAACGCGAAATCCCCTACGCCGAGGCGGTGCAGAGCTGGTACCTGACTGTCTACGAGCCTTTGACAGAGGCGATCCACGCCAGCGACATCCTCAAAGAATTCCCCAAACGCACCCTGGCCGACCTGTTTCTGTGGATCTGCCAGCACCGTGAAGATCTGCGCCAACAATACCATCTCGATCTGGATGAACGGGCTGCGGTCTCCACCTTTGCCAGCGTCTACAGCGACCTGCCCCTGCGCCGGGCGTGGAAAGGGGCGCGGCTGGCCGCGGCCCGGCTGGCGGGCGGCGAATCGGTGCTGGTGGGCCTGCCCGACGAGGCTGACCCCGCTCTCGCGCAGCTGCCAGAACCGGAAGCAACGATCGTCCCCAGCGGTCGGAGCGCTGCGAGCGCTCCGACCGCTTGACCCGCCCCCTCTCCCCTCTCACCTCTCACCTCCATGCGCCACACCAAAATCGTTTGCACCCTCGGCCCTGCCAGCAACGACCCCACCACCCTGGCCCAACTGATCCACGCCGGCATGGATGTGGCCCGCGTCAATTTTTCGCACGGCGACCATGCCTCCCACGCCGAAACCATCGCCCACGTGCGCAGCGTGGCCGAGGCGCTGGAGCGGCCTGTCGCCATCCTCGGCGACTTGCAAGGCCCCAAACTGCGTGTGGGCGCGCTCCCAGCCGAAGGCTTTGTGCTGCAACCCGGCAAGATCGTCACCCTCAGCGCCGCGCCCACAGCCGAGGACATCCCCATCCAATACGCCGACTTGCCCAGCCTGGTCAAGCCCACCGACCGCCTGCTGCTGGATGATGGCCTGCTGGAACTGGAGGTGGTGGCCGCGGATGGATCGAGTATCCAGGCGCGGGTGATCATGGGCGGGGTGCTGTTCGCCAACAAGGGCATCAACCTGCCGCGGGCAGATATCCGCATCCCCGCCATCACCGACAAGGATCGGGCCGACCTGCGTTTTGCCGCGGCCCAGAAACTGGACTGGATCGCCCTCTCCTTTGTGCGCACCGCCCAGGAGGTGTTGGATCTGAAAGGCATGATCCGCCGTCACAGCCAGGCCGGGCAACTGCCGCAGGTGGTGGCCAAGATCGAGAAGCCAGAGGCGGTGGCAGCGATCGCCGAGATCGTGGACGTGGCCGACGCCATCATGGTGGCGCGCGGGGATTTGGGCATCGAGCTGGCAGCGGAAGAGGTGCCAATGATCCAAAAAGAGATCATCCGCCTGTGCAATCAGGCAGGCAAGCCGGTGATCACGGCCACGCAGATGCTGGATTCGATGATCCGCAATCCCCGGCCCACCCGGGCCGAGGCCAGCGACGTGGCCAACGCCGTACTCGATGGCGCCGACGCAGTCATGCTCTCCGGCGAGACCGCGTCGGGCAAATATCCGGTGCGGGCGGTGCAGGTGATGGATCGCATCATCGGCCGGGCCGAGGAGGGGCTGGCGCGGCGCGGGCCTTCCCCGCGGGCGCCGGCGCGGGTGAATTTCGCGGCCCAGGCCATTGCTCGCGCCGCCACCGATCTGGCAACCAACCTGGGGGCTGCGGCCATCCTGGCCCCCACCACCTCCGGCTACACCGCCCGCCAGCTCTCCCGCTACCGGCCCGGCATCCCCATCATCGCGGTCACGCCCAATCCCATGGTGATGCGGCAACTCAACTTGCATTGGGGCGTCTATCCCCTGGCCGCGTCGCGGCGCAACACCACCGACGAGGTGGTGGAAGATGCCGTGCAGCTGGCCCTGCGCCGCGGTCTGGTCAAAGAAGGGGAACTGGTCGTGATCACGGCCGGGTCGGCCGGCAGCACGCCGGGCACCACCAACCTGATCAAGATCCGGCTGATCGAACAGGTGCTGGCCGCGGGCCAGGGTTTGGGCGATCATAAAGCCCGCGGGCGGGTGCGCAAGCTGCGCCCCCCCCTGCCTGCCGCGCTCAAGATCCAGCCCACCGATGTGATCGTGGCCCATTCCTTCGACAGCAGCTGGCAGCATCTGGTCACCGCGGCCTGCGGGCTGGTGGCCGAGGAGGGCAGCCCCCATTCTGTGGCCGTGCGGTTGGCCGAAGATCTCAAGATCCCGGCCGTGGTCAACGCCGCGGGCGCGTTCGATGCCCTGCAGGAAGGGGAGATGGTGGTGCTCGACCCTGCCCGCGGCATCGTCTATCGCGGCCTGGGACTGGACGATCTGCGCAGTTCTGAGGCCAGCGTGGTGAGATGATGGAACGGGCGCCTAAGGGGATGGATCGTTTGCACGCTCTCTGGGCGCGGGCGCGGGGGCAGGATTGCTACACCTGCCAGTTCGCCCAGACCTTCCGCAGCAATGGGGATGGGCAAGTCACCCGGCTGCACGCGTTCTGCCGCAATCCTGACTCGCAATTTCACGACCGCCCCTTGCCGGCCCGCCGCTGGTGTCCGGCCTGGCAGCAAGACCCCGGCGGGCGCAAGCCCGATCCGGTGGAAGCGGAGGGCCTGACCGCATGAGCACGGCAAAAAGCGACCTCGCCACATAACTCTGGGATGGATTGACAGATGTTTTGGGGCTGTGCTAGACTGCGACACCCAATCCAAAAGAGGCTGTAAGGGCAGGATGATGAATGTGAGGGGAAGTTGTGCGCATTCATTGTTTCTTGTCCCCTACCATCTTGATCGATCCCCTCTCCCATCATTCGCGAGGGTGCGGATCGCTAACATGCCGGTACAAGGAGTCGCAATGACCGCATTGTTGGAAGTCAAAGGACTGAAGACCCAATTTTTCACTGAAGATGGCGTGGTACAGGCCGTCAATGACATTTCTTACACCCTGGACGAGGGGGAAACCCTGGCCATTGTGGGGGAAAGTGGCTGCGGAAAGAGCGTCGGCGTGATGTCCCTCATCCGCCTGATCCCGCAGCCGCCGGGCAGGGTGGTGGCCGGGGAGGTGTGGTTCGATGGCCGGGACCTGCTGAAATTGTCGAATGATGACATTCGTCAGGTGCGCGGCAACCGCATTGCCATGATCTTTCAGGATCCGATGACCTCGCTCAACCCGGTGCTGACCATCGGCCAGCAGATCTCGGAAGCGCTGCAACTGCATCTGGGCATGGACAAAGAAAAAGCGCGGCAGCGCTCGGTGGAACTGTTGGAAATGGTGGGCATCCCCGCCGCCGCCTCCCGCCTGGATGATTATCCCCACCAGTTTTCCGGCGGCATGCGCCAGCGCGTCATGATCGCCATGGGCCTCTCCTGCAATCCCCAGATCCTCATCGCCGACGAGCCCACCACGGCCCTGGATGTCACCATCCAGGCCCAGATCACCGATCTGGTGCAGGAGTTGAGACAAAAGATCGGCATGGCCATCATCTGGATCACGCATGACCTGGGCGTGGTGGCCGGGCTGGCCGACCGGGTGATCGTGATGTACGCCGGCAGAATCGTGGAAGAGGGAGAGGTGCATGACCTCTATGCCCGTCCGCACCACCCCTACACCCTGGGCCTGCTGCGCTCCATCCCCCGGCTGGATCAGGGGCATGACGAGCGGCTCATCCCCATCGAGGGCCTGCCGCCCGATTTGATCGACCTGCCGCCGGGCTGTTCTTTTGCCCCGCGCTGCCCCTTCAAGATTGGGCGGTGTGAAACCGAAACCCCGCCCCTGCAAACGATCTCCCACACACGGCGGGTGGCTTGCTGGCGCTGGGAAGAGGTCGTCGCCACCCCGAAAATTGTCGCTGCCAACGGAGGCCAGCATGGCTGAGAATCTGATCGATGTCAAGGACCTGAAGATGTATTTCCCCATCACCAAGGGGATCGTCATCCAGCGCAAGATCGGGGATGTGAAAGCGGTGGACGGCGTTAGCTTCACAATCAAGCGGGGAGAAACGCTGGGGTTGGTGGGGGAATCGGGCTGCGGCAAATCGACCACCGGCCGGGCGCTTTTGCAGTTGTACAAACCCACCGCCGGCTCGGTGCAGTTCGACGGGGCGGAACGAACTGACCGCGTTGAAGGGGGAGAAATTGCGGGCGCAACGCCGCCGCATGCAGATGATCTTCCAGGACCCCTACGCCTCGCTCAACCCGCGCATGACCGTGGGCAGCATCATCGGCGAGCCGCTGGAGGTGCATGGCATTGCCAAAGGCCGCGAGAAACGGGAGCGGGTGCAGGAACTGCTGCGGGTGGTGGGGCTCAACCCCTATTTCATCAACCGTTATCCCCACGAATTCTCCGGCGGCCAGCGCCAGCGCATCGGTGTGGCCCGCTCTCTGGCCCTCAACCCCGATTTCATCGTCTGCGATGAGCCGATCTCGGCCCTGGATGTCTCGATCCAGGCGCAGATCGTGAACATGCTGAAGGAATTACAGGGCGAATTCGGCCTCACCTATCTGTTCATTGCCCACGATCTCTCCATGGTGCGGCACATCTCCGACCGCATCGCCGTGATGTACCTGGGCAAGATCGTGGAACTGACCGATTACGCCACGCTGTATGAGGCGCCGCTGCATCCCTACACGCAAGCCCTGCTCTCTGCCGTGCCCATCCCCGATCCCGCGATCGAGGAAAAACGCCAGCGCGTCATCTTGCAAGGGGATGTGCCCAGCCCGGTCAACCCGCCGAAGGGTTGTAATTTTTGCACCCGCTGCCCGCGCGTCATGAATATCTGCCGGGAGGTGGAGCCGACTTGGCAGAATGTGGGCGGCGGCGGCAAAGAGCACTGGGTGGCCTGCCATCTGTATTGACAGGAAAAACCCTCAAGGTTTTAAAACCCTTGAGGGTTTGCAGATACCGCCAACCCTACGTTTGCCCTACGCTTTGCCGACGGCTATACTTGCCTGTACCATTTTCCCCGCTCGCACAAGCTGATTCCAAAAGGAGCCGCCAGGGTGCGCCAGGACAACAGCGTGCATCTTGGCGGCAAACAAGGAGGTGATGCGCAGCCGCCCCTTTTGCTACCGTGTCATGACCCATTCAAGCCCGGCTGACTTGATGCAATGGGCCATCCCCTTTCCCACACACATCCCTGTGTGATCCCATTCCACCCTACCCAACTCTCTGGAGGAGAAACTGACAATGTTTCGCAAGAATTGGATGTTTGTGATCATCGTCCTGGTTTTGGCTGCCGCGGCCCTCAGCGCCTGCGCCCAGCCTGAGCCACAGGTGGTCGAAAAGATCGTCGAGGTGACCGTGCAGGTCGAAAAGGAAGTCGAGAAAGTCGTGCAGCAGACGGTCGTGGTCGAGAAAGAAGTCGAGAAGATCGTCGAAGTCACGCCGACGCCGGCGCCGGTCAACCTGACGGCCCCGCAGCCTGACACCTACACCTTCTATGCTTTTGGCGACCCACTCACCCTCGATCCGGCGCTGGCCTACGACACCGCCAGCGGCGGAGTCATCCTGAATGTCAGCGAGCCGCTGATCTGGTACAACCACAAGGATGCCACGACCTATGTGCCGATCCTGGCTACCGAAGTGCCCAGCGTCGAAAATGGCGGCATCTCTGCTGACGGCAAGACCTATGTCTTCAAGATTCGCCAGGGCGTCACCTTCCACAATGGCAACGACCTCACCCCCGGCGACATCGCCTATAGCTTCCAGCGCGGCCTGCTGCAGTCGGATCCGAATGGCCCGCAATGGCTGATGCTAGAGCCGATACTGGGCTACAGCTCCGGCGACGTCACCGAAGAGATCGCGGAGGGCGCCTATGCCGGCGATCCTGAGGGACTCAAGGCCAACGCCACCCCTGAGGAGCTGACCGCTGTCTGCGAAAAGGTCAAGGCTGCGGTCGTGGCTGATGACGCCGCTTCCACCGTCACCTTCAATTTGGTCGTGCCCTGGGGGCCTTTCCTGGCTACCCTCACCCAGACCTGGGGCGCCGCCGTCGACCAGGAATGGGCCGCCGAGCAAGGCGACTGGGATGGTTCCTGCGACACCTGGGTCGATTTCTACTCCCCTGGCGAGATCACGAAGATCAGCGACAAGATCAATGGCACCGGCCCGTACAAACTGGAAAGCTGGACCCCCGGCGAGGGCTGGGTGCTGGTCGCCAACGAAAACTACTGGCGCGCGGCCAATGATCCGATGTGGGAAGGCGGCCCAGCCGGGTCGGCGCGCATCAAGCGCATCGTCTACAAGATCGCCAATGAATGGGGTACCCGCTTCGCCATCCTGCAAGCCGGCGACGCCGAAGCAGTGGCTGTGCCCGTCGAGAACCGGCCGCAGGTCGATGCATTCGTGGGCGAGATCTGCGATTGGCGCACCGACGCCTGCACGCCTACGGACAACCCGGATGCGCCGCTGCGCAAGTGGGGCAACCTGCCCAGCACCAGCCGCACCGATGTCTTCCTCAACTTCAACGTCGCCACCGACGATCAGGGCAACAACATCTACATCGGCAGCGGTCAGTTGGATGGCAATGGCATTCCGCCCGACTTCTTCAGCGACATTCACGTGCGCCGGGCCATGGCCTACTGCTTCGACTACGATGCCTATCTGGAGGACGCGCTGAATGGCGAGGGCGTGCGCAACAACGGCCCCATCATTCTCGACATGCTGGGCTACAACCCCGACGGCCCCATGTACGAGTATGACCCGGACAAATGCGCCGAAGAGCTTGCTCAAGCCTGGGATGGGCAGTTGCCCGACACCGGCTTCCGCTTCCAGATCGCCTTCAACACCGGCAATGTCACCCGCCAGACCGTCGCTGCCATCTTCCAGAGCAACCTGCGCGCGATCAATCCCAAATACCAGGTCGATATCATCGGTTTGCCCTGGCCCACCCTCCTGAGCTCCTTCCGGGCGCGGCAACTGCCGGTGGCCGTCAGCGGCTGGATCGAAGATATCCATGATCCGCACAACTGGGTGCAGCCCTACGGCGTTGGCACCTTCGCCGGCCGCCAGAACCTGCCCGCTGACCTGAAGGCGCAGTTCCAGGAGCTGATCAACGCCGGCGTGGCCGCCAGCGACCCGGCTGAGCGCGAAAGAATCTACTTCGAGTTCGGCCAACTGTACTACGATCAGTTGCCCACCGTCATCCTGGCGCAGTCTGCCGGCGTGCGCTACGAGCAGCGTTGGGTCAAGGGTTGGTACTACAACTCGGCCCTGTTCGACAACTACTACTACACCCTGGGATACTAATCCTCTCTCTCACTCACCATCGGCGGCGGGTCCACCCGGGCCCGCCGCCTCTTCCTTCGGGTGGAGCTGAGCGCATGACAACGTATATCATCCGGCGTCTCTTACAACTGCCCATCACCGTGGTGGGGGTCACTATGCTGATCTTTGCCATGCTGCAGTTGCTTTCACCGGTAGAACGGTCCGCCCTCTACATTCGCGACATCCCCAAAAGCGAAGCGCAGGTAGACCGCATCATCCGCCAATATGGCCTAGATCAGCCGGTCTATGTGCAGTACTGGCGCTGGCTGGTCGGTACAGTCGACGCCAGCACAGGCGAACGCAAGGGAGGGGTGCTGCGCGGCGACCTGGGCTATTCCCGCACCGGGCGGCAGGATGTCAAAGACCTGCTCCTCCACCGTCTGCCGGCTACGGTAGAGTTGGCGCTCTGGTCGGTGCTGCCTATCGTGGGCATCGGCATCTGGTTGGGCATGCAGGCGGCCATCCACCACAACAAGCCGATCGATCAAGTGGCGCGCATCTTTGCCATCATCGGCTATTCCTTTCCCACCTTCGTCTTTGGCCTGTTGGTGCTGATGTTGCTGTACGCCAAGACAGGATGGTTCCCACCTGGGCGTCTTTCTGACGCCATGACGCAGGTCGTGATGTCCGACTCCTTTACCCGCTACACGCAGATCAACACCCTCGATGCCTTGATCAACCGGCGGTTCGATGTTTTTGTCGATGCCCTGCGCCATATCTTTTTGCCTGTCATCACCCTTTGTTACATCCAATGGGCCTTGTTGCTCAAGATCACACGATCCTCCATGCTGGAAGCCCTGCGCCAGGACTATGTTCGCACCGCCCGCGCCAAAGGCCTGGCCGAACGGGTCGTGATCAACCGCCACGTGCGCAAAAACGCCCTGATCCCGGTGGCCACGGTGGGGGGTCTCACCATCGTAGGCTTGCTCAACGGCGTGGTCATCACCGAAACGGTGTTCAATTACCCCGGCCTGGGCTCGGCTGTGGCGGCGGCGGCGGTCAGTCTGGATGTGGTAACTGTCTTGGGATTTGTACTTTTCAACGCGACTTTGCTAATTATGGCAAATTTGATAGTTGACATCTTCTACGCTTTTCTCGACCCGCGCGTGCGTTTGGGCTAAAGGAGCGCTGCTATCCATGGCTACAGAAACCATTGCCCTTTCACCTGAGTTGGCAGGAGGCCTGCAACTGCGGATGCCAGGCAGACTGGAACGCCTGCTAGGCCCGGAGTGGTATCGCCTGTTACGCGGCCTGATGACCAACCCCCTCTCCGTCGCCGGCATCATTCTGATCGGATTCTTCCTGTTGGTGGCGGCCCTGGCGCCGGTGCTGGCGCCCCCGATCGAGGGCGGGGGCAATCCCTATCTGATCCCGCGCGATGGCTATGGGGCCGAGCCTAAACCCCCCGGCGCGGAGTGGCGACGCGGCCAACCGCCCCTGCCTTTTTGGTACCAGACGGTCACCGGCAAAGATCAGTGGGTGCATCTGTTGGGCACCGCCAGCGGCCAGTTCGACATCTATTACGGCCTGGTGTGGGGCACGCGCACAGCCATCTTCGTCGGTGTGGCCGTGGTCAGCCTCAGTCTGCTCATCGGTCTCATTGTCGGGTCCGTTTCCGCCTTTTATGGCGGCAAGCTGGATGACGTGCTCATGCGCATCACCGAGATCTTCATGGCCTTTCCCTTTTTATTGGCCGCGCTGACGCTGACCTCCATCCTGGTGCCGCTGGTGGGCCGCGGCATCGGGCCGGCCATGATCGCGCTGATCGTCTTTGGCTGGATGGGGTATGCACGCGTCATCCGCGGGGATATCCTGACAGTGAAGGAGCGGGATTATGTGCTGGCGGCGCGGGTGATCGGCGGCGACGACACACGCATCCTCCTGCGCCATGTCCTGCCCAACGCCGTCTTCTCGACCATGGTTCTGGCCTCGCTGGATGTGGGCGCCATTGTGCTCGCTTTTGCTGCGCTCAGCTTTCTGGGCGTTGGCACCGACATCGGCTATGCCGATTGGGGGCAGGTGATCAGTTTTGCCCGCGCCTTTATCCTCAGCCTGGATCAATACTGGTATATCGTCGCCTTCCCCGGCGCGGCGCTGCTCCTCTTTGGCCTGGCCTGGAACCTGATCGGCGACGCCCTGCGCGATATCCTCGATCCGCGCATGAAGGGGACGCGCGGCGCCTGAGCCACACCTTCGGGTCAGGCAGGCAAGCGATCCCATACGCGGCCCCTATCCGCCCCGCAGAACAGGCCGGGGCGGCGCACAGATACACATGGCGACATGGTCACCCTCCCCAGCCTACACGCGGCCTGTTTTGAGCAAGATTGGGCTGTGGAATGGGATGTTGATTGGCGCGGCTCTGGCAGCCGGCGCCTTTGGGCCCCAGACGCTGTTTTTGCCCCTGGCCCATGGCCCCCTGCGCCTGACCGCGGCCCTGCTGGGCGTGCTCGCCCTGGCCCTGCTGGGCGGAGTGGCCGGGTGGCTGGCCGGGTGGTTGCGGCCCGCCTGGGCCGCGGGCCTGATCTGGCTGGCAACCGCGGGGGCCATGACCTGGGTTATCGGTCATTGGAACTTTGAAATCGCCAGTTGGCTGGCCGGCGGGAGCGATCCCCGGCTGCGCGGGCTGGATCTCTACCCTTTCACAGCAGCCGTACAGGCGCGCCTGCTCATGGCAGGCTTCTTCATCCTCCTCCTGCTGGGATTTCTGGGCCTTCTGCAACGCACACGCAGCGAGGGCCTGGCCTTGGAGAGCGATGATCGCGGCCTGCCCACCGCTCGCTGCTGTTTCTTGCTGACGCTGCCCCTGATCCTCGTGCTGGCCGCCGGTCTGGCTGCGGATGCCCTGCTGCACCAACCGGTGCGCGCGGCCCAGCAACTGGTCGATAAGGCCATCCAGCAGGCGCGCACCTACGAGGGCGATCTCTTCGCGCTGTCTATGGATAGCGGCATCAACTACAGCGTGCTGTCGGGCATGCGCGATCAGCTTGACGGGCGCTACACCCTGCAACCGGGGGAGGTCGAATGGGGCCCGGCGCAACGGGTCGTGATCGTAGCCGCCTTCGCCAATGGCGCCTGGCTGAGTTGTAGCGTGTTCGTGGCCGGCAGCGGCGTCCAACTGGGCCATTGCCAGGATATACGCCTGCCCTACACCGAGGGCTTGCTGCGTTTGCTGCGCGGCGACTCGTTTGCCGACTGTCGCAGTTGTTTTGTGCGGTCTTCGCCAGAGCTGAGCGCCTGGTTGCAGCAGCAAGCCCCGCGCTTAGGCCCCAGCCCCCGCATCGAGTTGCATCAACAGGGGCGCTATGTGGCGGCGCGCGTCAGCGCAGCACAAGGCGCGGCTGCTATCGATTGTCTGTTTGCGGGCATCAACTCCCCCGTTTTGGAGATGTGCCGGGAGGCGGACGGGTGAACCGGCGCCGCCTGATCCTTATCCTCCTTTTCCTGGCCTTCGGCGGGTGGGCGGCGGGCGCGTCGCCGGCAGGCGCGCAGGAGGGGGATGATCCCGCACGCATGATGACCCTCCCCGACCGCCTAGGCCCGCCGCAACTGCCGGCCCACCCCACCCAGGCCGACCTGGGCGCGCAGGTTTTTTATCTCTATTGCATGGCCTGTCACGGCGACCGCGGTCAGGGCCTGACCGACGAGTGGCGCAGCGCCTGGGCAGAGGGAGATCAGAACTGCTGGCAAAGCCGCTGCCACAGCCCCAACCACCCGCCGGGGGGATTCATCCTGCCCAGGGCTGTCCCTGCCGTCATCGGCGAACAGCGGCTGACGCATTTCGGCGACGCGGCCACGCTGCACACTTACTTGCAGCAGCGCATGCCCTGGCACATGCCCGGCAGCCTGGACGAAGAGCAATATTGGCAGCTCACCGCCTATCTGACCCGCGCCAACGGCCTGACCACAGACTTGCCCCTGCTGACCGCTGCCAATGCGGCGGATGTGCGCTTTGGGCCGGCAGTCGCCCCGCCGGCAGTCGCCCCGCCGGCAGTCGCCCCGCCGGCAGATGCACGCTGGCGCTGGCCGGCGCTGCTTGTGTTGCTGACCGCGATCGTGGCAGGACTGCTCCTACGCCGGCGCGGCCGCGGCTGACAGCCTACAACAGCGCGCCTATCTCGGCGATCAAACGCTCGATCTGCGGCGCAGTGTGCGTGGCGAAGATGGCAATGCGCAAGGCCCCACCCGGCGGCGTGCTGGTATAGCTGGTGACGTGGGCCACACAAAGGTCGCGATCAAATAACTCGCGCTGCATGCGGGCGAGATCAAGCCCCGGCCGCGCGCCCAGGCAAAGGATCGGCGCCGGCGAAGAGGGCAGAGACCAGCCCAGCGCCCGCAGCCCCACCCGCGCCTGCGCCACATTGGCCCACAACTGCTGTCGCCGCTCTGGCTCTGCCTGGGCAATGGCCACCGCCGCCTGAGAGGCGGCCGCCGCGGGCAGGGGTGGGGGGCTGGCCCCGGTGAAGATGCCGCTGCCGCGCAGCTTTGCGATCAGGGCCGCCTCCCCGGCCACCAGGCCGCCAAATCCGCCCATGGCTTTGCTCAGTGTGCTGCTGGCATACCGCCCCTCGCCCTCGGCCCCGAAATATTCCAGCGTGCCCCGTCCCTGGCTGCCCAAAACGCCCAGCGCGTGCGCATCATCCAGGCAGATCAGCGCGCCCGCGAACGCAGCCAGCGCCGCGGCATACGCCGGCGCGGGGGCGATTTCCCCGGAGATGGGAAAGAGACCATCGCTGAGCAGCAGGGGCCGCTGCCGCGGGTGCAGATGCATCTGACAGGCCGCGGCCAGCGCAGAGGCATCGAGATGGCGAAACGGAGTCACCGGTTTGTGGCTGATAGCCGCCGCCTGCTGCACGCTGAAGTGCGACGCCTCATCGATGAAGATATGATCGTAGTCAGGGGCCAACGCGTGCAGCAGCGCCGCCATCCCCAAATAGCCGGAGGTGAGGTAGATGGCCTCTTCGGCGCCGCAAAACTGGGCGGCCGCGGCCTCCACTGCTTGATAGAGGGGGTGTTCGCCGAAACCACCGCGCGAGGTCGCCGTCGAAAACCCGGCCCGCGCCGCCTCGCTTGCCGCCTGCAACACCGCCGGATGACTTTGCAGCCCCAGATAGCCGGTGCCCGCGAAATAGTCCCGCCAGCGCCCATTGATCAGGGTGGAGGGGCCTGGCGGGCTTTGCATGACAAAGGCCATCGTATGCGCGGGCAAGCAGAGGATCCGTTATAGAAAACGGCGAGCGCCGACAAAAGTGGTGTGCAGATGCGGGGTATCCTGCACATCTTCCACATACACGCCGTTGCGACTGCGCGAGGAGTGGATCATGCGCCAATCGCCCAGGCTCATCCCCACATGCGTGATCTGGCGATGCCCCCCCGCGCTCCCGAAGAAAAAGAGATCCCCGCGCCGGTAGGGTGGGGAAACCGCCACGCCGGCGGCGAACTGCATATCGGCGTCGCGGGGCAGGCGGACGCCAATCAGGCGATAGGCCAACTGCACGAAACCGGAACAATCGATGCCATGTGCGGACGCGCCCCCCCACAGGTAGGGCACGCCCATCAGGCGGGCTGTATCCGCCACCAACTGGCTGCGCCGTTCCTCCGCGCTGCTGGGCAGATCGGGCAGGCCGCGCAGGTGGGCGGTGGGAAGCCAGCCCTGCTGCCCGCCGGCCAGGGTCAACTGCGTCCATCCCTCTTCCTGCCCGCCGGCATGGACGAAACTGCCCGCCAGCACGCGGCCGGTCAGCGGCGCCGCGGGGT
>JABWBG010000159.1 GCA_013360575.1 Caldilineales bacterium
GCGGCGCAAGCGGCGCGGGCGGCGCGGGGGCCGCACACCCGGCCCACAACCACACCGCCAGGGCCATCGCCCCAGCAGATCCGCTCACGAACCGCCAGTTCATCAGGCGCCCTCCTTCGTTCACGCCAGGCAAACGAATCGACAAAAACGTTGCTGCCCTACGATACCATCGTATCCGTTCCCCGGTCAATCGCCGCGGGGGGCGGGGGGTGTGGGGCGTGGTTCAGCCCGGTTTTCCGCCCGCCGCCGACTGCCGGGCGATGATGCTGGCGTCAACGCCACAGCAGGTCAGATCAGCCCCAGATCGCGCAGGACATCGAGCACCCGGGGCAGGGGCTGCTGCCAAAGCCACTGCACGCGCAGCCCAAAACCGGGGAGGACGGTCGAGTGGTACTCCCCCTCGCCGCCGGCGAAGGCCAGCCGGTAACGCTCGCCCTGCAGATGATAGAACTCGGCCCAGCACCGCTGCGGGTCCAGCAGCCAGTATTCCGGCACACCGCCGGCCTCGTATTCGATGAATTTCTCGCCGCGGTCGCGGCTCACGCTCTCAGGCGAGATGATCTCGATTACCAGGTCGGCAGGGCCGTCCAGATAGCTGCTGTGCAACCGGTTCTGGTGCTGAGCAGCAACAAAAAGCAGGTCAGGCTCGCGGCCGTGGGTGAGTTTCATCTGAAAGGGCGCAGGCCGAATCACTCCCAAAGCATGCGCTTCCACAAAAACGCTGAGGATCGTCGTCAGGAAACGAACCAGGTCTTGATGTTCATTCGATGCAGGGCTGGTCATGAGGATCGCTCCATCAACCCACTCAGCCAGGGTGTCTTCGTCAGCCCAGGCCAGGAACTCTTCATAGGTCAGCCGCTCCGGCTGAAGAGGTTCGCTCAGCACATGCAGCAAACGGCGGCGCAGGATCGCTTCCGGCGACGGTGCAGCCGGCTGCGGCGCGGGGGTCAGCAGGGCGGGCTGATTGGCAGCTTGTGTGGTCATGGTTCACTTACCTGGGGCGCACGGATCGGGTTCGAGTCACCGTCGCGCCTATTGTACCGCAGGCGCGGCCGGGCCGCAAAGGGCCTGCATTGTGAGGGGCGTGGTGCGTGGTGCGTGGTGCGTGGTGCGTGGGGCGTGGTGCGTGGTGCGTGGGGCGTGATGCGTGGGGCGTGGGGCGTGGGGCGTGGGGCGGGGGGCGGGGTAACCGGGGGACTTCATCCCCCGACGATCAGGCGCAAACTGTAGTTGACACTACGTTTCATGCTGTGATATATTGCACTATCATCCACCATCGCAAACGCAGCGTGGCGTTTGCCCCCACGACCGGGAGGTCAGCATGCCTGTCTTCTCACCCCGCCGCTACCAACCGCCCTTCTCGCCCGTGCAGCGGGACGCGGCCCCGATGCGAGCATTTACCGCGGCCGAACGCTCGATCAAGGGCGCGCTTTTCGGCTGCCGCATGTGCGGCAACTGCATCTTGCAGGAGACGGCGTTCGTCTGTCCCATGACCTGCCCCAAAGGCCTGCGCAATGGCCTCTGCGGCGGGGCCACCCCGGAACGGTGCGAGGTGGATCCCACCCGGCCCTGCACCTGGTACATGATCTACGACCGGGCGGAAAGGCTGGGCCGCGAGGAAAAGCTGCTGGAGATCAACGCGCCGCTGGATGGCAGCCGCGTGGGGCACGAAACCTGGATCGACATGCTCCGCAAGTGGCGGGCCTGGGAGATGGGGCCGCATCCGCTGGAATTCTTCACCGACCGCGCCAAATTCACACAGGAATGGGAGGCCTATTTCTACAAGCTGCGCCAGCCAGACTGGTGGCAGGGCGATGCGCAGTATCATCCCCCCGCGTACGAGAAGCCGATCTCGCAACTGGAAGCGCATCTGCGCAGCGGCGCTTTCGTGGCCACCGCCGAGATCGCGCCGCCCCTGGGCGCGTCCGGAGAGATCATCAAGAAAAAGGTGGGCTGGCTGCAAGGCTATGTGTCCGCCGCCAATTTCACCGACAACGCCTCCGCCTCCGCCCGCATGAACAGCATGGCCAGCAGCAAGATCTGTCTTGATGCCGGGCTGGAGCCGGTGATGCAGTTGCAGGCTCGCGACCGCAGCCGCGTGGTGATCGAGGCCGATGCCATGGGCGCGGCGGGGCTGGGCATTCACAATCTGCTCTGCCTCAGCGGCGATCACCATCGTTTTGGCCCCAACCCGATGTCGAAACCGGATCAATTCGACATGGACGCGGTGCAGGTGTTGTGGATGCTGCGGCGGATGCGGGATGAGGGGATCTATTTGGATGGCCGCGCCATCAAAGAGCGGCCGCAATGGTTTTTGGGCGCTGCGGCCTCGCCCTTTGGCGCGCCGCCCAAGTTCGAGGCGATCCGGGCCGAGAAGAAGGTCAATGCCGGCGCCCAGTTCATCCAGACCCAGCCAATCTTCGATTACGACCGTTTCCTCGACTGGATGGAGGCGCTGGACAAGCGCAATCTGCACGACAAGGTCTACATTTTGGCAGGGCTGATCCCGCTGAAGAGCGCCCGCGCTGCCCATTTCATGGCCGACGAGGTGCCGGGGGTGGTGCTGCCGGCGGAGATCGTCAAGCGCATGGATGCTGCCGGCGACAAGGAGGGGCAGCAGGAAGAAGGGGTGACCATTGCCCTGGAGCTGATCGAAAAGCTGCGCCGCACGCCGGGGCTGAACGGCATGCACATCATGGCCGTGCACTGGGAAGAGATCGTGCCGCGCTTGATCGAAGAATCGCGGATCGGTAGTCAGTAGTCAGTGGTCAGTGTTCAGTGTTCAGTGTTCAGTGTTCAGTGGGCGTTATTGGTTATTTGGTATTGGTTATTGTTTATTGGGCATTCTGTCATCAATCGACTGACTACTGAATACTGAACACTGACCACTGAATACTGAATACTGAATACTGAATACTGAATACTGACCACTGAATACTGATCACTGAATACTGAAAAAACTCCCCGTAGCGACGAGTTGGCCGCCGTCGATGGTAAAGATGGCGCCGGTGGTGAAATCGGAGGCGGAAGAGGCGAGATAGAGGGCGATGCCGGTGAGTTCCTCCGGCTCGGCGATGCGGTGCTGGGGCACGATCTGCAACACGCGCTGATGGATCTGGGGATTCCCCCACAGGGCCTCGCTGAAACGGGTCTTGATAAAACCAGGCGCCAGCGCGTTGACCTGGATGTTGGCCGCGGCCAACTCCGCGGCCAGCACCTGCGTCAACATCAGCACCGCGGCCTTGCTGACGCCATACACGCCCATCCCTGGCAAAGGCACCCGCCCCGCCACCGAAGCCACGTTGATCATCTTGCCGCCCCCGCGCGCCTGCATGGCCGCGGCGGCATGTTTGGCTACACGAAAATAACCCATCACGTTCACATCCAGGGTCTTTTGCCAATGGCTCTCCTCGGCCGTGAGGATAGGCCCGAAATGGGGATTGGTGCCGGCGTTGTTGACGAGAATATCCACCCCGCCGAAGGCCTGCACTGCCTCGTCAAAAAGGGCGGCCACCGCGGCCTCATCCCCCGTGTGCGCGGCCACAGCCAGCGCCTGCCCCCCCTGCGCCCGAATCTCCGCCGCTACTGCATCCAGCTCCGCCTGTTTGCGGCTGGACAGCACCACGCCGGCGCCGGCCGCGGCAAAGGCGCTGGCAATGGCCCGGCCAATCCCGCGCGAAGCGCCGGTGACGACCGCCACTTTGCCGGTGAGATCGAAAGGATGAGCCTGCATCTGATGCTCCGTGAGTGGGATCGGTGCTCCGCCAAAAGAGGAGCGGGCACACTATAGCCCATTCCCCGCCGCGGCCCAACTTTCATGGCAGTTGCATCTGCCCACAACAGTTTGACAAATGCGCCAATTTCCTTACACTGTGCCCCAATCTCGTTGAGTGAGTCGTAGCAGGATGGCGTCGGGCTTGACCAGATCATCAGCGAGGCACACACACACATCTTGAGGAGGCGATGACACAGCCTGAGGTTCTGTTGTCCGTGGAGAATGTTAGCCTGACCTTTGGTCGGGTGCAGGCGCTTGCGCACGTCAGTTGCGAAGTGCGCCAGGGGGAGATCGTGGCGATCATCGGGCCGAATGGCGCCGGCAAGACCAGCCTGCTCAACTGCATCAGCAACTTCTACCGCCCCACCTCGGGCCGCATCCGCTTTGCGGGGCGAGATCTTGCCCGCGTGCCTGCGTCGCGCATCGCGCCCCTGGGCATCGCTCGCACCTTCCAAAACATCGCCCTCTACACCGGGCTGAGCACGCTGGACAATCTGATGGCGGCGCGGCACATCCACATGAAATCTGGCTTCCTCGGCTGCCTGCTCTATTGGGGCTTTGGCCACCGCGAAGACCTGGCGCACCGGCTGGTGGTGGAAGAGATCATCGATTTTTTGGAGATGCAGCACATCCGCAAGGCAGTGGTGGGGGCGCTGCCGCATGGGCTGCGCAAACGGGTGGAGTTGGGCCGGGCCCTGGCCCTAGAGCCGCGGCTGCTGCTGCTGGACGAGCCCATGACCGGCATGAATCAGGAAGAGAAAGAGGACATGGCCCGCTTCATCCTCGACACCTACGAGCGCCGGGATGTGACCATCCTCCTGATCGAGCATGATATGGGGCTGGTGATGGACATCGCCGACCGGGTGATCGTGCTCGACTTCGGCAAAAAGATTGCCGAGGGCACGCCGGAAGAGATCAAGCAGAATCCGGACGTGATCAAAGCCTATCTGGGACAGGAACATGGCACCCTCTAGCGCCCCGCCGGCCTCTGCCCAAACCCTGGCGCAGCACTGGCTGCAGCAGGTGGATCGGTTTGCCGGCGCGGGCAAGGCCGCCACGCGGCAAAAGGATCTGGGCATCTGGCAGACCTTCACCTGGGATGATGAATACGCGCAAGTGCGCGATTTCTGCCTGGGCTTGCAGGCGCTGGGCCTGCAACCGGGGGATCGGGTGGCGATCATCGGCGACAACGACCGCGAATATCTGTGGGGGGCGCTGGCGATGATGGCCGCGGGAGCGACGGTGGTGGGCATCTTCACCGATGTCACCCCGCGCGAGGTAGAATTCGTGGTGGCGCACTCCGACGCCGCCTTTGTGTTGGCCGGCGACCAGGAACAGTGCGATAAATTGCTGGCCGTACAGGCGGCGCTGCCCCTGGTGAAACGGGTGATCTATTGGAATGACCGGGGGATGTGGCACTATGCCGATCATCCCTGGTTGATGGCGTTTGCCGATGTGCAGGCGCTGGGCCGGGAGCAGGCAGGGGACGCGGACGCGGCCTTCCGCGTGGGCATCGCCGCGGGCCGGGCCGAGGACATCGCCATGTTCTGCTACACATCGGGCACCACCGGCCTGCCCAAGGGCGCCATGATCACGCACGCCAACTTCGTCTACGAGGCCGAAGCCTTCGCCGAGATCGATCCCCGTTCGGCAGAGGACAATTTCCTCTCCTTCATCCCCATGGCCTGGATCGGCGGGGCCGCGCTGGACATCGGCCCGCACACCACGCACGGCGTCATCCTCAATTTTGCCGAAAGCCCGGAGACGGTGCAACAAAACATCCGCGAGATCGCGCCCGATGGCCTGCTCTACAACTCCCGGCTGTGGGAAAACCTGGTTTCCACCATCCAGGTGCGCATGCTCGATGCCTCGTGGATCAACCGTAGACTATACGAATGGCTGCTGCCCGCGGGATACCGCGCCGCCGATGCCCGTCTGGCAGGCAAAAGCCTCTCTTTACCCCGAAAATTCCTATACGAAATCGGCAAAAGGACTGTGTTTTCGCCCCTGCTCAGCCAATTTGGGCTGCATCAGGCCCGCGCCGCCTACACCGCCGGGGCCGCGCTCAGCCCCGATGTGGTGCGTTTCTTCCTGGCCCTGGGGCTGCCTCTGCGCCAGATCTACGGCTCCACCGAAGTGACCGGCGGCGCCCTGGCCCACCGCGCCGCGGCCATCAAATTCGAATCGGTGGGCGAGCCGCTGCCTGGCGGCGCCAAGGTGAAGATCTCCGCCGAGGGCGAGATCCTGCTGGGCGGGCCGGGCCTGTTTGCCGGCTATCACAAGAACCCTGAAGCCACGTCCGAGTCCCTGCACATCGACGCGGCCGGGGAACGCTGGTTCCGCACCGGCGACGCCGGCCATATCGACGGCGATGGGCATCTGATCTATCTGGATCGGCTGAAGGATATGATCGGGTTGGGCAGCGGCGAGCGTTATTCGCCCCAGTACATTGAGGGCCGGCTCAAATTCAGTCCCTACATCAGCCACGCCATGACCCTGGGGGATGAGGAGAAAGGGTTCGTCACGGCCCTGGTCACCATCGACTTCGACAATGTGGGGCGGTGGGCAGAGAAGCGCGGGCTGGCCTACACGACTTACACCGATCTGGCGCAGAAGCCTGAGGTGGTGCAACTGATCCGGCAGGATGTGGAAAAAGTGAACGCTGTGCTGCCGCCCGCGGCCCGCGTGCGGCGGTTCGTGCTCATGCACAAGGAATTCGACGCGGACGAGGGGGAAATGACCCGCACGCGCAAGTTGCGCCGCGGCTTCCTCTCCGACCGCTACACCGACATCATCACCGCCCTGTACGATGGCAGTCCCACCGTGCACATCCATGCCACCGTAGCCTATCAAGATGGCCGCGTGGCTACTGTGGACACTGTGCTGCCGATCGAAACCCTGGAAATTTGAGCGATGAACTGGCAACTGCTCCCTCAATTCGCCATCTCTGGCCTGCTGGCCGGCGGCCCCATTGCCCTGATGGGGCTGGGGCTGGTCTTGATCTTCAAGGCCTCATACATCTTCAATTTTGCCCATGGCCAGTTGCTATTGATCGGCACCCTGCTGACCTGGTGGTTGGCGGTGGAGATAGCCTTGCCGCTGTGGCTGAGCATTCTGTTGGCGCTGGCGCTTTCCGCCCTGCTGGGCCTGGTGATCGAACGGCTGGCCTTGCGGCCGATGACCGGGCAACCGCTGCTGGCGATCATCCTGATGACGCTGGCCCTGGGTCAGGTGTTGCAGGGGGTGGCGCTGCTGCTTTTCGGCTCCACGCAGCGCAATTTCCCCCAGATATTCTCTGCCGCCAATCCTTATAAGATCGTCACGCCCTTTTTGTACAACGAACGCAACATCACCATCATCCTCAAGCAAAATCTGGTTTGGTCTTTCGTGGCGGCCATCCTGGGCGTGCTGCTGATCGGCGCGTTTTTCCGCTTCACCCGCACCGGCCTGGCCATGCGCGGGGCTTCCGAGGATCACGAGCTGGCGCAGAGCATTGGGCTGCGCATCCACCGCATCTTTGGCATTTCCTGGGCGCTGGCGGGTGTGGTAGCCGCCACCGGCGGCATTCTCCTGGCCACCTCCAGCGGGCTGGATCTGAGTCTTTCCATCCTGGTGCTGGCGGCATTCCCGGCGGTGTTGTTGGGCGGGCTGGAATCGATCCCCGGCGTCATCATCGGCGGGCTGATCATCGGCCTGTCCCAGGGCGTGGTCTCCGCGTCGAAGGTGCAGCTCATCCGCAATGCCAGCGAGATCATGCCCTACCTCGTGCTGATGCTCGTCCTCATCCTCCGCCCCGAAGGCCTCTTCGGCCAAAAACGCATCGAACGCGTTTAAAAGATGGACGATGGACGATGGACGAATACCAAATACCAAATACCGAATACTGAATACTGACCACTGACCACTGAATACTGACCACTGACCACTGACCACTGACCATGTCTGTACTGCGACCTGCTGGCGAATTCGATGCTTCTTATGCCTATGATATGGCCACGATCCGCCGCCCCTGGCAATGGGCGGCGCTGTTCCTCTTGATCGCGGCCCTGTACACACTGCCCTTGTACGCCAGCCAGGGCCTGGTGGCGCTGCTCAACCGCACCATCATCGTCATCATCGCCGTGCAGGGCCTCAACCTGCTCACCGGCTACACCGGGCAGATCTCGCTGGGCCAGGCCGCATTCATGACCGTGGGGGGCTACATCTCGGCCCTGCTGGTCAATCTACTAAACTGGAACTATCTGCCGGCTTTGCTGGCGGCAGCGGTGGGCGCGGGCGTGGTGGGCCTGCTCTTCGGCCTGCCCTCCCTGCGCGTCAAAGGCTTCTATCTGGTCATGGCCACGCTGGCCGCGCAATTCATCATCCCCTGGTTCACCCGCAACGCCTTTCACGATGTGCTCAACGGCGCCCAGGGCCTCAACGTGCGTCCGCCGGAGTTGTTTGGGATCGTGTTCAACACGCCGCAGCGCTACTTCATGCTCACCCTCACCCTCCTGATCCTCACCACCGTCGTGGCGCAGAATGTGAGTCGATCACGGTTGGGGCGAGCCTTCGTCTCCATTCGAGATCACGATCTGGCCGCGGAATTGTTGGGCGTCAATCTGTTCAAATACAAATTACAGGCCTTTTTCCTGGCCGCGGTCTACGCGGGCATTGCCGGCAGCCTGGCCGCGCACCAACTCCGCCATCTCAACTCCGAGACCTTTGGCCTCAACGATTCGGTGCTGATGCTGGGGATGCTGGTTGTCGGCGGCTTGGGCACCGGCATGGGCCCCTTTCTGGGCGCCGTGGTGATCGAACTGCTGATCGAAGCGGCCACCGTGCTGGGGCCGGTGGTTGCCAGCTATTTCCCCTCCACTGCCACCGGCGCGGTGCAGGCCCTGCGCCCCCTTCTCTTCGGCCTCGCCCTCATGCTCTTTTTAATCTTCGAACCACGCGGCCTGGCCCACCGCTGGCAACTCTTCAAAGCAGCCTGGAGACTCCGCCCCTTCTCCCACTAACCCCACCACCCCACACTCACCTATCGTCTCGTCCCTTTCACACTCACTCAAACCCTTGAAGGAGAAGACCCCATGACCAAGCGACTCATCCTCTTACTCACCATCCTGCTCGTGAGCGGGCTGGCGCTGGCAGCTTGCGGCGGCGGCGCCACCCCCAC
>JABWBG010000160.1 GCA_013360575.1 Caldilineales bacterium
GTGTGGTTGATCATTGTCCTGTCCTCAGAATGCTGGTGGCTGGTATTGATAAACCGTCATTCTACTGCTTCCTCTTATATTCTGCAACGACTCTAATGTTCAAAAAGCGAGAGTAAAAAAGATGAATTATTCTAGAATTGTAGAAGAATTACAAAATGCATCACCATTTGAACTTTACAGATTAAAAATTGCTATCAGTCGATTATTGGAAAATCCAGAAAAGATTGAAGAAATCAGAAATCAATTGAAACCTGGCCAGAGGATCACCTATTTCGACTGGTCTGAAAATAGGGAGATCGCGGCAAGGATCATAAAATTAAAACAAACACGATTATTAGTTGAAAATGAGGGAGACAAACAACTTTGGAATATACCATTTTATTATGTAAATTTAGCAAAAATAGATACTCAGATCAGAATTTCATCCAGTAGTTTTGGACTTGATAAAAATCAACTACGTATAGGAGATCGGGTCGGATTTGTTGATCAGCAAAATAACGATTTATACGGTAAAGTAATTAGATTGAATCAAAAGACAGTCACTATTGTTTTAGAAGACAAAACAAAATGGCGTGTCCCATATCGCCTATTATTTTTAGTGATAGAAGGGGATCGCAAGGATGCGGGAATAATTGAAGGTGAAGTATTGAAAAGAAAATGAAAAGAGGCCCCGAAGCAATCCCCAACGCCGATTGACAACCACAAAATTGACGAACAACCTTGGAGATTGCGTCGCCATGCCACCTGTGGCCGCCCTTGCAATGACACACAGCGATAGTCGCCGCCGCGCAGGGCAGCGGCAAAAACAGCAATTTGCGGGTTCGAGGATCGAGCCTGGCCGAACACTGGTTGCAGATGCCGGCGCCATCGCGCGCAGCCGATGCCCCAACCGTTGAGCCGATCTCAGGCCGCGGCCTCGCCCAAAGGCCCCATGACGACGGAGCTATACTGAAAGCCGGCAGAGGATCCCCTTGCCAGACGATGGGCCGGGAGCAGTTTGCGTGGGAGAAGGACGAAGCGTCAATCCACGTCGGTGTATAGCCGGCGCAGCGCCGCCCGCCACTGCGGGCTGGAGAGGAGGTCGGTGTTGTCGCTGAACAGATCCAGGCTGCCGATCAGTGGCCGGGCGGCGATGCGGCGCACCTCCGGGTCGGCAATCTGGGCTAGCAGCGCCGACGAAAAGCCGTGCAGGGCGATGACGCGGAACGGCCGGCCAAAGAAGTTGCACACCGCTGTCGGCAGCGGCTCGGTCACGCCCAGCGCGTTGTGCATGGCCGCCACGTGTTCGTACGCCGGCGTGAGGTACGCCTCCCGCTGGGCCCAATGCGTGGCTGCCAGCGCCGCTTGCAGATGGGGCGTCAAGGTCGGAGCGCAGGCCAACTGCTGAAATGCCGCGCCGAACCATTTCGGATAGGGCGCGTAGACCCGCTCCAGCAAAAAGCATAGGCGCATGATGTCGCGCACCAGCCGGGCGCCGATCAGCGCCGCGCCGATCTCGTCGCCAACCTGCCCCGCCCGCCCCATCAGGTGCTCTTCCTGGCCGATGCGCTGCCAGCCGGCCGCCAGCAGGTAGAGCCAGATGTCGTGGGGATAGTAGGCGAGGCGCTGCCGCAGCGCGGCTAGGCCGACGTCGTCGTGATAGACTGCGCCGGCGACCAGCGTGCGCAGTTTCTGCGCGGGCAGCGTCAGCCAATCGGCGGCGTCCAGCGGGCGTTCGCTATCGATCGCCAGGTAGTCGGCCAGGAAGCGCCGGAGGGTCAAGATCTCGACGCGATGGTTGACGGGACCGCTCTCGATGGCGCGCCGATGCTGGACGTTGCTATCGTTTGGATCAGGCGGGGAGAAATGGGTGGAGTAGCCGCGCAGGCGGTAGGGCAGATTGTGCGCCAGATACTCCCACACGACCGCACCGAACTGGGCGGCATCTTCGTCGCGCAGGAAGAGCATGAGCCGCGGGCCCCAGTGGTGGTCGGTGGACTGGGCGTCGTCGAATCCCAGCACCTCGGAGCCGGGGCCGAGCAGCGCGGCGCTGTAGGGCAGGCTGGGGAAATGCCGGTCGAGAAGCGGCCGCACCGCCTCGCGGTAGAGGATTTCGGCCAGCACCAGGCCGGGGACAAAGGGGGGATCGGGGTGGGGATTCATCTGGCTCTTCACTGGCGGCGCCCAGGCCACCGCAGGCGCACAGGACAGGCCCTTTAGCCGGCAGCAGGGGCGCACAGGCGGTGGATCAGCGGTTGGGCGGAAGATCGGGGCGCAAGGCGTGGCGCTAACCTCCTTGGCATCCTAGCACGATCCGATACTGCGTACAAGGGGTTGCCCCCTTTCTTACATGCGCCTGCCAAGTTTGCCAACACAGACCACCCGCGCTATACTTACTTTTACTAAGCTATAATAATATATACATAGCTATGCATAGTTCTCAATGTGCTTGAACCATGGTCAACTCCTTATCCACCCAGGCCCAGACTGATCGCTGGCTCGAACTGAGCGAGGCGGCGCAACTGCTCGGCGTGCACTTCACCACCCTGCGCCGCTGGGCCAACGACGGACGGCTACCCTGTTATCGCATGCCCGGCGGCCAGCGGCGTTTCAAGGAGTCGGAGTTATTGGCCTTTCTCAACAGCCTGCGCAGCGGCGACGCCGTCCTGCCGGTGCTGGCAGCATTGCCCCTGGCCTACGCCACGCCGCACGTGGGCGTGGCCGGCGAGCCGTGGGCCGGCAAGTTCGACGCCTCCCAGCGCTCGGCTCTGCGTAGCGAGGGCCGCCAGATGATGGCTGTGCTGATGCAGTACGCCACACGCGTCAACGGCGGCGAAGTCTTCCTGGAGGAGGGACGCCGCATGGCCGGCGACTATGGCCGGGTGTGCCGCTCGGCGGGCTTGTCGCTGGTCGAGACCGCCCAAGCCTTCGTGCGGGTGCGCCGCTCGATCATGGACTCAGTCTACCAGGCTGGCTCGCTGGCCGGCTCCCCCGACGCCGAGACCTGGCGTCTCTACGACCGTATGAACCACTTTTTGGACAGCATGCTGCTGGCGACGTTGGAGGCCTACGACGCCAGTTGAAGCGTGAGATTCCCCCCATCCTGTTTATGTGAGGTAATCGGTGTCGCCAAACAACTCCCCATCCTTCCCGCCGCCGCGCCTGATCTTCTGGGAAACCACGGCCGGCTGCAACCTGGCCTGCATTCACTGCCGCCGCATCACCGTGGCCAACCAGCTCCTGCCGCAAGACCTGAGCACCGCCGAGGCCTTCCGCCTGATCGATCAGGTGGCAGCCTTCGCCCGGCCCATCTTCATCCTCTCCGGCGGCGAGCCGCTCTTCCGGCCCGACATCTTCGACATCGCCCGCCATGCCAGCGACGCCGGCCTGATCGTGGCCCTGGCCACCAACGGCACCTTGATCGACGCCGGCGTGGCCCGGCGCATCCGGGAGAGCGGCGTGCGGCGGGTCAGCATCAGCTTCGACGGCGCGGACGCGGCCACCCACGACATCTTTCGCGGGCCGGGCGCGTTCGACAAGGCGCTGGCCGGCATGGAGCACCTGCGCCGCGTCGGCGTGCCTTACCAGATCAACACCACCGTCGCCCGCCACAACGTCCACCAGATGGAGCAGACGTTGGCCCTGGCCAAGGAGATGGAGGCCCAGGCGCTGCACCTCTTCCTGCTGGTGCCGGTGGGCTGCGGCGTCGAGATCGCCGATGACCAGCAGATCACGCCGGTCGAGTACGAGGCGGTGCTGAACTGGATGTACGACGCCGAGATGGCGGGGGGCATGGAGCTCAAGGCCACCTGCGCGCCGCACTACTTCCGCATCGTGCGCCAGCGCCAGGCCGAGGAGCGCCGCCAGGGTATCTTCCGCGAGCGGCCGGCCAGCCACCACCGCCAGCAGCACGCCGGCGGCCACGGCCACGGTCACCCAGGCGGGCATCCTGGCAGCGCCGGCAACGGCAACGAGGCCGCGCGCCAGGCCATGAGCGCCATGACCAAGGGCTGCCTGGCCGGCACCGGCGTCTGCTTCGTCAGCCACCGCGGCGAGGTCTTCCCCTGCGGCTACCTGCCCCTGGAAGCCGGAAACATCCGCCGCCAGCCCTTCCAGGAGATCTGGGAGCAATCGCCCCTCTTCGCCGACCTGCGCGACCCCGACCTGTTGGGCGGCAAGTGCGGCCTGTGCGAGTTCAAGCGCGTCTGCGGCGGCTGCCGCGCCCGCGCCTACGGCATGACGCTGGAGTACCTGGGCGAGGAGCCGTTCTGTACGTACGTGCCTGACAGGGTGACAGGGTGATTGGTAAATTGGTTAGCTGGATATGCCACCTATGACTTCTCGCGCCGTCCTGCTGTTGGCCTACGGCGGTCCCGATGCGCTGGCCGACATCCCGGCCTACCTGGCAGACATCCGCGGCGGCCGGCCCACGCCCCAGGCCCTGATCGACGAGATCACCCACCGCTACGCCCAGATCGGCGGGCGCTCGCCGCTGCTGGCCATCACCCGCAGCCTGGCGGCCAGGCTCAGCGCAGCCGTGGGGCTGCCCGTCTACGTCGGTATGCGCCACTGGACGCCGTGGATCAAAGATGCGGCGGCCCAGATGGCGGCGGACGGCGTGCAGCGCGCCGTGGCCATCTGCCTGGCGCCCCACTACAGCAGCCTGAGCATCGGCGCCTATCGTCGCCGGCTGGACGAGGCGCTGGCGCAGGTGGACCCGCCCATCGTCATCGACTTCGTCGAAAGCTGGCACACGCAGCCAGAGTATCTGGATGCGCTGGCCGCCAACGTGCAGGCGACGCTGCAGCGCTGGCCCGAGGAGCGGCGCGACCATGTGCTGGTGGTCTTCACCGCCCACAGCCTGCCCGCCTCGATCCTGGCGCACGGCGACCCCTACGACCGCCAACTGCGCGAGACTGCGCAATTGCTGGCCGGGCGGCTGGCGCTGCCGGCTGACCGCTGGACATTCTCTTATCAGAGCGCGGCCCAGACCGGCGTGCCCTGGCTCGGCCCGCAGATCGAGGCGCTGGTCCCGCAGCTGGCCGAGCAAGGGCGGCGCGACCTGCTGATCGCGCCCATCGGCTTCATCGCCGACCACGTGGAGATCCTCTACGACATCGACATCGGCGTCCAGGCCATCGCCCGCCAGCACGGCGTGCGCGTCGAGCGCCCGCCCATGCTCAACGACAGCGAACCCCTGGTCGCTGCGCTCAGCGCGCTGGTGCAGCAGAGGGCGAACAGCCAACAGTGACCGGTGAACAGGCGCCGGCACCGGATCGTCGCCAGCACTCCGCCGTTGACCATTGACCATTGACCATTGACCATTGACCATTGACCATTCACCATTTCCCATGTCTCCTCCCCACATCGCCATCGTCGGCGGCGGCATCGCCGGCCTGAGCGCCGCCTGGTACGTGCAACAGCGCGGCCTGTCCTACACGTTGTTGGAGCAGTCTGACCGCTGGGGCGGCAAGCTGCTGACCGAGTGGATAGACGGCTTCGTCGTCGAGGGCGGCCCCGATTCGTTCATCACCCAGAAGCCCTGGGGCGTGCAGCTGGCGCGCGAGCTGGGGCTGGGCGAGCGCCTGCTGGGCACCAACGACGCCGCGCGCAAGGTCTACGTGCTGCACAAGGGCCGGCCCACGCCCTTGCCCGACGGCGTGCTGTTGATCGTGCCCACCAAGTTCAAGCCCTTTGTGCTGTCCAGCCTGATCTCGCCCCTGGGCAAGCTGCGCATGGGGCTGGATTTAATCATCCCTGCCCGCCGCGACGGGCAGGACGAGACCCTGGCCGACTTCGTCACCCGCCGGCTGGGCCGCGAGGCGCTGGACAAGATCGCCGAGCCACTGCTCAGCGGCATCTACAACGCCGAGGCCGACAAGCAGAGCCTGCTGGCCACCTTCCCCCGCTTCCGCCAGTTGGAGCAGGAGCACGGCAGCCTGACGCGCGGCATCCTGGCCTCGCGCCGCAGCCGCCAGGCCGCGCCCCAGCCGTCCGCCAATGGCAAGGCGCCGTCCATGTTCGTCTCCTTCACCGGCGGCGTGGAGGAGCTGGTACAGGCCCTGTGCGCGCAGTTGACCGGCAACCTGCGGCTCCATTGCCCGGTGGCGGCCCTGCGCCGGCTGGATCAGCGCGGCTTTGCGCTGGACCTGGCCGATGGCAGCACCCTCCAGGCTGACGCGGTGATCCTGGCCACGCCGGCCTTCGTGGCTGCGGACTTGCTGGCTGAGCAGGCGCCTGAGGCCGCAGCCGGGCTGGCCGGGATCCGCTACGTCGGCACCGGCACCATCTCGCTGGCCTTCCGCCGCGCCGACCTGCCGGCGCAACTGCCCGGCTTCGGCGTGGTGATCCCCGCCAGCGAGCGTCGGCCTATCAACGCCATCACCGTCAGCTCGGTCAAGTTCGACGGCCGCGCGCCCGAGGGCACGGTGCTGTTGCGGGCCTTCTTCGGCGGCTCGCGCAGCCCACAGAGCATGGCCCTGGACGACGAGGCACTGCTGCGCACCGTGCGCGGCGAGCTGCGCAGCCTGCTGGACATCGACGCCCAGCCGCTGCTGCACCGCATCTACCGCTGGCCGCGCTCCAACCCGCAGTACGACGTGGGCCACCTGGAGCGGGTCGCGGCCATCGAGGCGGCGCTGCCGGCCGGCCTCTGGGTCACCGGCAGCCCCTACCGCGGCGTCGGCATCCCCGATTGTGTCAAACAGGCGCAGGATACAGCCGCCGCCGTGAGCGACTACCTGTCATGAGGAAGTCGATCCCCGCCCCACGTACGAACCAACGAGTTACTGCCCCCATCATTTGCATCTCAGGATGCCAACGCTGCGAACTCTCGATCGCAAAAGGATACACCATGATGCGTAAACTATTCCTATTGATTCTCATCCTCGGCCTGCTGGCGGGCTGTGTGACGCCGCCCACTGGCGGGCCAGGGCCTGTCTTGGTCGAATCTGCGCCGGACGACCAACCGACCGCCGAGCCGGCAGTCTCGCCGGCCGCGGCGCTACTGCCTGGTCAGGGCGGCCGCCTGGTGCGCGCCATGACCTCTGAGCCGGCTGTGATCGATCCGCAGGGCGCGGCCAGCTCCGGCCTGAGCCTGGTCATGCCCTACCTCTTCGACACCCTGGTCACGCGCGACGCCGACGGCAGCCTGCACCCGCTCCTGGCCGAGAGCTGGGAGACCTCGGAGGATGGCAAGGCCATCACCATGCGCCTCAAGCCGGGCGTCACCTTCCACGACGGCAGCCCGCTGACCGCCGAGGCCGTCAAGCTGACCTTCGATCGCTACCGGGAGAAGGGAGTCAAATCGCCCATCTACAGCGCGGTCAAGGAGATCGGCGCGGTGGAGGTGTTGGACGACCTGACGGTGCGCTTCACCTTCGACCAGCCCTCGGCCACCTTCTGGAGCACCATCACCATGCCCTACGCCGGCATCCTCAGCCCGGCGGCGATGGCCGCGGTGGATGCCAGCGGCGAGGGCCATCTGATCGGTACCGGGCCGTTCATGCTGGGCGAATGGCTGGCCGGCCAGAGCCTGACCCTGACGGCCAACCCCGCCTACACCTGGGGGCCCGACTTCATGGAGAACCAGGGCGCGCCCTACCTCAGCGAGCTGGTCTTCAAGGTGCTGCCCGAGGCGACCACCCAGATGGCCGCGCTGGAGGTGGGCGAGGTGGATGTGATCTTCGTCAACCAGCCCAGCCACCTGCAGAAGCTGGCCGCCAACCCGGCGCTGCGCACCGAGGAGATGGTGCTCAACAGCCTGATCTACCTGGGCTTCAACAGCCAGAAGGGCCCCTTTGCCGAGCCGCCGGTGCGCCAGGCGCTTTCCCACGCCGTGGACAAGCAGCAGATCCTCGACATCGCGCTGGGCGGGCTGGGTCAACTGGCCTACACGCCGTTGCCGCCCACGCTGCTGGGCTTCGACCCTGCGCTGAAAGAGTACGAGTTGGGCTATAACCCCGGCAAAGCGCGCGAGCTGCTGCAAGAGGCCGGCTTCGAGGCCACGGCTGATGGCGGCTGGCAGCGCGATGACCAGCCGTTGACGGCCCTGCTGCTGACCTCCAACCGCGCGCCCAACGAGGCCATCGCCACCCTGCTGCAGAGCCAGCTTCAGGCCATCGGCGTGCCGGTCGAGATCCAGCAGCTCGACTCCAAGGCAGTGCAGGAGGCGACCAACCAGGGCGCGTTCGACCTGCTGCTGTGGCGCTTCGAGTGGAACGACCCCGATGGCCTGCGCATCTTCCTGGGCAGCGACGCCATCGGCAGCACCAACCGCACCTTCTACAGCAATCCCGACGTGGACGCGCTGCTGGCTGCGGCTGCGCACGAGTCTCAGCCGCGCCGAGGACGACATCCGCCAGAACCAGTCGGAAGATTTCGTGCGCACGCAGCGCGATGCCCTCGACGTGCAGGCAGATCTGCCCGAGCTGCGCGGCGCGGCGCTCACCCATGCCCTCACCGCCGGGGCGCTGCTCGCGCGCGAGCAGACGGAAGCGCTCTCCTACGGCTCGGGATTCGATGTCGACACCGACACGAACATGGTCTACGTGCAGGATCGCATGAGCACGGGTGCTCACGACCTGCTGCTCGCAGCGGGCTATACGGATCACGAGACCTTCGGCGGTGAGGTCACCTGGAACGCGGAGTACGGTCTGCGCCTTTCGAGCGGCACGCGCCTGAGCGCCGCGGCCGGCAAGGCGTTCCACGCGCCGAGCAGCAGCGATCGCTTCGGCTATGGCGGCAACCCTGCGCTCGATCCTGAAGTCTCGCGGCAGCTCGAGATCGGGGTGCGCCAGCCGCTCGCAGGCGGACGACACGAGCTGTTCGCCTTCGCTTTCGAGAACCGCGTCGAGGATCTGATCAACTTCAGGCTCCTCGATCCGCTGACTTTCGAGCTGCGCGCCGAGAACATCGAGGAGGCGCGCATCCGCGGC
>JABWBG010000161.1 GCA_013360575.1 Caldilineales bacterium
CGGCGCAGCAACACCGCCAACACCACCACCGCCTCACGGCGCACCTGCGGCCCGCCGGCAGCAGACTCTTTCAAGCCCAGCCGCTCGTACACGCCATCCTGATAATTGCGCACCGTGCGCACATCCAGCCCCAAATCTTCGGCGATGATCTCCGGCCGGTAGGTAAAGCGATCCATCACCTGTTGCTGCCGCGGGCTTAACTGGTCGTACCGCTGCGCCACCTCCACCACGACCTCCACGATCTCCGCGGGCATGGCAGAGAGAAAGGCCCGCTCCGCCTCGGTGGCCACATCGGCGATGGCGCTGCCGTGGAAGTAGACATCCCCCACCATCACCTGCTCGATCGCCCGGCGCAGAGTGGCGGCGCGGCTGCCCTTGGGCACGAAAGCCAGGCCGCGATGCCCGCGCGTCACCAGTTCGATCACCTGCGGCAGGAAATGGGTGTAGGCCGACCACACCACCACGCCGGTGGCCGGGGCCTGCTGTTTGATCTGCCGCACCAGATGCAGGCCCAGCGGCTCGCGTCTGGCGTAATCCACATCAGAGAGCCGCGGGATCGAGAGATCGACGACGGCAATTCGGAACGCGTCTGCCGGGGTTTGGGCATGCAGCAACTGGCTGGCATCCTGAAAGGTGGAGACGGTCTGCACCGAAAAGCCCATCTCGGCCAGGAAATGGTTGACCGCGCCCTGCATGAAGGGGTCATCTTCGACCAGCAGGGCCGATCCTTGGGTTTGGGAGGTGCTCATGGGGTCTCGCGAAGAGGGATGGGGCAGGGAATAGGGTAATTTTACACAGGTGGTTGGGTAGTTTTACCGTATTGCCAGCGGCGGGAAGTGCCATTAATATAGCATTAATCTTTGCTCTCATTTTCGAGAGTGTAAGCGGGTGCAGATGTGTAGCGAGTACATGTCTGTTTGGCGAGTAAGACGCCAGCCTGAGGCGAGCAGGCTGGCGTCTCTTTTTCGCAAGTGAGTTGCACGACCGCCCAGCGATTCAGCTCGATAGCGAGTCGCTGCAGGCGGTCGTGCAACTCACTTAGGTACGATTCAAGTGAGTTGCACGACCGCCCAGCGATTCAGCTCGATAGCGAGTCGCTGCAGGCGGTCGTGCAACTCACTTAGTAAACGTTAAACGCCGTCACCCGGCAGAGATCGGGGTCTGCCACGATCACGCTGCCGTCGGGGGCGATGGCAATGCCCACGGGCCGCCCGAACTGGCCGGGTGCGACCCCCCGCTCGCCGATCTGGGCCAGGGGCTGCAAGGCAGGGCTGTAGACCAGCACCCGCGCCCCCTCCGGATCGGTGAGGTAGACGCGGCCATCCCCGCCCACGGCCAGATGGGGGGATTCGATGGTGTTCGCCTCCGGCCCAGGGACTCGCTCCTGCGCGCCGCTGGCCAGGTCGATGCGCCACAGCGCCCCCGCGATCGGCTCGGTCACATACACCAGGCCGTTGGGGCCGGCAGCGGCATCTGTGGGCTGGCCGGGGCCCAGGGGCTGGTCGGGGCCGCCGAACTGCGCGATCAGCGCGCCCTCCGGCCCCACATGCAACACCCGCACCCCGCCGGTGTCGGCGATGAAATAATCGCCGTTGGCCGCCACGCCCAGCCCGCGCGGGCGATAGGTGGTCAGCTCGGCCCCAAACTGGCGCAGGAATTCGCCCGCGGGCGTCCACAGGCTGATCACCTGATTCACGGCGTCCAGCGCCGCGATCTCGCCGGTGGGGGCGACGGCAAGGTCGAACAACTCGGTGAATTGGCCGGGACCTTGGCCGGCGCGGCCCCAGGCCGCGCGGAATGCGCCGGCCGCGTCGAGGTGGACGATGCGCTGGTTGCCCATGTCGGCGATGAAAACATCGCCAGAGGGAGCCACGGCCAGCCCGATCGGTTTGTTGAGTTGATCGGGGTCGCTGCCGCAGGCGCCGTAAGTCCACAACACCGCGGGCTGGGCCGCGGGGAAGTCGCCGAGGTCACCGCGCACGGTGACCGCCGGACGCGCGCTCTCGACATCCACCGGCGCGGCCGCGGGATCGGGCGCGGGCGCGGGAGGGGCGAAGAGGGGGGGCGGGGGCAATTCCAGGCCCACGGGCAGCGCCTCCTCCACCGGATAGAGATAGGCGCCGGGCAGCAGGCTCTTGCCGCCGGTGGGAGGCTGCCACCACAATTGCATCTCGCGGGAGCCGCCCAGCTCGTTGTAGCGCACCTCGACGTCATGGAAGCCGGCCGTCAGGTCGATGACGCCCTCGCGGTATTCGGCCCCGTGCGAGCCGCTGTTATCGACCACAAGCTGGCCATTGATGTAGACCAGGGAGCCATCGTCCGAGCGGGTACCGAAAATGTAGCGCCCATCGCTCGGCGCCGCCACCTTGCCCACCCAGCGGATGGAGAAAGGCTCGCGCAGGATGTTGTTGGGCAGGATGAAGAGGTCGCGCTGGATATAGATCGGCGGATCCAGCCACTCGCCGTTGGCGTAATAGTAGCCGATCAAGCCGTTGGCGGCGCCGGGCAGGGTGTAGAGCGCGCCCTCCCCCACCGGGGCCAGATCGGGGGCGTCGGGCGTGCGCCAGGCCAGGGTAAGATGGGCGTTCGCCTGCGCCGCCTGGAAGCTGAGGCGCAGGCCCTGGAACCCGCCGGCCAGGGTGCGGGACAACTCTGCCACGCCATCGGTCACGCGCAGCGCCTCGCTTTCGTCCAGATAGAGGATCGCCTCGCCCCCGGCCGCGCTGAGCTGGAAGCCGTAGTCGCCGAAACGGGGGGCCAGCAGCGCGCCTTCGTAGGAGGCGGTGAAGGGGGGGAAGACCTCCGGCCCGTAGGTTATGTCGAGTACGCGTGTCTGCGGGCCGGGCTGCGGCGCGACGCCGGGGGTAGAGAGAAAGGATTGCAGGCCGCGGGCCTGATCGAAGGCCGCGCGCGGGACGTGATAGAGCAGGAACAGGGGACGATCGAAGCGATCTCGCTGCGGTTCGTAGCGCCCGGCCGGGTACAGTTGCTGCAACAGGGGCACCAGCCGTTCATCCACCGGCTCCAGGATGAAATCGACATCGCCGCCGGGGTCCTCGCGCAGGGGCACGTGCTGCGCCAGGTTGAGGGAGAGGATGTCGTGGGGGCCGCCGATGAAGCGCACCGCCGAATGGTGCGTGTATTGCGGCGTCATGTAGATGCGGCGATCTGTGGGTGTGGCAGCCAGATACGCGCCCACCGCGGATTCGTTGGGGCTGTAGGCCAGCCACACCGAGGGGTTGACCGCCTGCACGCGGAAATAGGTGTGCAGGTTGGCGGCGGCGACGAGCAACACCAGGGCGGTGAGGGCCACGGCCAGGGGCCGCCAGCGTTTGGCGCCCCAGGCCTGCTGCCACGCCCGCCATACCTGATCGAAGAGGGCCGCGATCAGCAGATAGATGACCGGGACGAGGGCGATGGGCCGGCGAGCGGTGGGCGCCTCGTGCGCCACCGAGAGCACGGCCACGCTGGCCACGGCCCCAAACCAGAGCAAGTAGAAGAAAGGAATCTCTTTCCAGGCCCAGCGCAACGCCCAGATCAGGGCCAGGACGAAGAGGACGGCCACCGCAGCCTGCAAAAGGGGCGCGCCGGGCAGGTTGTTCAGTGCGGCGTTGTCTCCCTGCCAGTTGAACATGTACAGGGTCTTGCGCAGGTTGGCCCACAAGGGCGCGTAGCTGCCCGCGGCCTCCACATCCCGGAAGATGGAGATGTGGTTGATGCGGGAGATGAACACGTTCCAGTTGCGCAGAGTGTACGCGGCCAGGGGCGCGACAGCCACCGCCGCCCCCGCCGCAAAGACCACCATCCCTTCCAGGTCGCGCCACAGTCGCCGGCGATGCGTGATCAGCCAGTAGAGGAAATAGGCGGCGAAGAAGAAGGGCACGACGCGGTAGGCGGTGTAGGTGTTCATGCCCAGCGCCAGCATCATGCCCGACAAGGCCCACCACCGCCGCCGCCCGGTGCGCAGGGCCTTGATCAGGAAGAGCGCCTGCAATGTCAGCACCAGGGGCATGAGGATCAGCTCGTAGACGATGCGGCTGAAGGTGAGATGCCAGCGATCCGCAGCCAGCAGCGCTGCCGTGAGCAGGGCGATGCGCTGGCCGTAGAGTTCGCGGGCCAGGAAATAGAAGGCCAACACGGTCAGCGTGCCGGCCAGGGCCGAGACCATGCGCATCGTCTCCACACTCTGGCCGAAGAGGGCGATGGCCAGGGCGATGAGATAGGTGAAGAGGGTGGCCTGGCCTTCGTTCGTCTCGGCGTAGGGGCGGTAGGGATAGTCGCCGCTCAGCCATTTGAGGGCATCGAGGCCATTGTTGCACTCGTCCGATTGGCAGCCATTGGGGTAGGTGTCGAGGGCGGCAAAGCGCGCGGCTGCGGCCACGGCCAGGATCAAGAGCAGCAGCAGGATCAGCAGGCGGCGCGGCATCTCTGGGCGGGGGCGGGCCGCCTCCGCTTGCTGCTCGGCCGCGGGGTCGGGGCTGGGCGCGTCGAGAAAAAGGCTGACGACGAAGAGAAGGATGGCCCCCAGCCACAGCCAAAAGGCCCAGCCGCCATAGTCGCCCGCCCAAAAACGGGTGGCGGCGATGGCGGTGAGCAGCAGCGCCAGCCCGGCCAGACCGATGCCGGTGTATTGCCATTTGCGCCGCGGGGGCAGCCCATGGTCGATTGTCGCCACCGGCGCGCCCGCGACCGCGGCAAAGATGCCGCCGGCAATGAGGAAGAGGATGAGGGAATCGCGCGGCAAGGCAGCGGCGTCAGCCAACCAGCGCTGGGCCACGGCGGCGAGGATGAGGGCGAGGAGAAAGGTGAGGAGGCGGGTCATGGCAGATTCGATTCGTCCAGGGCCGACGGATGCATGCGTATTCTACCCGGATCGACTATCCACAGCCGTAGGCAATGGCCGCCTGGATATCCCCTTGCTCAAGGTGGGGATACTCAACGAGGATCTCAGCAACGGTCATGCCGCCGGCCAGAAAATCGCGGAGGAGTGAAACCCAAATGCGCGTGCCGCGAATGCAGGGTTTGCCAAAACAGACATTCGGGTCGACTGAAATACGTTCAAGTAATGGATTCATAGAAACCTCCCGGTGTATTTTACTCTGAGAGATGCAATCTGGCTACTGACCAGGCCGCAAATACTGCGGCGCCACCGGCATGAACGGCTGGCCGGGCGGTTGCCAGAAAAATTCCAGGGTTTTGCCGCCCCCGCGCTGGAAATAGTCGATGCGGATCGGCCGCGGCCCCGCCGTGAGGTGGCCGAGGGGGACGGAGAACTGGTTGAAGGCATCGGGGGTCAGGCTTTCGCCCACGATCTGGCCGTCGAACCAGAAACGCACGCCATCGTCGGCGTTGAACTGCACGGTGTAGGGCCCATCGGCGGGCAGCAGCAGCTCCCCTGTCCAGGTGACGCTGAAAGGCCCGAAAATCGGCTCAGGGTCGGGCCAGGCGGTGAGGAGCAGGGGGTCGAGGCGCTGCATGAAAGGCTCGCCCGCCCAGGCGTCGCCAAAATAGTAGCGCCCGCTCAGGCCCTGGCCGCTGGGCGGCAGGCGGAAAAGGTAATCGTCGGGCGCGGCGACGCCGGCGGGCGCTTCCCAGGAGAGCACAGGGGTTTCCGCCGGCAGGTCGGCGGGAAGATCGCGCACCTCCAGGCGGTGCAGGCCCTTGCCCAGGAAGTGGGGGCCGGGGGGGAGGGGGTGGCCATCCCACAGTAGGCTGCCAGGCGAGGTCAGCCTGTATTCGCCGCTGGCCGGGATGTACAGGCCGCGTATCTCCGCCGCCTGATCCGCGCGGTTGGGCAGGTGCAGAGCGCTGATCTCGTGACCAGGGATGGTGACGGCCAGATAGAGGGGCGCGCCCATGCGGTCGTGGATGACCTGGGCCTGCGCGCCGGGATAATAGGTGGTGAAGAGGCCCATCACCTGCTCGAAGTGCAGATCGAGCAGAAAGAGGGCGTTGTCCCCGCCCAGATCGGGCAACGGCAGGTCGAGCGCAGGATCGGCCAGATGGAAGCCGGAGTCTTCCAGGCCGCCGCCCTGGGCGGGGAAGGGTGTGTAGCGCCAGGGGCCGATCTGGTAGCCGACGAAACGGGTGGGACGGTAGGCGAAGAAGCGCAGGGGCGCGAAATAGTAGAAGCGGGGGCTGAGGTAGAGCTGGTGATCGGCGCGTTTGGCCAGCACTTCCCGCGTGATGGCGTTTTCCAGGGGGTTGAAGGCGATGTAGACCGCCTGATCGCGCGCCTGGCGCTGGAAGTAGAAATCGTAGTTGAGCCAGGTCGCGGCCAACAAGCCAGCCAGGGCCAGGGCCGCGCACAGCCACCGCCACAAGTGGTAGCGCCGGGCCGGCGCGGTCAGGGCGCGCAGGCTGAGATCGTAGGCGTCGCCGGCGAGCAGGGCAATGGCCGGGGTGACGGCGAGGACGCGATAGGCCTGGGGGGCTTCGGCCAGACGGGAGAGGATGCCGCCCAGCAAGGTGACGGGGATCCAGATCAGCAGCAGGCCGCGGCGGTGATCGCGCCAGCGCCACAGCGCCCAGCCCAGGCCGAGCAGGAAAAAGGCCCCGGTCACCGGGTCCAGCATCGGCGCGAAGGGCAGGTTGTGCCGCGGGTTCGCGTCTCCGACGATGTGAAACATCTGCACATGGCTTTTGATCGACTGCCACAGCGGCTGCAAGTCGCCCCCGGCCATGTCGATGTCGTGCTGGATGCTGATCTGGCGGGTGCGGTTGAGCAGGGTGAAGGGGTCGCGGAGGTAGGTGAAGGCCAGGGGGGCGAAGGTGAGGGTGTAGACCGCGGCGAACACCGCCATCCCGGCCAGGCTGCGGCGCAGAAAACCCCGATCCACCAGACTGCGGTAGAGGAGATAGAGGGCAATGGCGATCACGGCCATGCGGATGGCGAGATAGGTGTACATGCCCAGGCCGAGCAGGAATCCGGCCAGCGCCCAATCGCACAGGGAACGGCGCCGCGCCCCGCGCAGGATGAAGAGGAGGGCCAGCGCCTGGATGAGGGGGGGATAGACCTCGTTCCAGCCCCAGCGGCTCATGTTGAAATGCCAGCGGTTGAAGGCCAGGAACGCGGCGGCAAAGAGGGCGGGGCGGACGCCGAACAGCTCACGGGCCAGAAAATAGAGGGCGAGAATGGTGAGGAAGCCGGGCAGGATCGATTGCACCTTGACCGCCAGGAAGGTCGTGCCCAGCAGGCGGATGAACAGGGTCTGCAAGTAGACGAAGCCGTTGGGCGTCTCGAACCAGCCGACGCCAAAGAGGCTGTCGCTGCGGCCTTCGAGGATGCGCAGGGCGTCGAGGGCGGAGTTGGTCTCGTCGATGAAGATGCCGGGGGGCATGCTGGCGATGCCGTCGACGCGGAACCAGAGGGCCGTAGCCAGGATCAGGAGCAGGAGGATCACTTCCAGCCAGCGAGGCAGGCGGGGCTGAAAGATATCGGCGGGAGCGCGGGCAGGCGGCGGCTCTTCCAGGCCGAGGGCGCGCAGTTTGTAGCCGCTGGGCCGGGGGCCGATGGTTTCGGGCGGGATGGCTGCGGCCGGGGCGGCGTTTGGCCGCACGATCCGGCCGGCCAGGGCCAGGCCGAGCAGGATCAGGGTCAGGCCGCCCAGCCAGCGCCAGACCTGGCCCCAATGAAAGGGCTGCGTCCACACCTGCCACAGCCCCCAGAGGGTCAGCAGCAGGCCGGCGACGAGCAGGAGCAGGCCGAGGCCGCCGCGCCAGTTGCGAGGCTGCAACTGCCAGCGCTCTTCCCTCTGCGGTTCCGGGCGCGGCCATTCCCGGCCTAGCCGTTGGAAGGCCACGCCGGCCAGCAGCAGGCTCGCGCCCACGCTGGCGAGGCCGGCGGTGCGCGTGCCTGCATCTGGCAGCCACAGCACGCCGATCAGGGCGGCGCTGACAGCAATAAGAAGGATCAGGGCGCTGAACATGGGGGGTAGCATACCAAGTCCGCGGCCTTTTGGAAAAGCCGCACCCACGCACCACGTCGCCCCCCCCAAAGCCTCGCTAATCGATTACAATCTCTCCACACCCCACCTCTGTCCCCAGCGGCGCGGCGGTTGGGTCGAGCAGGGCCACGACGATGCGGTAGGGGCCGGGCGGGGTGATGGGGTTGAGGTTCACGTCCAGGTCTTCGCGCACGATCTCCCCCGGCTGCCAGCGCGAGGTGGGCCACAGCCGCAGCGTCTCCCGCTCGCGGTGCAGCCGCTCGCCCCACACCTGGCCCTGGGCGTCGATCATGCGGGCGCGGGTGGTGAAATCCGCGGAGGGGGTGCGGTGGGCCAGCCAGTACAATTGCACATGGATCCAGGCGCTGGGCGGGTGGCTGCGCACATCGGTGGCGGGGGTGCGGGTGGGCGCGGCCTGGCAGGCGACAAGGTTGATATCGGGGCCGAAGGCGGCATCGATCTGGGGCAGGCCCGCGGGCGGCTGCGACAGGCGATAGCGGGTGAGGAAGCGCTTGACCGTGACCCCGTTTGGATACTGCTCGGTGGCCAGGGGGAAGCGGTCGGCCAGCCAGCGCTCCACCAGGTGATCGGGATCGAAATAGAGGGTGTGCGCCTGCACCAGCCACACGCTATCGAAGGGCAGCAATCCCAACAGGGGCGGTTCCACCTGATCGGGGGCCGTCAACTGCTCGGTGAAGGGGAAGAAAACCGGGGACTGACCCTGAAAATAGCGCTCGAAGGCCACGTGCAGATAATCGACATGCACGACCACCGCGTCGTTCGCTCCCTCCTGCGCGGCCACATACTGGGCGGCGGCGCGCCAATCTTCGCGAAAGTTGGTCGGCGCCCAATTGGCGGGCAGCGCCGCCAGCCACATCCCGGCCGTCAGCAGCAGGGCGACCCCT
>JABWBG010000162.1 GCA_013360575.1 Caldilineales bacterium
AGGGCGCGTCGGCCCCGCCGCTGCAGCCACCCCGCCAGGGCCAGCGCAGCCGCGGCCAGCGCCAGCCACATGGCCAGATTGAAAGCCGGCAGGCTGAACGAGATTGCCGGTTGGGTTGGGGCAGGCGTCAGGGCTTGCAGGTCGGCGGGGTAGGTCAGGCGATAGCGTCGGTCTGCCTGAACCCCGGCGATGGTTTGTTCCCGCCCGTCCGGCCAGCGCACCCGCAAATCCGCGGTCGTGGCCGCGGCCAGGCCAAAATAGAGCGCCAATTCATTGCCCGCGCCCACGCTGCTGCCCGCGATCACCTCTTGCATTTGGGTGACGCCGTTGGCCATGACGTGCACGCGGGCGCCCACGGCATCCCGGTTCACCGGCCCGCCGCCGGCCAACTCCAGCGCCAGCCAGTGATGGGCCGTATTGGCCGCGCCCTGGTTGCGATACAGGCGATAGCCTTCATCCTGATTCCCCACCAGCAGATCCACCCAGCCATCCTGATCATAATCGGCAGCGGCGAGGCCGATGCTCATGCGCACGTCGGTGGCTTCGGTTTGGCAGGTCACGGCGGCGAAGGCGCCATCGCCCTGGTTGCGGAAGAGCTGGTTGGCGGCCACGTCGCGGTGGTTGGTGGTGTCGGACACGGCCAGATAGAGGTCGCGCCAGCCGTCGTTGTCATAGTCGAGGAAAACCGCGCCCCAGGCGATGGCGGTGGGCGCCTGCACCCCGGCAGCCGCGGCCACATCGCTGAACACGCCCCCCTCCTGCCGCAGCAGGGTCATGGGGCCGACGTTGGAAAAGTAGAAGTCGTTGTCCCCGTCGTTGTCATAATCGCCGGTGGCCAGGCCCATGCCGAACACTTTGGCATCCGCGCCTACCTCTTGGGCGATTTGGGCGAAGCACCAGCCGCGGCAACCGGGGCCGTCGTTGCGCCACAGCTTGTTGCCCACCGGGTTGACGAAGGCATCGTTGACCAGATAGATGTCGAGGTCGCCGTCGTTGTCGAAATCGCTGAAGCTGGCCACGAATCCGGCCCCGGTCGTGCCCCCGCCCAGCCAGTCGGTCACGTCGCTGAAGGCGCCGTCGCCATTGTTGCGATAGAGCTTGTCCGATTCACCTTCCAGTTGGCGGCCGCATTTGGGATAGCATGACCAGTTGGCGATGTAGAGATCGAGCCAGCCGTCGCCGTCGAAATCGCCCCAGGAGGCGGTCTTGCTGTTGGCGTTGTCGCGGGCCAGCCCTGCCGCCGCCGTCACATCCCGAAACGCCCGGCCATTTTCGTTGCGAAAAAGCGTGTTCTGGCCCCAATTGGCTACGAACAGGTCTTTCCAGCCATCATTATCATAATCGGCAAAGATGGCGCCCTGCGAGTAGGCTTGGGGCAGGGCCACAGTCGGGGCCAGGTCAGAGGTCGAGAACGTGCCGTCGCCGTTGTTGCGGTAGAGGGTGTTCGGCCCGCTGGGGTCGGTGACATAGAGATCGGCCCAGCCGTCGTTGTCGAAATCGCCCCAGGCCTGCCCGGCGAACATCTCGATGCCGGGCACACGGTGGTGCGCCAGCCCGGCCTCGGCGCTGACATCGCGAAAGGAGAGCGCCGCGGCGGCGTCCGCTTCGGCGGCGGAATGAAGATAGCCCTGTTGCAGCAACAGGGCTATCGACACAATGAGAATGAGTGGAAGGAGTAGCCGCTTGGGCGAGGCATCCATGATCGCGATGTGGTTGACAGAGGATAGGGGATAGTGGATGTTGGATAGTTGTTCGCTGACTGAGGCGACGCCGGGTGCTATCCAATACCCACTACCCACTATGCGATTATCCCTTCACCGCGCCGGTGGTCAGTCCGCCGGCAATCTGATCTTGCAGCGCGATGTAGATGATCATGATCGGCAGCGCCCCGATCAGAGCGCCGGCGGCGAAGACGCCCCATTTGCGGTCGAACTGGCCGGCAGTGAAGAGTTGCAGGCCGACCATGAGGGTGTAGTCCTCGACCTTGCGCAGCAGGATGCGGGCAAGGACGAAGTCGCCGTAGGTGCCGATGAAGGAGAGGATGCCGATGACGATGAGGATGGGCCGCAGCAGGGGCAGCAGCAAGCGGGAGAAGATCTGCCAGTTGCTGGCCCCGTCCACCATGCCCGATTCATCGATATCGCGGGGGATGGTGTCGAGGAAGCCTTTCATCAGCCAGATGTTGATGCCCATGGCCCCGCCCATGTACACCAGGATCAGGCCGGCGTGGGTGTTCAGGCCCAGGGCCGGGATGATCTCGCCCGTCTGGAAGATGATCAGGAAGATGGCGACCAGAGCCAGCAGGTTGGGGAAGACCTGGATCAAAAGGATGGCCTTGAGCATGGTGACGCGGCCGGCAAAGCGCAGCCGCGAGAAGGCGTAGGCCGCCATCGTGGTCAGGGAGAGGGTGAGGACGGTGGAGATCGAGGCGATCTTGATCGAGTTGAACCACCAGCGCCAGTAGAAGAGCTCGCCGAAGGCAAAGTTTGGATCCTTGCCAAACAGGCGATTGTAGTTCATGAAGTTGGCGTTGTCGGGGATGATCTTCTGCGTGGCCAGGGAATTGGCCGGGTCCAACGAGGCAGAGATGATCCACAGCACCGGAAAGATGGAGAAGAGGATGAGGAACAGGGCGATGATCAGGCGAATAGCGACGCTGAAACGCTTCTGAAACGCCTGTGAGCCGAATAGTCTGGTGTTTGCCGTTTGGCTAGACATTTTCGCTGACCTCCTCCCACATGTTGGTGAAGCGGAATTGGAACAGGGTCATGGCCCCGACAATGATGAAGATGACGATGGAGATGGCCGAGGCCAGGCCGTACTGCACGCCGCGCCCGCCCGATTCGAAGGCCAGTTTGTAGACGTAGCTGAGCAGGATGTCGGTGTGCCCGGCCTGAGTCGAGGCCCCAGCGATGGGGGGGCCGCCGCTGATGAAAAGGTAGATGAGGTTGAAGTTGTTGAAATTGAAGACGTAGGAAGCGATGAGCAGGGGCCCAACCGCCACCAGCAGCAGCGGCAAGGTGATCTTGCGGAACTTGGCCCAGACGCTGGCGCCATCCACCGTGGCCGCCTCGTACAGGTCGGCGGGGATCGATTGCAGGGCGCCGCTGCACACCAACATCATGTAGGGATAGCCCAGCCACAGGTTGACCAGCAGGATCGCCGTCTGCGCCCAGATCGCTTCCACGGTCCAGGGCGGGCCGTCGATGCCGAACCAGTTTTCGATGGTGCGGTTGATGATGCCGAATTCGGGGTTCATCATGCCGCGCCAGATGATGATCGAGATCAGGCCGGGGATGGTGTAGGGGATGAGCAGGAAGGTGCGGATGATCTTCTTGAAGGGGAAGTCCTTGTCATTGAACATGATGGCAATGCCAAGGCCCAGGAAGAAGGTGGAGAGCACGCTGACGGTGGGAAAGATGAAATTCCAGAGGAGGATCCGCACCATGGGGCCGCGCAGGGCCGGATTGGTCAGGAAATCCTGGAAATTTTTCCAGCCGATCGTCGTGCGGAACCCCGGCCGGATGGTTTTGCCATCCTTGGTGGCGAAGGTGCCCTCGACGTTGTTGTAGATGTCGCCGTTCGATTGGTCGATGACCGCGTCGGCGGCTTCGTCGTAGATGTAACGCTGCTGCAATTCTGCCGCCGCGCTCGGCGAACGGATCTGCACCGTCTGCTCGCCCTCGGCGCCGAAAAGCACTGTGGGCAGGGTTTTGTCGGCGGCAGCCAGCAAGGTGTTCAGGCGGGTGTAGCCTTCGATCGATTGGGGAATGCCTTTGCCGTCCGGCTCACCGATGCCGGGATCGCCGGGCTGGGCCGGGATCACGGTCTCATCTTGCCTGGCCAGGAAGGTAGCGCCGGAAGGATCCACCAGCCACAAAGCATATTTGCCATCATCAGCGCGATAGGCCGTCCACGAGAAGGATTTACCCTCTTCGGGCAGGTATTTTTCTTGCAAGATGAGGGGAAGGGCCTGTTCCTTGGTCAGCAGATGGCCGTCGCCGTAGTTGGTGAAGGCGACGTAGAAGGTGAACAGCATGGGATAGATGGTGAACAGGATGAGAAAAGACAACCCGATCGCCATCCACCGGTAGGGATAGGCTTTTTGCAGCAGGAAGATGGCATTGATCATCAAGGCAATGACGATCAGCACAATGCCCAGCTGGGTGAATCCTTTGGCAAATGCATTGGACACGAACCAGATCACACCTACATCGAACAGGGCGATGAGGATGATCCGCACCAGCACCGCAAACATCGACTCCGAAGGCCCCCGAATTCCCCAGGTTCCACTCTTGGTTGCGAGTGTCATGGTCGTACTCCTCCGGGTGAAAGGACGAAGGCCGGGAGGAGCTCCCGGCCTTCGTGTGGTGTGATGAAGTTACGGCACGTTGATGGTCAGCAAGTTGGTGTTGGGGTCGTAGACAAAGCTGACTTCGCCAGCGGCGGCGAGGCTGAACTTGTAGTTATCGCCATCCTTCTTGCCGTCGACGCCGTAGTTGAGCGCCCAGCCGCCATCCATGGCGACCTTGCACTCATAATCGCCGGCGGCGAGGGCGAAGGGGCCGCTGGTCCACAAGCCATCATCGCCCTTGGTCATGGCGGTGGCTTCGCAGTCGGGCTGCCAGTCGCCGGGGCAGCCGGCCGCGGCCTGGTAGGAGCCGGGCACGTTGACCATGCCGGCGGCGGCGCCGGAGATGAGGCTGCGGATCTTGACGCCGGCATCGGCCATGGCTTCTTCCGGAGTCTGCTTGGCATCGCGGGCCAGCACCACAGCGTCGTTCCAGTTGCCCCAGACCGAGCCCATGGCGGCGATGGCGGGCATCATGGTGGCGTTGGCGCCAGCCTCGCCAAAGGCGGCCAGGTCAGGATCGTCGGTGGCTTCGAGGGTGGGGATGTAGGCCGAGGGGCGACCCCCTGCTTCATACAGGGCGGTCATGACTTCGTCGGTGGCGACGAATTCGGTCAGGAAGGCCTGGGCCAGGAGGACATTGTCGCTGAGGCCGTTGATGAAGAAGCCCTGGGTGCCGGCGAAGGGAGCGCCCTCGCCCGCGGGGCCGGCCGGGAAGTTGCTGATGGCGTAGGACACGCCCGAGGCGCGGATGCGATCCAGGGCCCAGGGGCCGGCCATGATGTAGGGAACCTCGCCGGTCTCGAACAGGGCATGGTTGTTGGCCCAGTCCCAGTCCTTGGGAAGGGTGCCGGCAGCCACGCCATCGGCCAGGAACTTCACGCCGGCGACCATGCCTTCGCTGTCCACACCCAGGTCTTCCGGATTCCAGTTGCCGGCGGCATCTTTACCGAAGATGTAGCCGCCAAAGGCGGTGAAGAGCGGGTAGGCATCGTAAGTGGTGCCGGTGACGGCCATGACATAGGTGGTCTTGCCTTCGCCGATCAGGGCCTGGCCGGTGGTCAGCACGTCGTCCCAGGTGGCGGGGGCGTCGGGCGCCAGATCGGTGTTGCGGAAGAAGGCCATGTTCTCGGTGGCGTAGGGCATGCAGTAGAGCACGCCGTCGAAGGTGCAGGCGCCTTTGGCGATGTCCAGGAACATGTCGGCTTTGTCGCCCAGGTCTACCTCGGCCAGGAGGCCGTTTTCAACCAGCGTGCCGGCCTGGTCGTGGGCGATGACGATGATGTCCGGGCCTTCGCCCACGGGCGCGGCAACCTGGAAGTCATCGCGGATGGCGGAGCGCAACTCGACCACCAGCTCGATGTTGTAGGCGGCCAGGAAATCGGGGGCCAGGGCCTGCAAGATGGGGGCGCGGGTGTCGTCGGCCCAGACGCGCAGGGTGCCGGCGGGGGCCGCAGCAGGGACGGGAGTGTCCGTGGCAGCGGGCACCGGGGTGTTGGTCGGGGCGGGGACCGGGGTGTTGGTCGCAGCCGGGACGGGGGTGTTCGTGGCAGCGGCCGGCGCTTGGGTGGGGGCGGCCGTGGGTTCGGCAGCCCCGCCGCCGCAAGCAGCCAGGGCAAAGGCGGCCACGATGACGATGAGAAGAACCAACGCGGTTCTGCGGAACATGAGGGTTTCCTCCTTTTGGATGAGACGGGTGAGATAGATAGGGTGGGATGGTTGAAGGTTGAAACAAGAAGATGCGGGTGTCGGTGCGCCGACAATGACCAGCCGGCTTCTACATTGTAATGGCAGGGCCGGTAGATTCACGAATGATGAGTTGGCAGTCGATGGTGTGTTGGGCTTTAGGCATGTCTCCTGTATGAATACTTTGCAGCAGGATAGAAGTCGCTTTGGCCGTCATATCGGCATAAGGAACATGGAGTGTGGTGAGGGGGGGATGGCTGTGCGCGCTGATCAAAGAGCCATTGGTGCCCACAACTGAGATTTCGCCGGGGACATCGATGCCCTGTTCACGCAAGGCCCGCAAAATCCCCAGGGCCATGAGATCGTTGGCGGCATAGTAGGCGGTGGGGGCGTCGCCGTTCAACCGGCGCATGCGCTGCACCGCCTGATAACCGCCATCTTCGACAAAAAAACCATAATCGATCCACTCTGGCACGATTTCAATCCCGGCCCGGGCCATGGCTTCGCAATAGCCCCGCTGCCGTTCCTTCGTGACCAGCACATCGGGATCGCCGCCGACGTAGGCGATACGGCGATGCCCCAGGCCGATAAGATAATCGACCACCTGCCCGGTGTAGGCGGCGTCGTTCGAATCGACCCAGGCCACCTCCTCATATTCTGGCGTGGGCTTGCCCATGAGCACAAAAGGGATGTTCTGGTTGCACAGGGCGCCGACGATGTCTACATCCAGGCGGTTGCTGAGCACCAGAATGCCATCCGCCTGTCTCGATCCTACGATGTCAAAAAGCTGCACGATCTCATCTGCCCGCCCGCTGCTGCCGCCCACCAGCACCCGGTATTCATGTTTATAGGCCGAGCGCAACACGCCCCGCATCACCTCTGGAAAATAGCTGTCCTCGAAATAGCCATCGAACGCGTGCGGCACCACCACGGCGATCATATTCGTGCGCTGCATGCTCAAGGAACGCGCCACCGCGTTGGGCTGAAATCCCAACGCATCGGCAGCAGCCAGGACGCGCACGCGTGTCACTTCACTGATCTGCGTCTTGCCAGTGAACACCCGGCTGACGGTGCTGGGATGCACACCTGCACGGGTGGCGACATCACGAATGGTCGGCATGGGGTAGAGGGCGGAGCCTTTTGGGCAGATACCTGCTCAAATCGACGCGTGGGAACGCGAATCAACGCGGCAAACCAAGCGATGGCGGCAAAGAATCTGCATCCTCTGCGTTCCTGGTGGCATCTGACCGGGTAGTCATTTTCGCAAAATGATAAGGGTCATGCAATCGGTTGCATGGCTGGCTCCATTGTAAAAGCAACCGGTTGCATTGTCAAGACTCCTGGAACTTTTTTCAGTGACTTTTCATCCCGTCCCCTCCTGGCGCGACCCAATTCGCCTGGCGCCGCCTCTCCGGCGATAATAGGACGCACCACAATGGCCGTTGGCCGTTGGCCGTCGATTGTTGATTGTTGCCCTTCCTGTCATGAACCCGACCCCCATCCCCCTGCCCCCGCACGGGACGTTGCCCGAAACCCTGTTCCAGCGCATGAACGAGGCCCGCGACGCGGACATCGACTGGCGCCATGGCCGCGCCTTCAGCCTGGTTTTCCAGGCCGGGGAAGATGTGGCAGCCGTGGCCAAAGAGGCCTACGCCCTTTTCTTCTCCGAAAATGGCCTCAACCCCACCGCCTTCCCCAGCCTGCGCCGCTTCGAGACCGAAGTGATCAGTATGGCCGCCGGCCTGTTGGGCGGGGATGCCGAGGTGACGGGAAACATGACTTCCGGCGGCACCGAGAGCCTGCTGATGGCCATGCTCACGGCCCGGGAATGGGCGCGGACGCAGCGGCCCCACATCACCACGGCGGAGGTGGTCTTGCCGGTCACTGCCCACCCCGGTTTCGACAAGGCCGCACATTATTTCGGCCTGAAACTGGTGCACATCCCGGTCGGGGCCGACTACCGCGCCGATGTGGCGGCCATGCGCGCGGCCATCACCCCGAACACGGTGCTGCTGGCCGGCTCCGCCCCATCCTATCCGCAGGGCGTGGTCGATCCCATAGCCGACATCGCCGCCCTGGCCGCCGAACATGGCCTGCTTTGCCATGTCGACGCCTGCGTGGGCGGGATGCTGTTGCCTTTCGTGCGCAAACTGGGCTATGCCGCGCCCCCGTTCGATTTCACCCTGCCCGGCGTCACCTCCATCTCGGTGGATCTGCACAAATATGGCTACACGGCCAAAGGCGCTTCTGTTATCCTCTATCGCAGCGCGGCCCTGCGCCGCTGCCAGCTTTTCGCCGTCACCGACTGGCCGGGCGGCATCTACGCTTCGCCCACGATGACCGGCACCCGGCCCGGCGGGGCCATCGCCGCGGCCTGGGCGGTGATGAACTATCTGGGCGAGGCAGGTTATCTGCGCATCGCCCGCCAGGTGATGGAGACGACGGCCCAGCTGCGGCAGGGCATCGCCGCCATTCCCGGCATCCGCGTGCTCGGCGATCCTGATATGAGTGTGCTGGCCATCGGCTCTGACGGCCTCGATGTCTACGAAATCGCCGATGAAATGACCCTGCGCGGCTGGCATCTCGACCGCCAACAGCGCCCGCCCAGTCTGCATCTCACGGTGCATCTCGGTCATGCAGCCATCGCGCCCGCATTTTTGGCGGATCTGGCGGCGGCGGCGGCGGTGGTGCGCCGCCCCAATGCTCGCCGCGCCGCCACTGGCCTGGGGCTGCGTGTGGTGAGCTGGCTATT
>JABWBG010000163.1 GCA_013360575.1 Caldilineales bacterium
GGCGTGGGCAGCAGCGAGGGCTTCGCCGTGCTGGAGGAGCTGGCCGCGCTGGTGGGCGGCGTGGTGGGCTGCTCGCGGGCCGTCACCAGCGCCGGCTGGCGCCCGCACAGCGACCAGATCGGCCAGACCGGGACGCGCATCGCCCCCGATCTCTACATCGCCTGCGGGGTGAGCGGGGCCATCCAACACATGGTGGGGGCCAAAGGAGCCAAACGCATCCTGGCCATCAACACCGACCGCCAGGCGCAGATCGTGGCCCTGGCCGACTACGCCGTGATCGGCGATTTGCACCAGGTGCTGCCGGCCATCAGCGCCGCGGTGCGCAAGGCGCGGGCGGGCTGAAAGGAGGCGATCGGCATGTTTCACACGATTCCCCCGGCCATCGCGGCCCGCATGCGCTTTTTGGAGGCGCTGGATAAGCAGGATCGCACCGATGGCACCCCGCGCCTGCTGCGTCTGCGCCAGGTGCCGGCTGAGACAGGCAGATTCCTGGCCTTGCTGGCCGCGGCCGCGCCCCCTGGCCCCATCGTAGAGATCGGCGCCAGCGGCGGCTACTCGGCGCTGTGGCTGGCGCTGGCCGCGCGAGCAACCGGGCGGCGGGTGATCACCTTCGAGGTGCTGCCCGAAAAAGCGGCGCTGGCGCGGGAAACTTTCCGCCTGGCCGAGGTCGAGGATGTGGTGGAACTGGTCTTTGCCGACGCCCGCCAGCGCCTGGCCGATCAGATGCAGATTGCCTTCGCATTCCTCGATGCAGAAAAGGAGATCTACGCCGAGTGCTATGAAGTGCTGGCCCCGCGGCTGGCTCCTGGGGGGCTGCTGGCTGCGGATAACGCCATCAACCATCGCCCCACTTTGCAGCCGATGCTCGATCGTGCGCTCAGCGACGAGCGCATGGATGCGCTGATCGTGCCCATCGGCCAGGGTGTGCTGCTGTGCCGCCGGCGTTGAACAGAAATCGTCTAAGTTTCGTATAAATATCTTGCTAAAATATCTTGACAAAATCTTGCAATGAGGATATGATGGCCCTGATATGAACGATCGCATCCCCCTCATCCTTGTCACCGGCGCCACCGGTTATCTCGGCGGCCGCCTCGTCCCCCGACTGCTGCAAGCGGATTATAGCGTGCGCGTGCTGGCGCGCGACGCCAGGCGATTGAGCGGCCGGCCCTGGCTCGATCAGATCGAGGTGGTGCAAGGAGATGTGCTGCAACCGGAGACACTGCCGGCTGCCATGGAAGGTGTGCATGCAGCCTACTATCTGATCCACAGCATGCGGGGCAACGGCAATTTTCACGAGCGCGATCTGGCGGCCGCGCGCCATTTTGGCGAGGCAGCGCGGGCCGCAGGGGTGCAGCGGATCATCTATCTGGGGGGGCTGGGCGACTCTGACGCCGATCTATCGCATCACCTGCAATCGCGGCAGGAGACCGGCCGCGTGCTGGCGGACAGCGGCGTGGCGGTGACCGAGTTTCGTTCGGCCATCATCGTCGGCTCCGGCAGCGTTTCGTTCGAAATGATTCGCAATCTCGCCGAGCGCCTGCCGGTGATGATCTGCCCGCGCTGGATCTACACCCGCGTGCAGCCGATTGGCATCCGCAATGTGTTGGATTATCTGGTGGCGGCGCTGAACACCCCGGCCAGCGCCGGCCGCGTGATCGAGATCGGTGGGGCCGATGTCCTCACCTATGGCGAGATGATGCTGCAATACGCCGAGGCGCGGGGCTTGCGGCGGTGGCTTGTACCGGTGCCGGTGCTCACCCCGCGGCTCTCTTCGCACTGGGTGCACTGGGTGACGCCAGTGCCGGTGGAGATCGCCCAGCCCCTGATCGAGGGCCTGCGCAATGAGGTAATCGTGCGCGATGATAGCGCCCACCAGTTGTTCCCCTCCATCCGCCCGATGGATTACCGCACGGCGGTGGCGCGGGCGCTGGTGCGCCTGGATGCTGGAGGGGTGGAGACGGCCTGGTCCGACGCCCTGGCCAGCAGTCGGGGGGATGCGCCTTCGGTGCAGCTGAAGGTGCAGGAAGGCATGATCATCGAAAAGCGACAGATGCCCGTGGCGCAGAGTGCGGAGAAGGTATTCGCGGCCTTCACCCGCCTGGGCGGTGAACGGGGCTGGCTTTATTGGAACTGGGCCTGGCGGCTGCGCGGCGTCATCGATCGCATGGTGGGGGGCGTGGGCTTTCGCCGTGGGCGCCGTCATCCCACCGAGGTACGCGTGGGCGATGCCCTGGATTTCTGGCGGGTGGAAGGCGTGGAGCCAGGCCGGCTGCTGCGGCTGCGGGCCGAGATGCGGGTGCCGGGCCGGGCCTGGCTGCAATTCGAGGTGACGCCGGAGACTGAGGATCGCTCCCTGCTCACGCAGACCGCCTTTTTTGCGCCCAAAGGCTTATCGGGCCTGCTCTATTGGTATGTGCTCTATCCCGTGCACGCGTTTATCTTTTCGGGCATGATCCGGGCCGTGACCAAGAGCAGCCTCAGCCCTGGCGGATAGCGCGCTGCTACGCTGCGTCGATCGCCAGCAGCGCTTCTTCCCAATAGTGGTTGCTGCCATCTTGCAGCAGCAGCACCCCATCTTCCTGGGCGGCGAGTTCGGCGCCGCTGGTAGCCTGCTCTCCGGCAACAGCAGGGGCTGCGATCAGGCCGGCTTTGCGCAGCAATCGCGCCCGCTGCCGCGCCCGTCGGACATCATTGATGTCGACGACAATGGAGACTTCCACCGCCAGCCACACATCCTCCTGCGGTCTGATCCGGCGGGGCCGTCCCTGCACGAGCAAATCGAGGGGTAGCAACTCACGCATTTCCGCCTCGGAGAGATGTTTTTCCAGCACCGGCTCCAGGTCTTGCAGGGAGATAACGCGTACGTTCCGCATCAGCGCCCCGAAGTAGGCGTAGGCCTTATCTCGATAGTTCATCTCCATCAACTGTCCACTGTTTTTAGCCACGCGGTCGGTCAGTTTCTGGATCCGTACTTCTGTCAGTTTCTGCGCTTCAACCAGCTCATTCACGCGCGCTTCTGTGCGTTTCTGCGCTTCGATTAGTTCGGCTACAATTATTTCCAGGCGTTCCAGGCGCGCTTCTGCACGTTTCTGCGCTTCGATTAGTTCGGCTACAATTGTTTCCAGGCGTTCCAGGCGCGCTTCTGTATGTTTCTGCGCTTCAGCAAGCTCATTCACGCGTGCTTCTGTGCGTTTCTGTGCTTCAATCAGATCATTCACGCGCGCTTCTGTGCGTTTCTGCGCCTGGGTTAGCTCTTTGACGTTCCGTTCGGTATCCTTTTGTGCTTCGGCCAGCTCTCGCACAATGGCTTGCAACGCCTCGAAATCCTCACGACGCACCGCCAACTTGGCGCGCATATCCTGCTCGACAGCCTCTACAAGCTCGAGCATGATGAACTGCAATTCTTCGGGTAGCCGCTGGACGATTGAAGCAATATTCATGGCCGTGATCTCCACGTAGCTATTATAGCACGTCTGGCGGCGGCGCGAAAATCGTCCGTCGCGGGCCGGGCGGCAGGGCCTACACCGGAGGCCCGCGCCGGTTGCTCGCAAGCGCTTCCACGTTTTGCCAGCCGCAGCCTTGCCGCCCATCTGCGCTTCAGCTAAACTGCCCCCTGCCCCCCCTGCCCCATGCCCCATGACCCTTGCCCCATGACCCTCGACATCGCGCTTACCCTTGCCATTCTGTTGGCCGTAATCCTGCTCTTTGTCACCGAACGGCTGCGGCCTGATTTGGTGGGCCTGTTCGTGCTGGTGATCCTGGTCATTGCCGGCCTCGTCACGCCCACCGAGTCGATAGCAGGCTTTTCCAACCCGGCCGTGGTCACTATCTGGGCCGTTTTCATCCTCTCCGCCGGCCTGGCCCGCACCGGCGTCGCTGCTAAACTGGGAGAACAAGTCATACGGCTGGCTCGCGCCCGCCCCAATCAAAGCCGGGGCAGTGATGAAGCCCGGTTGCTGACCGTGTTGATGACCAGCACCGCGCTGCTCTCCGGTTTCATGAACAACATCGGCGTGGCTGCCATGTTCCTGCCCGTGACCATCGACATTGCTCGCCGTACCGGTCGCGCCGCCTCTCGTCTCCTCCTGCCCATGGCCTACGCCTCCCTGCTCGGCGGCATGCTCATGCTGATCGGCACCGCTTCCAACCTGGTGATCAGCGACTTCCTGCGCGATGTCGGCCTGCCCCCCCTGGGCCTTTTTGATTTCACACCTATCGGCCTCGCCATTCTCGTCGTCAGCATCCTTTACATGAATCTGATCGGGCGGCGGCTGCTGCCCGACCGGCAGACGCCCCGGCCCCTGGCCGCGGCCAACAGCGGCATGGCCGATCGCGACCTGCGCACCCTTTATGGCCTGGAAGAACGGCTGGCCATGCTCATCCTGCCGGAAGATAGCCCTCTGGCCGGCAGGACCCTGACCGACAGCCGGGTGGGCCGCGCCCTCGGCCTCAACATCCTCAGCATCGAGCGCAAGAACGGCCTTCGTTTGGCTCCCGATCCCACTCTGATCCTGGAGGGCGGGGACCGCCTGCTGGCCCTGGGCCGGCTCGACCAATTCGAGCAGATCTCCAACCGGCCCCTCTTTCATCTTGAGAATGACCGCCCCGCCCTCCAACACCTGTTGGCCGCAGACGCAGAGCTGGCTGAGTTTGAGATCGCGCCCGGATCGGCTTTCGCCGGCAAGACGCTGGTCGAGGTGGGCGTGCGCCAGCGCTTTGGCGCCAGCGTCCTGGCCATGCGCCGCGGGGACAGGGTGCGCCGCACCAACTTGCAGCAGCTTGTCTTGGAGCCAGGCGATCGCGTGCTGATCGAGGGCCTGCCCGTTCATCTACGGGCTTTCGCCGACCAGCCTGGGTTCCGCACCCTCAGCCTGGAGGAGGCGGAGGCATACAATCTGGAAAAATACCTGCTCGTTGTCAGTGTGCCTGAAGGCTCGGCTCTGGGCGGGCGCACCATACAAGAGGCCCGTCTGGGCGCGGCTTATGGCATCTCCGTTCTCAACGTCATCCGCCAGGGCCGGGACTGGTTCCTACCCGACGCCAGCCTCACCTTGCAAGCTGGCGATCAGTTGCTGCTCTCCGGCCACACCACCGATATCGAGGTGCTGCGCGGGCTACAAACGATCAAGCTGCAGCCCAACGTGCATATCGATCTGACCGAACTGGAAGATGGCCCCTTTGCCATCATCGAAGTGATGCTCTCCCCCTACACCACGCTGGCCGGCAAGACTCTGCGCCAATTGCGCTTCCGCGAGAAGTTCGGCGTGTCGGTGCTGGCCATCTGGCGCGGCGACCGCGCCTATCGCACCGGCCTGGCCGACATCCCCCTGCAGTATGGCGACGCGTTCCTGTGCTACGGCTCGCGCGAGCGCTTCGAGATCCTGGCCCGCGAGCGCGATTTCTTTGTGCTGAAGTTGGATGTGCAGGAGAAACCGCGGCTGGAAAAGGCCCCTTTTGCGGCCCTGATCATGCTCGGCGTGGTGGCAGTCGTCCTGCTCGGCTGGCTGCCGATCTCGGTGGCGGCCATTGCCGGGGCCGCGCTCATGGTGCTCACCCGTTGCCTCAGCATGGACGAGGCCTACCGCGCCATCTCCTGGCAGGCCGTTTTCTTGATTGCGTCCATGCTCCCCCTTGGCCTGGCCATGCAACAGACCGGCGCCGCGGCGCTGCTGGCCAACAGCGTGGTCAATCTGGTAGGCCCGTATGGGCCGGTTGCCATCCTCGCCGGCATCATGATCCTCACCCTGGCGGTCAATCAGTTCATCCCCAGCGCGGTCAACGCCGTGGTCATGTCTCCCATTGCCCTGGCCACGGCTGCCAATCTCGGCGTCTCCCCCTACCCTTTCATGATGGGCATCGCCTACGCCATCGCCTCCAGCTTCATGACCCCCGTCTCCCATCCGGCCAACGTGCTGGTGATGAGCCCCGGCGGCTATCGTTTCAGCGACTATGTGAAGAACGGTTTTGCCATCTCGCTGATCGTCCTACTCGTCGGCATTCCCCTGCTGCCGATTTTCTTCCCTTTCTGAGCGCCATGAGCGACACCCCTCACCCCTGGCGCCGGCTGCACGGCCACACCGCCTTTGCCAATCGTTGGATCCAGGTCGATGTGGATACGCTGGCCCTGCCCGATGGCCGCGTTTACGACTACACCGTCATCCGCCGCCAGCAGCATGGGGCCGCGGTGCTGGCTTTTAACGATCAGGGCCAGGTGCTGCTGGAACGGGAGTACCGCTATCCGGTGGATGAGGTGATCTGGCAGATGCCCGGCGGCCTGATCGACCCCGGCGAGACGCCATTGCAGGCCGCGCAGCGAGAGCTGGCCGAGGAAACGGGGCATGTGGCCCCAACCTGGCGGCATTTGGGCACATTCTGGGACAACCCCGCGTTCGAGGACATGCTTGTGCATATCTTCGTGGCCGAGCAAACCCGGCCCGATGGTCGCCCGCGCCGCGACGCCGCCGAATTCATCCAGCATGCCTGGGTCGATCTCGCTTGGATACGCGCGCAAGTACGCTGCGGCGAAATCAAAGAACGGGTCATCATCGCTGCGTTGGGGTTTCTTAGTGCTCAGTGATCAGTATTCAGTATTCAGTATTCAGTATTCAGTATTCAGTGTAGTGAGTATCTCCTCAATAATCCAAGAAAAAACCCTAAAGGTTTCTAAAACCTTTAGGGTTTAGCGCTTCTGAACACTGATCACTGAACACTGATCACTGAACACTGATCACTGAATACTGCCCAACGCCGCAAGGTACGCGGCGAGGACTGCGCGGGCTGCGGCCAGGTTTTGATCGCACTGGGCGGCGATGGCAAAGGAGCGATCAGCTAGATCGTCCGCGCCATCCACCTGATGCGCCAGGCCCAGGGCCAGGTGGCCGAGGGGCGAGCGCGGCACCCGGTTCACCACCTCCTGCGCCAGCGCCAGGGCCTGCGCCTGCGCCTGCGCTGCCTGCGCCGCAGCCTCATCCCCGGCCCGCGTCAGGGCGATGCTGCGGCGCACATGCAGTCCCACCGCCAGCAACGTGGCTTCATCCACCGCATAAAGGCCCTGATAATCGGGCAGCAACGCCGCCGCCCGATCGTAGGCCGCCAGCGCCGCCGCCACATCACCCTCGCGCAGGGCAATATCGCCCAACAGCATCTGCGGGTCTGCGCCGGCCGCGGGGAAGGCAGCGAGGGCCTGCTCGAATTCGCTGGCCGCGGGCAGCAGCTTGCCCTGTTCCAGCAGCACCTTGCCCAGCCCGTTGTGGCCAATGAACGCGGCCAGGGGCGTCAGCGCCGCTTGATCGAACAGCTTCTGATAGGCCTGCGCGGCCGCGTCCAACTTCCCGTTCAAAAAGAGATGATCGCCCACAGCGCCGTGAGCGAAAACATCCTCCGCCGGCGCCGCGGCCAGGGCCGCGAAGAGCGCCTCCGCCTCGGCGTCGCGGCCCTGCGCCGCGTAAAGATAGGCCAGCCAGGCCTGATAGCCGCTGATTTTCGCCAGCCCCACGGCTTGCGCCTGCGCTTGCACCGCGGTGCTGAGGCTGCATTGCTTGTAGGCCACCAGCGACAGCCCGAAAAAGGCGGCGTCATCCTGATCATCGACCGCCACGACCGCCTCATACGCCTGTTGGGCCAGGGCCAGCTCCCCCTGCCCGGCGTAGACCTGGGCCAGGAGGCCCAGGGCCATGGTGTCGGCAGGGGCCAGATCCAGCGCCGCCTGCAACGCCGCGATCGCCTCCTCCTCCCGCCCGCTGCGGGCCAACGAGGTGGCCAATTGCACATAGATAAACGCGCGCTGCTCCTGCGCCTCGACTGAGCTTGTCGAAGCCGCCAGCGCCTGTTCATATTCAGCGATGGCCGCGGCGTACGCGCCCTGCTGTTGATAGATATTGCCCAGGGCCTGATGCGCCCGCACATAGCCGGGCTGCACCACCAGCGCCTGCTGGAACTCGGCCTGGGCCGCAGCCAGATCGCCCGCTTGCAGTCGCAGCACGCCCAGCAGCACCCGCACCACGGCGTCATCGACCAGGGCCAGCGACTGCTCGTAGGCGGCGATGGCGTCGTCTGCGCGCCCCAATGCCGTGTAGGCGTCGCCCAGGAAGGTAAACGCGCCTTCATCCGCCGGCGCCAGTTCGGCCAGGCGCTCGTAGGCCGCGGCCGCGGCTGCCCAATCGCCCAGGCCGCGATAGCTCTGCCCCAGCACCCGGTAGGCTTCGCCGAAATCGGGGCGCAGGGCGATGGCCTCTTGCAGCGCGGGCACGGCCTGCGCGTACGCGCCCTGCTGCCAGCGGATGCTGCCGAGCACGAACTGCGCATCTGCGTGGCTGGGGTCGATGGCCAGCGCGGTTTCATACGCCTGCGCGGCCTGTTCCAGGTCATCCTGCTGCCAGTACAAGCCGCCCAATACCAGGTGCGGGGCCGGATCGCAGTCCGCCAGCGCGGCGGCCTGTTGCAGGGCGGCGATGGCCGCGTCTGGCTGGCCTGCTTCTGCCTGCGCCAGCCCCAGCAGCAGCCAGATGTCGGCTTCGGCGGGGGCCAGTTGGGCCGCGGTTTCATACGCGGCCAGCGCCTGCGTCAGGTCGCCGAGCCAATAATGCGTATTGCCCAGCCCCCGCCAGGGTTCGGCGCGGGCCGCGTCCCCGTCCCTCGCCAGCGTGTACGCGGCCAGCGCCTCCTGATAGCGGCCTGCCGCGGTCAGCACATCCCCCCGTTGCAGGGCCGCGTCCGGGGCGGATGCGGCTGCATCTGCGCCGGGCGCGGGGATCAGCGT
>JABWBG010000164.1 GCA_013360575.1 Caldilineales bacterium
GCCTGTTTCATCACGCAGGGCCAGCAGCAGCGGGCGCAGTTCTGCGGCCAGCCCGGCCGCGGCGGCGGGGGGCACGCAGCCCTGACGGAAGCGGTCGCTGCGGTTGATGTGGATGCACAACTCGTGGGCGGCGCCGGCAAAGGCGCGCGTGCGCGTCCAGTCGATGTAGGCGTTCTGGCCGGGCTGGGCCTGGATGTGGCGTTCTGGCCCGGACGGGCCGGCGAATGGCCACATGCGGCGGGCGCGGCGGCGCAACCGGCTGGCCAACAGCCGCCCGCCATGCAGGTGCAGATAGCCCTCCCGCCACAACAGGCTGTTCAGGGTCAGGCGGCGGTGAACAGGGCCGAAGCCGTGGTCGCTCATGAGCAGGAACACCCCGTCTGGCAAGGTCTCGGCAGCCAGCGCGCCCACGATCTCATCCAGCCGCCGGTAGAGGGGCAGGATGAGCTGGCGCAGCTCGGCGGCTTCGGGGTGATGATAGCGGGGGTGATCGGGGTGGAGCAGGCCCCAGAACAGATGCTGTACCGTATCTGTCGCCATCCACACGCTGATCAGTAGATCGGGCCGGTAGCGTTGGCGCAGCAGGCGGATGGCGGCCAGGCGACGGTCGGCGTCGGCGATCAGGTCGGCGATGAGGCCGCGCACCCGATCAGGCCGCATCTCCCCTGCCGGTGGAGGGATGTGAAAGGTCCAGGCGCCGATGTGGGGGGCCAGGTCGGCCAACAGCCCGGCGGGGTAGCTGGTATCGGCGGCCGCGGGCGGCGTGAGGAAGCCGGGGATGAGGAAGCCGGTCAGGGGCCGCGGGGGATAGGTGAGGGGCACGCCCAGCACGCCGGCCGTCCGGGAGGCTGCGCTCGTCCAGGCCCACAGGGGCGGCGCGTGCACATCCGCGGCGCTGACCACCTGTTCGCGGCCATCGGCCTGGCGCTGCACAAAGGAGAAGACGCCATGTTTGCCGGGGTTCTGGCCGGTGTAGAAGGTGGGCCAGGCCAGCGCCGTCACCGGGGGCCAGGTGGAGAGGAGGGGGCCGCGTGCAGCCTGCGCGCACAGGCGCTGCAAGTGCGGCATCTCCCCCGCGGCCATCAACGGGTCGAGCAGATCCCAGGTGGCGCCGTCCAGGCCGAGCAGGGTGATCATGGCAGGAAGCGGCGCAGGCGGGTGCGTACGGCTGCCAGCAGCAGATGATCGCCCTCATCCAGCCGCAGGAACAGCAAGCCCGCGAGGTAGACGAGGCTGAGGGCGACGCACGCCGCCAGCAGGAAGAGGATATTGCGCAGGGGCAGCCAGTGCAGCCAGGCCCAGCCGGCGATGAACGCGGGCAGGGCAGCGAGCAACGGCTTGAGAAAGGCGGGGGCGAAGGGGTGAATGCCCATCAGCCACCACACTTCGGCCAGGCGCAGCAGGTTGATCAGGGCAATGACCAGTGCCCCGGCCACAGCCGCGCCCAGCAGGCCATAGCCGGGCACGAGCAGAAAATCCAAGACCAGCGCCAGCAGCACGGTGATCAGGGAGTTGGCGAAGGTGAGATCGGAGCGGCCGGACATGATCAACATGATGCCGGAGGAGCCGGTGGCGAAATTGACCAGTTGGCCCAGGCTGAGCAGGCGCAAGGCTCCGGCCCCGGCCACGAAATCAGGCCCGAACAGGGCCATCAGTTGCGGCGCGAAGATCATCTGCACCACGAAAAAGGGCATGGCCGCGGCCACGATCCAGCGGGTGACCAGTTTGTACAGGGTGGCGAGGGACGCGATCTGGCCGCGGGCGTGCAGATCGGAGATGAGGGGGGAGAAGATGGCGTTGAAAGCGGTGAGGACGATCAGCCCCAGCCCGGCCAGCCGCCCGGCCGCGCTGTAGATGCCGGAAGCGCTGGCCGCCAGATAGATGCCCAGCACCAGGATCTCGGTGCGGCCGTTGAGATAGTCGAGGACGTTGGTGAAGAGCAGGGGCAGGGAGAAGCGGGCCAATTGCCGACCCAGGCCGGAGGGGCGCTCGCCTGCCGCGGGCACGCCGCGGGCCAATCGCCACAGAAAGAAGAGGGCCAGCGCCGTGCCCAGCAGTTGCGTCAGGGTGAAGGCAATGACCGGCGTCAGGGCCACAGCGCCCAGGATGCCTAGCAGCAGCAGGGCAATGAGCAGCTTGACAATCGGCTGGATGACGTTGACCACCAGGGCGCGGTAGCGGATGGTGCGGAAGGCGACGGTGCCGGCGATGGCGATGCCGGTGAGGGTGAGGGCCGGCGCGCTGAAGGCGAAATAGGGCATCAGCGGGGCCAGGGCTTGCTGGTTGGCTTCGGCGAGGATGGCGAGGATGAGGTCGGGCGCGAACCAGATCAGGGCGCCGCCGGTCACTCCTGCCGCGCTCCCCGCCAGCAGCGCCAGCCCGATCAGGCGCTGCAATGCCGCGCCTTCGCCCCGGCTCCGGCTGATGGCCGCGAAGCGCATCAGGCCCCGATCCAGGCCCATCAGGGTGAAACGGCTGATCAGGGTGACTGCGGTTACGCCCAGGGTGTAGAGGCCGAAGTCGCCCGCGCCCACCTGGCGGGCGATGAGGATGCCGAACAGATAGGAGATGGCGTAATTGATCAGGTTGCCGCCCATGCCCACGCCCGCGCCTCGCGCGATCTGGCCGATCTCACGTTCTACGGCGTTGAGCGCGGGTTGTCCGGTGTGGGGATCGGAAGACATGGGCCAGGTTCAGGAGGGGGGGCAACAGTCAACAGTCAACAATCAACAGTCAACAGTCAACAGTCAACAGTCAACAATCAACAGTCAACAATCAACAGTCAACAGTCAACAATCAACAGTCAACAGTCAACAGTCAACAGTCAACAGTCAACAGTCAACAATCGACAGTCAACAATCAACAGTCAACAGTCAACAGTCAACAATCAACAATCAACAATCAATAATTAACGTAATGGTTCGCTTGATGTGTTATTGCAAGGGCGGATGCATTGGCGATTGCTTTGGGGCTATTGCTCCGCGCAATGGCAGAATTAGGCGAATTTTTACCATTAATCTTTAATTATTAATCATTTCTGCGGCGGTCAGGTAGGGGCCGACGAGGTTCTCCAGGCGACCGATGCCTTCGATTTCGACTACGAGACGATCGCCGGGGCGCAGGTAGGTGGGCGGGGTGCGGAAATCGCCGACGCCGCCAGGTGTGCCGGTGGTGATGATGTCTCCCGGCTCCAAGGTGAAGGCGGCAGCGCAGATCTCGAGCAGGGTGGGCACGTCGTAGATCAGATGCCGGGTGTTGCTGGCCTGGCGCAACTCCTCATTCACCCAGCAGCGGATGTCGAGGGTGTGGGGATCGGGCAGTTCGTCGGGGGTGACGACGATGGGGCCGATCGGGCAGAAGGTGTCGAGGCTCTTGCCCCGCACCCATTGCTTGTCGCCGCGCTGCAAATCGCGGGCGGTGATGTCGTTCAGGCAGGTGTAGCCGAAGATATAGTCGTAGGCCGCGGCTTTGGGCACGCGCCGCGCCTGCTGGCCGATGATCACGGCTAGTTCGGCCTCGTAATCCACCCGCTGCGTCAGGGTGGGATCCCAGCGGATCACGCCTAGATGCCGGTTGACCGCGGTGGAGAATTTGGTGAAGAGGGTGGGGCGATCCGGCGGCGTCAGGTTTTGTTCCTGCACGTGGTCGAGATAGTTGAGCCCGACGGCGATGATCTTACCGGGGCGGGCGATGGGGGCCTCGATCTGCACAGAGGCCAGGGGGATGGGCTGGGCCGCAGCCGCGGCCTGGCGAATGGCTTCGCGGCCGGCGCTGGCCGCGGCGGCCAGATCGGGCCAGGGCAGGGCGTAGATCTGCTCGTTCACGAGCAGGCCGGCGTGGGTATCGTGGCGGTGGCGAAAGGTGAGCAGGCGCATGGCGAGTGTCAGGAGGGGCGAGAGATGGGGGGAGTGAAGAGGCGGCGGGCCAGATCTGGGGGATCGGCGCACGGCAGCGCGGCCAGATCGGGACGGAGGGCATAGGCCGGGGCTGCGGGGGCCAGGCCAAGCTGGCGCAGGGCCGGGTCGCGCTCGACCTCAGGCAAACAGGCGAGGGCCGCGGCCCCGGTCAGTTGCAGGGCCAGCAGCAGATCGGGCGTGAGCGTGGAGAGGGGCAGGGGCAAGGCCCAGGGCCGGGCCGCGGGCGGGGCTGCCGCATCCAGGGCAGCGCGATAGGCTGCCACCTGCGGCCAGGGCGGCGGGTCGGGGGTGAGGAGCAACAGCAGCGGATCGGCGGCGGCCAGGCGAGTGTAGCCGTAGTCGGCGATCATGGCTGCGGCCGTGAACTGGCCGGGGGCTGTGCCGGGGCCATCCAGCGCCGCAAAGCTGAGGAAAGCGGCGGCAAAGCGGGGCGCCAGCAGGCGGGTCGGCCCCCCTGCCGCGCCCATGGCCAGGCCGATGCCGGGCGTGGTCAGGCCATGCAGCCAGGCCAGCGGCGGCAACACATCGTCCGCTGTGCGCGCCATGCCCACCAGTTTGACGATATCTGCGCCCAACGCCCGCAAGCGCAGGCCGGCGCTGGCCCAATCCCCCATCATGCCGGCAAAATCGTGCTGCGACCCGATCAGCCGGGTGTGGGGCCGAGGCAGGGCGGTCGTGGCGCTGAAGGCCAATGTTGGCAGCGCCTCGGCCTCGACATCCACAAAGGCCGCTCCCAAAGCGATGGCTTCGGCCAGGATGCGGCGGCGTTCCCCTTCGGCGCCGCTGAACGCGCCCCCCTGCGCCCGCGAGCGGCAGGTGATGATGGCGGGCAGGGGGCTGCCGGCGATCAGGGCCGGGAGATGGAAATCACCCATGCCATCCAGCCGGTACTCGACCAGATCGGCCAGCCCCACCGCGGCCTGGGCCATTGCCAGCGCCGCGGCAGTGTCGGCGGCAGCGATGGCGATGGCGAGACGCGCAGGCGACATGGGCGCTAAACAGAACGCCTGCGTTCGGGCAACACCGGACGCAGGCGAAGGAAAGGGAAAAGGCTGAGTTCCAGACGCGTGCAGCAGCCATCCCGGCAGGTGGCATGCGTGCGCCGCGGCAATCAGGAGGAGATGAGGTCGTCCTCTTCCTTTTGTTTCTTCTTATCGCCGTCGGCCGCGTCGCGGAATTCGCGGATGCCGGAGCCAAGGGAACGGAAGACTTCGGGCAATTTGCCTGCGCCGAAGATGAGCAACACAATGAGGAGGATGAGCAACAGCTCGGGGGCGCCAAGGGTAGGCATACGGTTTCTCCGGGTCGAAGGGCTGAGCCGCCCGCTTGGAGCGGCAAGGGATGCTATTGTACCATGCCCGCAGGCAGACGTGAAACCCACGTCTGCGGCCTTGCGTATTGTAGGCATCTGGGGGCGGCTACGCTGCCCCATCTTTTGCAACACACAGGAGATATTGACATGTCTGAAGAACAGCAAACCAAACGCAGCCCGGTCGTCGAGGAATTGAACGAACTGGGCAAGAAGCTGGGCGACGCCCTGCGCACGCTGCTCGATAGTCCGCAGCGCCGGGAGATTGAAGAGGATGTGCGCGAGGGGCTGCAAACCGTGGTTTCGGAGATCAACGAAGCCCTGGCCAAGGCGCGGTCGACCGAAGTGGGCCGCGATGTGGAGGAGCAGGCAGGCAAAGTGGTGGACGCGGTGCGGGCCAGCAAAGTCACCGAAGAAGCGCGCGCCGGCTTTCTCAAGGGCCTACAAACCCTGAACACCGAGTTGGACAAGGTGGTGGAGCGTCTGCAAACCAAGGCGGAGCCGGCTGGCCCGCCGGAAGCTGCGCCGGAGCCGGCCCCGGAACCGGAGGCCCCGGCTGCGGAGAGTTGACGCGGCCTGTCAACGTGCCGCGTGCTCTTGCGTCCCGCGCGCCGGCGCCCGGCGCCCGGCTTCGGCCACCAGCAACTCGATGGCGGCAGTGGCCAGGGGCAGGGCGCCGGCGCTGATGAGTAGATAATCGATCGAATACCCGCTGTAGAACCCGGCGCTGACGCCGGCCGCGGCCAGCGCCGCGAAAATGGCCGCGCCATACCCCACCGTCTCCCAGGGCAGGGTGGCTTCCAGGCGGATGAAGCGCAGATCCGGCTCGGCCTGATAATCGAGCGATAGCGCGTCCTGCACCTGGTTGAAGGCGCTTTCGGCCAGCACAAGGGTGAACTCGTCTCCATCCTCGATGGTGAGCAGGGGCGGCGCCTTGCCCAGGCTGCGCAGCAGACGAGCGCGCGCCTCGGTGGGCACGGCCAACATCACGTACGGTTCCTCCTCCACCCACAGCTCGGTCTCGGCCAGGGCTGCCAGGGTGTTGGCCGGCAGATCGGTCAGGAGATGGGCGAGCAACGGGGGCAGCAGGCGGGTGGCGCTGCCGGGCGCACGCAGCAAAGAGCGGGCGCGGATCAATACGGCCCGCTCCACCGCGCTGGCCGGGTGGGTGATGGCCTCATCGACCGGCAGCCAGGCCAGCGTCTCCCCTTCCCAGCCGCCGTGCAGCGGTTCGGCGGTCAGCGCCCGCGCCAGGAAATAGTCGCAGCGCTGGCGTTCGCCGGTGGGCGTGATGCTCTCGGCCTGGTCGAGCAGGGGGCCGCTAAAACCGTGGATGCCTGTGGCTTCGGCCAGGCCGCGCAGCGCGGCGGCGATGGGCGTTTCGCCCTCTTCGACCGGGGCCGCGGGCAGGCGCCATTGCTGCGACCGGGGCGGCGCCACGAGCAGCACTTCGTAATCGCCGTCGCGGGGGCGGAAGGCGACGCAGGCGGCGTGTGGTTGCAGGGTCGGTCGGGTCACTCGAACACCTCGATCTGGTCAGGGTGGGTGATGACGATCTGCGGCGTGCCCTGATACAGGGCGATTTCGCCGGTGATCCAGACCTGGCGGTCTGCGAAGAGGGCGGCCGGCGGGCTGGGGAAGCGATCGTAATCCTCGGCAAAGATCACGGCCACGAACTGATCGCGGGCGCTGCTGAAGTTGAGGAAGGTGATGTTGCCGGTGTCGTGGGCGCGCACCACGCGCCCGCTGACGGTGATCGTTTGGCCCAGGTAGTTTTCGGCCTGTTGCCAGGGCACCACGCCGGTTGGCGGGGCCGTGGCGGCGGCCGCGGGCGGCGCCGCGGGCGAGGAGGCCGGCGCTGCTGTCAGCACCTGGATCTGATCAGGGGATTCCACCACGATCTCGGGCGCGCCCTGATATTCTTTGACCCGGCCGCGCACGCGCACGAACTGATCGCGGAAGAATTGCACCGGCGGGGTGGGAAAGGCCGCGTAAGCGCTGGCAAAGATGACGATGCTGAGTGTGCCGCGCCAGTCGTCGGTGAAATTGAGAAAAGTGACCTTGCCGGTGTCGTGCGTGCGTACGATCTGGCCTTCGACGATGATCTCCTGGCCGACGAAGGCGCCGGCATCTTGCCAGGCCACGGGCTGCCCGGCCGTTGCCGGGGGAGGAGCGCTCGCGGCCGGGGGGATCGTGGGGGCCGTGACGACAGTCGCTGTGGCTGTTTCTGCAGCCTGCGCCTGGCCGCCGAGGATCTCGATCTGATCGGGCGAGGAGAGGATGATCTCCGGCGCGCCCTCGTACAGCTTCACCAGCCCGTGAGCGCGCACGGTTTGGCGCAGGAAAAGCTCGGCAGGTTGCCGGGGATAGCGATCATAATCGGAGGCGAAGATGACGAGGCTGAGGGTGTTGCGATAATCCTGACTGAAATTGAGGAAGGTGACTTTGCCGCTGTCGTAGGTGCGCACGATCTCCCCTTCCACTGTGATCTCGGCCCCCACATAGTCCCCGGCCTGCCGCCAATCGACGAGGCCGACAGGCGCGGAGGGCTGGGCGCGGGCCTGCGCCCAATCGCTTTCCAGGGTGCGGCGCAGCCGCGCGATCACGTCAGCTTGTGTGGTGATCAGCCCCAGCTCGCGGTTGAGGTCGAGGGAGGAATAGGTGAGGTTGATCGAGCCGATCAGGGCTTTGCGGCCATCGACGAGGACGACCTTGGCGTGGACGGTGGGGCTGACCAGGCGGACGACCTGGGCGCCGGCCTGCGCGATCTGAGCGTAATTCGGCTCGGCCAGATCCTGTTCCTCCTGGCGCAGGGGGCCGATGAAGCGCACCTCCACCCCGCGCCGCGCTGCCTGCATCAGATGGGCGGTGATCTCGTCATCGAGCAGGGTCGATTGTTGCAGCCACAGGCTTTGCCGGGCCTCGTCGATCAGGGCCAGCAGGGTGCTGCGGCTGTTGCTGGGGCTGATCACCAGGGGGCTGCCCGCGGCGATTTGGTAGGGTTGGCCGGCCCAGTCCGCGTCGAACAGGGCCGCAATCTGCCGCACCAGCGCCGGATCGCGCAGGAGCAGGCCATATTCCCGGTTGCTGCTGAAGGAGCTGACGGTGTAATTGAAGGTGCCGGTGAGGGCCACGCTGTCGTCGATGACGATCGTCTTTTCGTGGGTGAGGCGGAAGGTCGGCGGCGTCCAGCGCACGTCGACGCCGCCCTGGCGCAGGAAGTTGTATGCTTCCAGATTGCTCTCCGCCCCTTCCACCGGGGTCTGCTCGATCAGCACGCGCACAGCCACCCCGCGCGCCGCGGCCTGCGTCAGGGCCGAACGCAGATCGCGGTAGGTGAAGAGGTAGATCTTGAGCCGGATCGACTGCTGGGCGCTGCCGATCAGGTCGAGCAGGGGCTGGACGCCGTCGTCGGGCAGCACCAGCAGGGTTTGCGTCCCGGCTGCGCCTGAGGGCGTGGCCGGGGGGGCGTCGGGCGCAGCGCCCCGCCCGCGACAGGCCAGCAGCAGCGCATCGAGACGCTGCCGACGT
>JABWBG010000165.1 GCA_013360575.1 Caldilineales bacterium
GTTTAGCCGGGCCAGGCATGCGCCGGCCCTCTTTCTGACCGTTGGAACCGTGCGCGGCGCATGCTCACCTCTCCCAGCGCCAGGTCGCGCCCTCGCGGCTGTCCTCGATCCCCACCCCCATGGCGGCCAGGCGGTCGCGGATCAGGTCGGCCAGCGCCCACTGCCGGGCCTGGCGCAGTTCCCGGCGGATCTCGATCAGCAAATCGATGAAGGGCGCGGCATCGGAAGGGGCCGCGGGCGCGTCCACGACCAGGCGCAGGCCCAGCACGCCGCTCAGATGCAGCAGCGCGGCCTGCGCCTGAGCGAAGTCAGGCCCGGCCACACCCTCATCGCGGGCGGTGTTGATCGCTTTGACCAGATCGTAGAGGTGGCCGAGGGCGGCGGCGGTGTTGAAATCGTCATCCATGGCGGCGATGAAGCGTGCGCGGGCCGCGTCTGCGGCCGCGACCAGAGCAGCGACCGCGGGGCCGCTGCTCTGGCTGCCGGTGGGCGGGCGCAGCGCCCCGCGCAGCCGCTCCAGACCCCGCTCCGCCTGCCCGACGATCTCGTCGTCGATGGCCAGGGGTTTGCGATAGTGCGATCCCAGCACCAACAGGCGGAAGGCGTCGGCCTCGTGTGCGGCCAGGAAGGCATGCAGCGAGATGATGTTGCCCAACGATTTGGACATTTTCTCCCCGCGCAGTTGCAGCATGCCGTTATGAATCCAGAATCGGGCCATGGGCGCGGCGTTGCAGCTCTCGCTCTGGGCGATCTCGTTCTCGTGGTGGGGGAAGATCAGGTCATTGCCCCCGCCGTGGATGTCGAGGGTGGGGCCGAGGTAGCGCCGGGCCATGGCCGAGCATTCGATATGCCAGCCGGGCCGGCCCAGGCCCCAGGGGCTGGGCCAGGCCGGTTCATCCGGCGCCTTTTGCGCCTTCCACAGGGCGAAATCGGCGGCGTCCTCCTTCAGATCGTCGCCAAAGCGGGCGCGGTCGCTGCTGAGGGCATGTTCGATGGTGCGGCGGCTGAGTTTGCCGTAATCTTCATCTTGCCGCACGCGAAAATAGACATCTCCCTCCGATTCGTAGGCGTAGCCCTGGGCGATCAGGGTCTGCACCATGTCGATGATCTCGGCGATGGTCTGGGAAACGCGGGGCAGGACGGTGGGGGGCAGCACGCCCAGCTCGATCATGTGCCGCTGGTATTGTTCGACATAGCCATCGGCGATGGCGAAGGCGTCGCGGCCCAGGGCGCGGGCGCGTTGGATGATCTTGTCGTCCACGTCGGTGAAGTTCATGACGTGGCGCACTTCATAGCCTTTGAATTCGAGGTAGCGGCGGATGACATCGAACACCAGGGTGGACATGCCGTGGCCGATGTGGGCGTCGTCGTAAACGGTGGGGCCGCACACGTACATGCGCACCACGCCGGGCGTAAGGGTTTCGAACGGCTCTTTCTGGCGGCTGAGGGTGTTGTAGACGCGTAAAGTCATGGCAGAAAGGCTCCGATCAGAGGAAGGGCGCGGCGAAGATCATGCGACCGGCGTTGGTTTGCAGCACTTTGGTGACCGTGAGGTTGATCTCCTGGCCAATGTAGCGGGCGCCATCTTCGATCACGACCATGGTGCCATCGTCGAGGAAGCCGACGCCCTGGTTGAATTCCTTGCCCTCCTGCACCACGCGCAGGCGCATGTTTTCACCGGGCAGGTAGATCGATTTCATGGCGTTGGCCAGCTCGTTGAGGTTGAGCACGGTCAGACCCTGCAACGCGGCCACGCGGTTGAGGTTGTAATCGTTGGTGACCAGGGGCAGTTGATGTTCGCGGGCCAGCAGCACCAGTTTTTCATCCACTTCGCGGGCGCGGGGCGCGTCCAGATCGGAGATCTGCAGCTGCGGCGCGTCCAGGTTGCGCAATTCGTCCAGCACTTCCAGGCCGCGGCGGCCGCGGGCGCGGCGCAGCGGGTCGGACGAATCCGCGATGTATTGCAGTTCGGAGAGGACGAAGCGCGTGACCAGCAGCGGCCCGGCCAGGAAGCCGGTGCGAGCCACATCGGCGATGCGGCCATCGATGATCACACTGGTATCGAGCAGCAGGGGCCGGGCGCCGTTGGGCAGCTGCGCGCCGGTCAGCGAGTGCGCGCCCGCGGCGGGCGTCTCTGTCTTTGCCGGCTCGCGGCGTAGGCGGGAGAGGAGTCGCACCACATCGTGCCCGCGCAGCACGGTGATCATGGCGCCCAGATAGCCAAAGATGATGCTGGCCACGAAGGGCAGGATAGCGCCGAAAGGATCGGGCAGTTGCGAGAGAGGCACAGCCAACAGCGCGGCCACCAACAAGCCCAGGGCCAGCCCAATGGCCCCGGCCACCACATCCTCAATCGGCACCTGGCGGATGATGCGGATGGCGGCCAGGGCCGGGCGCGTAGTCAACCAAGGTGAGATGAACCACCCGATCACGCCGCCCAGCAGGGTGAGGGGCGCGATATATTGCAGGGCATTGAGATCGGTGAAAGGGTTGGGGGTTTGGGTGATGATGACGCCTGCCTGCCAACCAATGACTGCGAAGAGAATAAGTCCGATGAAGCGAAAAATGCGGTCGAGGATCACAAGCTTTTAAAACCTCCTATCAGGCTATGTAATTGTGTAAGACGCCGGCGGTCTGGCAATGGCGCCGCCATGCGCGTGAACAAAGGGGATGCAGAATAAAAAAAGGATGAAAAAGTGCAGAAAGCAAGGCAATGATACCACAGGCGCGTGTTTTTGACAACGCTTTCTGCAGCCGCGCGGGGGGATGGGATGGGCCGTATCTTCACGCCGCACATCTGGTGGGCGGCTGTGCTGATGGCTCACGGTGTGGGAATCTGGGATAAGATGACTTGATGAGGCCTGCTTGCTCGATTGCCAGAGCAATGCTAGAATCGCGATACTTCTGGAAACCCAATACGCCTGATCAATCGCTGAGCAGAGTCTGTTTGATCTGGTAGATTCCGTTTGGTGATGCGAAGATCGCGCAGCAACGGATCGAAGACTCGATCGTCAGGGTGGAGCGTCCACCTGCGATCCCTAATCTTGAGGCCGTGATCGCGATTTATGGCTTGGGTCAGGGCGAGCAGGACAGCATTCTCTTGACGCAACATGACGATCTGCTGGAAGCCACGCTGGTGCTCGATGATCATTTGGCATATCTGGTCAGTGACCGCCTTGCTGTCAGGAAACGCTTTCTCTTGGATGTCATTGCCGGCTTGGTCATCGATGGCGACATGGATGTACAAACTGCCTTGGTCATCGTCGAGGCGATTCGTAGTCGGTACCCAAGGGCTTTCGTAGAACATACGTTACTGCTTTTGAAGAGGTAAATGATGCAATCTGTGACGATTACGCTTGACCAGCCTATCAGCCAGTTTGTCAGCTACAGAAGCCGCGACCAAAAGATGCAGCCTCGGGAAACAGTCATGGAGTTAGTTGCACTTGGTTTTGAAACGCTCTTGCAGGAACAGTATCAACGCTATCGGCGCGGCGAAATCTCACTTGGCCGGCTGGCACAGGAGCTTGGTGTCACATCCTGGGAGTTGACTCACCTGCTTGAGAGCCATGGATGGCCGGTGTACAACTTGCCAGAAGCTGACAAATGGCCCCCTACCCCAAGCGCCTGATCGCAAGGGGCCGCATCCCCACGCCGCGCATCTGGTGGGCGGGCGCGGCGTGGGGCAAGGGTGGGAGCGCGGGCGCAGACCCTTGCCCAATCACCCGGGGCCGTGCTAAAATAGCGACGGTTTTGATGATCCAGTAGCGCAAGACCACGCTGCAGGCTGATCTACCGGTTGTGGCGATCGGCATCGAGGCGGACTTGAGCGACATTTTGTCAGTGATCCGAGGAGTTGAATGATGAATGCTGTAGCTGTCATGGAAGTACCGCGCGAGATTTTGGATTCGGCGCGGCTGACGGTGCCCGACTTGAAGGTGGAGATCGCCGTGCATCTGTATGAGCAGGGACGCCTCTCCCTCGGCAAGGCCCGCGAGTTGGCAGGCATGTCCCTGTGGGAATTCCGGCAACTCCTGGCCTCGCGCCGCATCTCTCCCCACTACGGCATCGAGGACCTGGATCAAGACCTGGAAACCCTGCGCAGGCTGGGCCGGCTATGATTGTCGTCAGCAACACTTCGCCGCTGACGAACCTTGCCGCCATCGGACAGTTCAATTTACTGCGCCATCTCTACGGCCAGGTGCACATCCCTGAAGGCGTTTGGGCGGAGTTGAACGCAGAGGGCCGGCGCTGGCCAGGGCGCGACGAAGTAGCAGCCGTCGGTTGGGTTCACCGGCATACCGTTGGCAACCAGACCTTGGTCATGGCTTTGCAGCAAGATTTGGATCGCGGCGAGGCAGAAACCATTGCGCTGGCTCTGGAAATGGCGGCTGACCTGACGCTAATGGACGAAAGAGAGGGACGGCATAAGGCGCAAAGGATGGGGCTGAACGTTGCCGGCACAATCGGCGTCTTGCTCGACGCCAAAGAGCGTGGACTTCTGGAATCTATGCAACCTCACCTGGATGGGCTTCGCCAAACTGCGGGCTTCTTTATCAGCGAAGCATTGTATACCCATGCGCTGGAGATAGCCGGCGAACCTCGCCGGTAGTCGATTGACAGGGCATGATCCCCACGCCGCACATCTGGTGGGCGGGCGCGGCGTGGGGCAAGGGCGGGCGCGCGGGCGCAAACCCTTGCCCAATCGCCTGGGCCGTGCTAAAATAGCGACGGTTTCGATGATCCAGTAGCGCAAGACCATGCCGCGAGGTATCTGAATGATTCAACAGAGTCCGATGGTTAAGATCGGGGTGCCAGTTCCCTTGTATGATCGGCTGAAAAGAGCAGCGGAGTTGACCCACCGCTCGGTGGAGGATGTGCTGGCCAGCACAGTCAACGCGGCGCTGCCGCCAGATCCCACCCTGCCTGCTGAATTAGTAGATGATCTGGCTGCACTAGCCCTGTTCAGCGACGACGCCTTGTGGGCAGCCGCCGAGTCTTCACTTTCCCCAGCCCAGCAACACCGGCTGGAGCAGTTGTCAAACGTGGCAGATAGCCGCAGCCTGACCGCAGCCGAAGCCTCCGAGTTAACCCAGTTGCTGGAGCAGTACGACCGTTCGGTGCTACGCCGGGCCAAGGCCTTGGCTGTGCTGGCTCAACGCGGTTATCAGATCCCTAGCCAGACAGTGTTCAACGGGGGTGACAATGGCGGGAGCCGCCATTTCAGCCCAGCTCCGTGAATTGGTGCGCCAACGCGCGGCCTACCGATGTGAATACTGTCGTTCGTCGGAGTGGCTGGCGGGGCAGCGCAACCACATTGATCACATTGCGCCTGGTTCCAGGGGCGGTGAAACGAGCGCCGACAACCTCTGTCTGGCCTGTGCTGGATGCAACGGCTCCAAGCTTGACCGGACTGAAGCCATCGATCCCGCTACCGGGAGAATCGAGCCGCTGTTCAACCCCCGACAGCAACGTTGGCAGGAGCACTTCGCCTGGAGCGAGGAGGGGACGCAGATAGTTGGCATAACGCCCTGTGGCCGGGCTACGGTTGAAGCCCTACGATTCAATCGCCCGCTGGCTGTTTCGGCGCGTGCAGTCTGGGTCAGCATCGGCCGGCATCCACCCCAGGAGTAGCGCTTTGCCCTCCCCCAAACACCTGATCGCAGTCGCTCCTTGGCATCCGCCGCATCTCCGCCCACGCGCGGCGGCAGGAGTCGAGCCGCAGGGGCCACGGTCGCATCCCCACGCCGCGCATCTGGTGGGCGGGCGCGGCGCTGGGCGCGGGGCGGCCAGCTACGACGCCGACACTCCCTGACCGGGCCGCGCCAGAGCTCCCCACCCCCGCTTGACATCCCCCACCCCACCCAGGCACAATGGGCAAGGGTTCATGATTGATGATTGATAATTGATGATTGATCGTCAATAATCGTAAATTTTTTAATCATAAATCTTTAATATTTAATCGTAACCGCAAAATTCTAAAGGTTTTAGAAATCTTTAGGGCTTTTCCCTGGAATCACCGAACACATAAATCGACGGTCAAAACCCGCCAACTCTTGATCTTTAATCCTTAATCCTTACTACTCCCCCCTACCTTTCCATGCCCTCTCGCCCTGATCTCTCCACCCTCCCGCCGGCGGCGGCGGCGTATATCGAGGCCCTGGAAGCAGAATTGGCCGAACTGCGCGGGCGCAGCAAGCGCGCACCCGCGCCCACGCTCGCAACCGAGTCCGAGCCGGCAGAACCGCCCACCACCCTGCAGGTGATCACGATCAGCGCCGCGGGCCTGGCCAAACGCACACCCCGGCATCTCTACAACCGCCAACGCCGCGGGGGCATGGGCGTCTTCGACCTGGAAACCACACTGCCCGACGCCCCCGCCTTCCTCCTCATCGCCGACGCCAGCGATCACCTGATCTTCATCACCACCCTCGCCCGCGGCCTGCGCCTGCCCGTGAGCAGCCTGACCGAAGGCCCGGTGCACAGCCGCGGGACCTCCATCCTTCCCCACCTGGCGCTGGCCGAGGGGGAGAAGGTGGCAGTGGTCACGCCCGCGAGCGCGGGCAGCTATCTGAACCTGCTCAGCAGCCGGGGCCAGGTGCGACGCTACGCCGCGCACCTGTTCGGCCCGGCCATGCGTGTGGGCGCGGCCCTCTACGATGTGCGCGAGAGCGGCGCGCCGGTGGCCGCCTGCTGGGCCGCCGGACAGGAAGACCTGCTCATCGCCACGCGCGGGGGCCTGGCCATCCGCTTCGCCGCACAACTCGTGCCCGTGCGCGGCTGTCTGGGCATCCGCCTGGAACGGGAGGACGCGCCGCGCGCCATCGCCGCGGTCGATGACGCCAGCCCTCTCTTTCTTTTGGCCGCGGATGGCAAAGGCGCGCTGCGCGAGATGGCCAGCTTCCGCGCCAACAAAGCCCCCGGCGCCGGCGGCAAAACGATCATAAAAACCGAGGATCTGATCATGGCCTGCCGCGCCCCCGCCGACGCCGACCTCTTCCTCATCTCCCGGCTCAGCAAAATCATCCGTTTCCGGGCCGCCGAAGTCAGCCTCTATGCCGGCCCGGTGCAGGGCGTGAACTGCATGGAACTGCGCAGCGATGCCGCCGTCGCCGCCGCCAGCAGCGGTTAGGCCCGCCCCCTCACTCCCCACCCTGATCATGACCGACAAGACCCCGCCCACCCGCCAATTGCAGATCGAAGTGCCCGGCGATCTGACGCCGATCTACACCAATTTCGCCATCATCAACCACAGCTACAACGAGATCGTGATCGATTTCGCCCATGTCCTCACCGGCGCGCCCAAGGCGCGGGTACAGCAGCGCCTGGTGCTCACCCCCTTCCACGCCAAACTGCTGCTCAACGCCCTGCAGACCAATCTGGCCGCGTACGAGAAGCATTTTGGCGAGATCAAGATGCAGGGCGCGGGCATCCCCACCGCCCCACCCGGCGGCTTCGATCCCACCCAGAATGTGATGTGAGAGCCTGACCATGACAACATCCCTTGCCGATGAGTCGTGCCGCGGCGAAGCCGTCGCCGCGCTCACGCCCGCCGAGATCGCCGCCCTGCAGCCGCAGATCCCGGACTGGCAGATCGTGACCCCCGCGGGCGTGGCGCAACTGCACCGCGTCTTCACCTTTCCCGATTTTGTGGCCGCGCTGGCCTTCACCCACGCGGTAGGCGCCCTGGCCGAGGCCGAAGGGCATCACCCGGCCTTGCTGACGGAGTGGGGCCGGGTGCAGGTGATGTGGTGGACGCACAGCGTGCAGGGCCTGCACCGCAACGATTTCATTGCCGCGGCCAAAACGGACCGCCTCTTCGCCGAACGCTGATGGCCTCTTTCCAGGGCCAGGTAGCGCTGGTCACAGGCGCATCCACCGGCATCGGCAGGGCCACGGCCAAGGCCCTGCGCGCGGCCGGAGCGCGGGTGGCGCTGGCGGCACGCTCGACCGCAGCCCTGGAGGAGCTGGCGACAGCGCTGGGCGGCCCCGATTGGGCGCTGGCCATCCCCGGCGATGTGACCGACCCGGCGCAGTGCCGGGCGATGGTCGAACGCACCGTCGCCCACTTCGGCCAGCTCGATATCCTGATCAACAACGCCGGCATGATCGTGTCCGGGCGTTTCGAACATTTGCAGCCGGGGGATATGGAGCAGCAATTTGCGGTCAATTTCCATGGCGTGGTCTATTGCACGCAGGCGGCGCTGCCCCATCTCAAGGCCAGCCGGGGCGTGATCGTCAATGTCTCCTCGGTGGCCGGGTTCTTCGGCCTGTTCAACGCGGTCTCGAGCCTGATCGCGGTCCTGATCCAACTCGTGGGGGCGGGCTGGTTCCTGCGGGTCCTGTCCCTCCAGGCGAACCTCTCGATCCTGCCCGGCGCGCTGGGGCTCTGCGGGGCGCTGGGGGTCCTGCGGCCCGGCTTCGGGATCGCCATGGCGGTGCGCTTCCTGCAGCGCTCGATGATCCGCGTCATGCACACGCCGGCGTGCCGGGTCCTGGTGAGCCCCATCCCGCCGCGCTACATCCCGGGGGCGAGGTCCCTGGCCTACCGGGTCGCGCTCTCGCTCGGCTTCATCGGCCGCAACGGCGCCTATCCGGCGAACGAGGCTGGCCGGCGCGCCGACCTCGTGATCGCGATCGGCGCGCGCTTCGACGACCGCTCGGCCTCGTCCTGGCTGCCCGGCTATTCCTGGAACTTCCCGCATTCCAAGCTGATCCATGTTGACCTCGATCCCGACGAGATCG
>JABWBG010000166.1 GCA_013360575.1 Caldilineales bacterium
CCGCGGCCAGGGTCGAGCAGCACGCGGTTGCCGCCGGGGGTGATGATCAGCCACGCCGCGCCCTGTTCGCGGCCGAGCAGGTGCAGGTGCAAATAGCCGTCGGGCTGCGCCTCGGCCCAGGCGGACGCGCCCCACAGGGGCAGGATCAGCAGCCCCGCGGCCAGCCCGGCCCGGGCCAGACGCGGTCGCCAGGCCGGCGGAATGAGCGCGGACGCGCCCTGTTCCTGGCGGATCAGCCACCACAGAAAGCCAAGGGCGAAGATGCCGGTGTAGAGCACGGCGATCAGCCGGCCAAACGCGCTGACTTCGAGCGAGGCCAGGGGCAGGGCCGCGGCCTGCTGCACGATGAACACCGTCCACCACAGGCTGGCCAGGGGCAGAAGCGCGATCACCTTGGCCAGCGGCAGCCAGATCAGTCCGGCCAGAACGGCCATGCCCCCGGCGATCATGATCGGCGGTTGCACAGGGATGATGAGCAGGTTGACCAGGAAAGAGATGAGGGAGAGCCGCCCAAAATAGGCGACGACCAACGGCATGGTCGTGATCTGGGCGGCGAAGGTGACGAGCAGGCCCTCGGCCAGCAGGCCGTTGGCCGCGGGAGGCAGGCGCTTGCCAATGCGCGCATCCCAACGCCGGCGCAGGGGGGCGTTGAACAAGATCAGGCCCAGGGTGGCCATGAAGCTGAGCTGGAAACCCACATCCCAGAGGGTGAGGGGGTTGAGCAGGAGCATGACCAGCCCGGCGAAGAAGAGGGAGATGATGGCCGCGCTCTGCCGGCCCAGGCCCACGGCCATGACGTACAGGCTGCCCATCAGCGCGGCGCGGGTGACGGCAGCGTCCGCGCCCACCAGCAGGGTGTAGAGCAGGATGCCGGCCAGGGTGAGGAGGGTGACCAGGCGGCGGCGGCGCAGCACGCGCGTGAACAGGGCCAGGAGGATGCCGGAGACGATGGCGATGTTCGAGCCGGAGATGACGATGACGTGCGAGGTGCCGGTGAGGTTGAATTGTTCGTACAGGTCGCGGTCGATGCCGGTCTCGATGCCCAGGATCATGCCGTTGGCGAGGTCGCTGTAGGGCCGGGGCAGGATCTGGTTGAGGAGGGCAGAGCCACGGGCGCGGAAAGCATAGAGCGCGGCCCAGAAGGGCGCGCCCTGATCCGGCTCGATCAGGGTGATCTCGGCCCGGCGGATGAGGGTGTGGATGCCTTTGCGGGCGAGAAAGCGGCGGTAATCGAAATCGGGGAAGATGGGGGGCGCGATGGCCGCGCCGCGGATGCGCACCCGGTCGCCGTAGGCAAAGAGGGCGTCTGGCCCGCTGCGCACGAGGGCGACGCCGTGGATGGCGGCGCGGCGCTGGCCCTGCCAGATGGCGTCGACCTGCACGCGGTACTGGGCGAAGGTGGCGCGGCGGTCAGGATAGCCGAGGATCACGCCTTCGAAGACGCTGGCGCGGCCATAGTCGCTGGCCGTGTGATAGCTGCGCAGGTCGGCCGGGGCCGGGCAAGGCTCGAAGGGATGGTCGAGATAGCGCCAAAAGCCGAGCAGCAGCGCGGCTAACAGTAGCAGGGGGATGGCGATCCGCCGGCGGGTGCGGGTTCGCCATGCCAGGCCGGCCAGAGGCGGCAGCCCCAGCCACAGCCACGCCGGCGATGGCGACAACGCCGGGCCAGCACAGCGGAACCCACTCCCGCCTGTCAATACACGTTCGCCCAGCCACACGCCCGCGGCCACACCCAGCGCCGCGTAGATGGGCAGGTAGGGCGAAGGGGGCCGAGGCAAACGGGTGAGAAACATGAATAAACACCAGCGCCGAGAGTCCAGTCGAACCGATCCGGCCCGGATCGTAGCACGGGCAGAACGGAAGATCAACGGCCCCCGGCAGCGATTGACCTCCCCCGCCGCGGCATGCTAGCATGAGGGCATCTTTCAGTGTTCAGTGTTCAGTATTCAGTGTTCAGTATTCAGTGTTCAGTATTCAGTACGCATTACGTTTTACGCATTACGTTTTACCTACAAGGAACATCTCAATGGACGCATTCATGCAAGCAGCTATTGCCGAGGCAAAACAGGGGTTGGCCGAGGGAGGCATTCCCATCGGATCGGTTCTGGTGATCGACGGCAAGATCGTGGGCCGCGGCCACAACCGCCGCGTGCAGAAGGGCAGCGCCATCCTCCACGCCGAGATGGACTGTCTGGAAAATGCCGGGCGGCTGACCGCGAGCGATTACCAGCGGGCCGTGCTCTACTCCACCCTCTCGCCCTGCGACATGTGCAGCGGCACCGCCCTGTTGTACAAGATCCCCCGCATCGTGATCGGCGAAAACAGGACGTTTCAAGGCCCGGAGGACTATGTGCGCTCGCGCGGGGTTGAGCTAACCATCCTCGACGACCCGGAGTGCATCGGCCTGATGGAGGCGTTCATCGCCGCCCGGCCCGAATTGTGGCACGAAGATATCGGAGTCTGAGCCGGCCATGTCGCCCTTTCGCAAAGTTCTGATCGCCAATCGCGGCGAGATCGCGGTGCGGGTGATCCGCGCCTGCCAGGAGATGGGCATCGCCACGGTGGCCCTGTTTGCGCAGGCCGACGCCAGCGCCCTGCACACCACCCTGGCCGATGAAGCGGTCTTTCTCGGCCCCTCCCCGCCGCCAGAGTCTTACCTGCGGGCGGATCGGGTCTTGCAAGCGGCGCTGGATCGCGGCTGCGACGCCATCCACCCTGGCTATGGTTTTCTCTCCGAAAACGCGGCGTTCGCGGCAGCGACCGCGGCGGCGGGGCTGACTTTCATTGGCCCTGCGCCCGCGGCCATCCGCGCCATGGGCGACAAGATCGCCAGCCGCCGGATCATGGAGGCGGCCGGGGTGCCGGTGACGCCGGGCTACCACCCGCAGGCCGCGGATCGGGCCGCGCAGGAGGAGGAATTGCTGGCCGCGGCCGCGGCGATCCAATTTCCCCTGCTGGTGAAGGCCACGGCCGGGGGCGGGGGCAAGGGCATGCGTGTGGTGGCAGCGCCGGACGATCTGCCCGCGGCCATCGCCTCGGCCCGCCGCGAGGCGGAGAACGCGTTCGGCGACCCCGGCATCTACCTGGAGAAGCTGATCGAGCAGCCCCGGCATGTGGAATTTCAGGTGTTCGGCGACCATCACGGCCACATCGTCCACCTGTTCGAGCGGGAGTGCTCGATCCAGCGCCGCTATCAGAAGATTATCGAGGAGACGCCCTCGCCGGCGCTGACCCCGCGGCTGCGGGCAGAGATGGGCGCGGCGGCCGTGGCCGCGGCGCGGGCGGTGCAGTACACCAACGCTGGCACCATCGAGTTTCTGCTGGCGCCCGATGGCCGGTTCTATTTCCTGGAGATGAACACCCGTCTGCAAGTGGAGCACCCGATCACCGAGCAGGTGACAGGCGTGGATCTGGTGAAATTACAGCTACGCGTGGCCGCGGGCGAGCCGCTGCCCTGGTCACAGGCGGATCTGAGCCAGCGCCGGCATGCCATCGAGGCCCGCATCTACGCCGAAGACCCGGCGCAGGGCTTTCTGCCCGCCACCGGACGGGTGTTGCGGGCGGTGGAGCCGGTAGGCCCCGGCGTGCGAGTGGACGCGGGCATCACCACCGGGGATGAGGTCTCGATCTATTATGACCCGATGATTGCCAAGCTGATCTGTGTGGGCGAGGACCGGGCGGACGCGGTGCGCAAGCTGGATTGGGCGCTGTCGCACTACATCATCCTGGGTGTGGCCACGAACATCCCCTTCCTGCGGGCGGTGGTGCAGCACCCGGCCTTTGTCGCCGGCGATCTCAGCACCGATTTCATCGCCCGGCGCCTGGCCGGATGGTCGCCGCAGCCTGCGCCGCCCCCGGACGAGGCGCTGATCGCGGCGGCGCTGGCCGATCTGTTGGGGGATGGCGCGGCGACCGCGGCCCCCTCCTCCCCCACACACGACCCTTTCAGCCCCTGGCACGCGGCTGATTCCTTTCGGGTGGGGGGGTGAGTTGGTTGGTTGGTTGGTTGGTTAGTTAGTTGGTTGGTTAGTTAGTTGGTTAGTTAGTTGGTTGGTTAGTTAGTTGGTTGGTTGGTTAGTTGGTTGGTTGGTTAGTTGGTTGGTTGGTTGAGTTAGCGGCAATCTACCAACCAACCAACCAACTAACTAACCAACAAACCTACCAACTCATCACCCCTCCCAACACGCCCACTGCCTTTTCCTTTTCGGCGTTCATGTAGACGTGCAGCACGCGGCCGCGGCTGGCCTTGGGCAGGTCGATCACCCGCACCACCGCGGCTAGATGGGCAAAATCGGGCAGCAGGTCGGGCAAAACATTGGCCGACTCGGTGAGAAACTGCGCATGAAAACGGGTTTCCGGGTCGTGGGGGTAAAGGGGCAGGTAGCGAATGCGCGATTCCACCAGATCCAGGAAAAAATGTGTGCCAAAGGAAAGCTCCGGCCCAAATTCGCGCTGGCCGTCCGCGATCTCGATCAACATGGCCGCGTTGTCGATATCGGAAAAGGTGACGCTGACGCCCAGTTTGATATCCCCCCGGCTGCCCCAGCGGCCAGGGCCTATCAAAATAAAGCGCCGCGCGGGCAGGATGCGATTGAGCTGGCTCACCGCCCGGCCTACCGCTACCAAATCCTCATGCTCGGCCAGGGCCTGATATTGCCAGGGGTCCACATACACCAGATGCGTGATGTTGGAAACGATGCCATTGCTGACGAAACGGTGCGCAGAGAAAAGCACATCATCCAGGCTGAGATGATTGGGGATGGTCGCGGGCTGGTTTTCGGGCGCGTAACTCTGCGCCCGGCATTGCAGCAAATAGAAATCCCGGCCATCGTGGGCGAACTCCACATCCACCGGCGTCTGCATCTGCTCCTGCAACACCTGCAACATCGTGCGGATCTGCTCGACAAAGGCGGTGCGCTCGATCAGGCCGTCGCCGGTGATCACCAATTCATCCTGGGCGGCGTCCAGGGTCATGGCCGAGGTCAGGTGCAGGTTATCTCCCCACCGCACCGAGGCCAGTTGATGCAACAGGGGATAGGTGCGCCCGTGACGGCGCAGCAGATCGCCCAGATCCACCGTCTCGAAAGCATTGGTCACCAGGTTGATCACATCGATCTTGCGGGGGGCGTAGCGCATCTTCTCATCCGGGGTGATGTTGATGCGCAGCCCCGGCCGGCCCGGCGCGAAAAGGATGGGATAATCGGTAGCCACACGATCGACCGCGCGTGTGCCCAGGCCCGGCACCATCCGCACCAGGCCATCTTCCCGCTGCAGCCGCGGCGACCAACGAAAATCGTTGGTGCTGAAGGCCACGCCCGCAAACGCGGGCAGGAAATAAGGCCCCACCTGCGTGCCTACCACCTCCTGAATCAGCACCCCCATCTCCTCATGCAAATCGACCAATTCGTGGCGGGCGCGGTACTCGATCGGATCAGGGCCAAAAGTGGAGGCGTAGACCTCGGCGATGGCGTCGGCCAGCGCCCGCAGCCGCTCCTCCTTCGTTCCCTGATTGGCAATGAATACACTCTTGTACTTGCCGGCAAAGGCTGCGCCCAGTCGATCTTCCAACAGGCTGGAGCTGCGCACGATCAACGGACTCTGGCTGAGATTGTCCAACGCCACTGCCAGCCCGCGCAGCAGGTCGGGGGGCATGGGCGAATTTTTGAACAACTGCACCACAAAGGGATATTCCTGCCGCACCTGGTCGATCTCTTTGTATTTTTGCTCGACGATGTCTTCCAAATTGTTGAAATGCAGAAAATGCAGAATGCCATCCGAGGCCAGATACCAGGTGCGGGGGGTGCGGATGCCTTGCAGGATCGGGTACGCGGCCCCGGCCGGCGTCAGGATCGATTCCGCCAGGATCATGCCCGCGGCCTTGCCGCCCAGGCGGCCGTGGCTGTTCGGGGGCATGATCAGGCGCTGGGTCAGATCGCCGTACTCCTCCAGCGTGACATGGCGCTTGACGATGTTGATGAACTGCGGCTGATCACTGAAAAAGCGGCGACCCAACGAGGCCTTGAACGCGGTCTCTCGCTGCGGCGAGAGTTCCAACCCCCGCGGCACCAGATGTTGGAAGCGTTGCAGCGCCGACACCACCTCTTGTAAAGAAGCGCCGGGGATCTCCAGGATGTTGGCCAGAAAATCGGTGCGATCTTCGGTGATCCAGCGTTGGATGTGTTCCGCGATCTCATGATCCGGCAAATGATCGGCAGCGATGGCAAAGACCGCCTGGCTGGCGTCCAGAAAATCACCGGAGCCGGCATACTGCCGGGGCGCGTTGGCCGCGGTGAACAGCACACTCTCCTCGCTGCGATAGGCCGGGCCGAAGCTCTCCAGCAGATGCTCCGCCTCGGTCACATGCCGCTGGCAGAGCAGGTTCAGCATCTTGCGGGTGATGCGCATCAGCAGGCGGGGGTTGGTGCGCCGCAACATGTCGATGATCACCTGCCACTGCCCGGCGCCGTTGTTTTTGTGGTTCTGCGCCACCGCGGCTGCGGTCAATCGCTGCACGTGGATATGGCGGCCAAAGCGCGCCGCGATCGTCTCCAGCAGATGCTGTTCCTCCGCCAAAAAGGGATCCTCCCCCCCATTCGGCGGCGCCTCCGTGTAGGAAATGACGATCTCCCCTGCTTCCTCGCCCTGCACCAGGATGAGGGCGCGCTGCTGCCAGGGTGTCGCCGTCCAACCGGGCGACGCGCACACCTGCTGGCCCAGCCGGATGTGCACCTGGCAGCGTTCGGGATAGCGCCAACCTTTGGGAATCGCCTCTAGCAAGCGCTGGCACAGTTGCGCCCATGCCAGTTCGCCCTGATTGAAGATCTGATCCACGCTGTAAACGCAATTCAGTTCTTTGGTGCGCTCGGAAAGGGCATCGCGCAGTTGCGCCAACGTGGGATCATCGGGGACTGGCATGGGCGATTATCTCCAGGAATGAGAGGGGGGCGATCAGGCCCAGCCGCGGTCGCGGCAGGCCTGGGCCACGCGGCCGATGGCGATCACATGGGCGGCGTCGCGCATCGTCAAGTTGCGTCGCCGCGCCAGTTCGCTCACCGCGGCATAGGCCGCGGTCATCTGCACATCCAGCTTGCCCAGCACTTCGGCCAGCGTCCAATAATAATTGGTGTTGCTCTGCACCTGTTCGAAATAGCTACAGGTGACGCCGCCGGCATTGGCCAGGAAATCGGGGATGACAAAGATGCCGCGAGCGTTCAGAATCGTGTCCGCCTCGGCGGTGGTGGGGCCGTTGGCCCCTTCGGCGATCAGCTTGACGCGGGGCGAGATGCGCTGCACAGTGGCGGCCGTGATCTGATTTTCCAGCGCCGCGGGGATGAGCAGATCCACCTCCTGCTCGATCCAGGCCTCGCCGGGCAGCACCTCGTAGCCCAGCTTGCGGGCGGCGTCCGCGTCGATATCGCCAAACCGGTTGGCCGCGGCCCGCAACTCACGCAGATCGATACCCTCTGGCCTGGCATAGCTAAACGCGGCTTTGGCCGCCTGATTCCAGGAAGAGACGCAGCGCACGCGGCCCCCCATTTGTTGATAAAGCTGGATCGCATGCTGCGCGACGTTGCCGAAGCCCTGTACGCTGGCGGTCGTCTCCTCTGCCCGCAGATTCAGCTCCTTCATCGCCTCGCGCACGGTGAAGATGACGCCGAAGCCGGTGGCCTCGGTGCGCCCCTGCGAGCCGCCGGCGTTCAGCGGCTTGCCCGTCACAAAACCGGGGTAGTGTTCGCCCCGGATCACCTCGAACTCATCCAGCATCCACAGCATGTGCTGGGGGCTGGTCATCACATCGGGCGCGGGCACATCGAGCGTGGGGCCCAGGTTGCGCGCAATCTGCCGCACCCAGCCCCGGCAGATGCCCTCCAGCTCGCGGGCGCTGAGATGATGGGGGTCGCAGACCACGCCCCCTTTGCTGCCGCCCAGAGGGATATCGACCAGCGCGCATTTCCAGCTCATCCACATTGCCAGCGCCCGCACCGTATCGATCGTCTCCAGGGGATGGAAGCGCACGCCCCCTTTGCCGGGGCCGCGAGCGTCGTTGTGATGCACACGGTAGCCGCGGAACACTTTGACGCGGCCATCATCCATGCGCACAGGGATGCTGAAATGGTATTCGCGCAGGGGCATGCGCAACAGATCACGCGTGGCCGCGTCCAATTCGAGCAGATCGGCGATACGATCGAACTGCGCCTGCGCGGCCAGGAAGGGATTGTAAGATTTGTCGGCCATGATGGGTGCCTCGGTGAGGATGGGTGACACAACAAAACGCCCGCGCGGTGTCGCGCGGGCGAAAGGGGATGCGGGAGCATTCGAGATGCCGAGCATCTGAGACGCCGAGCATCTGAGATGCTTTGGCATCCTTCGAAACGTCGACGTTGACGCGCGAAAAGAGGTCATGATCATCGCTTCTGCTGAGGGAGAAGCGACAGTCAGTTTAGCACAAAATCGGCCCGATCGCCATCTTTGCCACAGCCCCGCGTCGCGGCCCCTGGCCCCATTTGTGCTATGATGAAGGCGCTTCTCTGCCAGCCCCACCCGCATGGCTGCGTATACCATGGAATTTCGCTACCAACTCCCCGAAGGCGTCGTCACCGTAGAGATCACAGCGGCGGCCCATGGCTTTGTGGCGACGATCCTGCGGCCAGGCAGCCCGCCGGCGCGCTACGAGGTGCAGGCGCAGCGGCCAGAACATGGCCGCCTGACCCTCTGCCTGGGCAACCGCCGCC
>JABWBG010000167.1 GCA_013360575.1 Caldilineales bacterium
CCTGCGCCAGCGTCGTCGCCGGCGGCTGCCGGCCCGCGGTGCGGATCACCACATGCGCGCCGGGCGCGTCCGCGGCGTGCAGCCACACATCCTCCGGCTGGGCCAGTTTCCAGGTTATCTCCTCGTTCTGGCGGGCGTTGCGCCCGATCAAGATGGTGAATCCATCCTGCGAACGCAGTTGCAGCGGCTGCGAGCGGGGCATGGGCGGGCGTTTCTTGCCCCCGGCCTCCGCCACGATCCCCATTTCCAGCAGCGCCTCTCGCAGTTCCTCGATCTGCGGGGCGTTGTCGGCCAATTGCAAATCGCTCTGCAACTGATCGAGATAGGCCAGATCGCGGTCGGTCGCGGCCAGCAGATCGGGCAGGCGCTGCGCCGATTTCTGGGCCTTGCGATAGCGCCCGAAGTAGGCCTGGGCGTTTTCCGCCGCGCTCAGGGCCGGATCCAGCGGGATGCGCAGCAAGCCGGCGCCGGTGTCGGCCAGCAATTCCGCGGCCCCCGACTGCACCTGCCAGGCATAGGCCAGGATCCACTCGCCGCACGCGCGCAGATCCGCCGCCTCCTCTTCGCTGACGGCCTGCTCGCCCAGGCTGGCGCGGCGGCCCTCCAGCTTTTTGCGGGCCGCAGCCAGCAATGCCTCCACCTGCGATCGCCGTCCGGCGTAGGCATCCGCGCCTATGCTGGCTTCGTAAAAGGCATGGGCCGCGGCGCTGATGCTGTGCAACGGCTGCCAGTGGCCGAGATGCGTCAGTTCATAGGGCGCGAAGGCCACCGGCGCCTCCCCTGCGGGGTCGAAGGCCAGGCTAGGCGCCCATCCCCCCTGCTGGGACAGCCCCCGCAGCCAGATCAGGGCGTCGAGCAGGGCCGCGGCCCCCATGTTGGCGTGGCTGACATCGGCCAGGGTCTCGCCGCTGGCGCGGTAGACCAGTTCCCGCGCCAGCAAGGGGCTAAGCCCGGCCACGCGCCCCTGCAAGGCCCGCCACACCGGCGTCCCGGCCGGCGTTTGGTTGAGCAAGCGCTCCAGGTCGGAAAGCGTCACCTGGTCGGGTGAAAGATGGGCCGCCTGCGGGGGCGGGGGCTGGTAGATATGGCCCGGCAGAATCACGCGCCAGCGATTCTGGCCGGGGCCAAAGCGGCGCAGGGCCTCGCGGATGGCGCCGCCGGGGTCGAGCAGCAGCAGATTGCTCCACCGCCCCATGATCTCCGCCGCCAACAGGCTAGGCCCGGCCTGCGCGTGCACGAAATGCAGGTGCAGCACCCGCTCCCAGGGGGGCTGCGTCACTGCCAACAGCCGCGCCCCATCCACATATTTGCGGGCCAGCAGCAGCAGGGGAGCGTCGCTCTCCACGCCCCGCCGGGCCTTGGCCGGCAGCAGATGCAGCCGCGGCTGCACAGGGTTGGCGTCGAGCAGCAGCCACTGCCGCTCGCCCCGGCTGTAGATCTCCAGGGCCAGACTGAGGGGATCGGGTTGCGTCACCGCCTGCACGCGGCCGCCCACCACAGTCTCCGCCAGTTCGCGGGCGATGGCGGTGAGGGTGATCGTATCCATGCCTGCCATTGTCTGCGCGCAATTGACAATTGTCAATCATCCCATCACAATGCGGGGCATGACCACACACACACCCGGCATCGAGGCCTTCCATTTCCCCAGCCGCGGGGCCGATCTGATCGGATTCCTCTATCTGGGCGGGGGGGAGGGGCCGCGGCCCACCTGCCTGCTCTTCCATGGCTTCCCCGGCGCCGAAAAGAACTGGGACATCGCCTATGCCCTGCGCGATCGCGGCTGGAATGCCCTAATCTGGAGCCCGCGCGGCTGCTGGGGCAGCGGCGGCGATTATACCCTCGCCGGCGTGCAGGAAGATGCCGCGGCGCTGTGCGCTTATCTGCGGGACAGCGCCTGGCCCATTGCCTGGGATCGGCTGGCGCTGCTGGGCTACAGCCTGGGAGGGGCGCAGGCGATCCAGTTTGCCCATGCCCGGCCCGATCTGGCGCAGGCCCTGGTGCTGCTGGCCCCGGTAGCCGATTTCCTCGAACTCTCTCTCTCGGCCGATTTTGCGGCCGCGGCCAGCCCCTTTTTGAGCGGAACCACGCCCGCGGGCCTGCAAAAAGCCTGGATCGGCCAGGCCTGGACCGCCAATCCCGTGCACTTGCTGCCGGATCTGGCCCTGCCCATGCTGCTGCTGCAGGGCGACGCCGACGAGGTGACGCCCCCTTATCTGGCCGCCGATCTGGCCGCGGCCAACCCGCGCTGCCAACTGGTCATGGCCGCCGGGGCAGATCACGCCTTCAGCGCGCATCGATCCTGGCTGGTGCAGACGGCGACGGCGTGGCTGGTGGAGCATCTGGGCGTATGAGAGTCGAAACGGGTGTGCTGGTGGGGCGGGCGCTGCTCCGTTTTGTGTTGCTGGCCATCGTCGTGCGGCTGGTGCGCGACACCGGCACGCGCATGATGTATCCCTTCATCCCCGAATATGCCCGCGGCCTGGGCATCAGCCTGACGGCGATGGGCGCGCTGATGATGGTGCGCACGGCCATGGTGATGCTGGCCCCCCTTTTCGGCAACCTGGCCGACCGTCACGGCCCCAAACGCTTGCTGTTGGTGGGCATTCTGGCGCAATCGGCGGGCCTGCTCTGGTTCAGCCTGGCCGCCGGGCTGTGGTCAGGCTTGGGCGCCATTGCCCTGCTTGGCCTCAGCGACGCTCTGTTCATGCCCTTGATGCAGGCCTACGTGGGCGAGCACGCGCCGGCCACGCGGCGGGGCTGGGCGCTGGCCACGGTCGAGTATAGCTGGGCGATCATCGGCATCGCCATCCTGCCCCTGGTGGGCTGGCTGATCGCGGCCACCTCCTGGCAAATGCCCTTCCGCCTGCTCAGCTTTGGCAGCATCTTCACCTTGCTGATCCTGGTCGGGCTGATGCCGCCCGATGTGCCGCGGCGCGCCGCGGCGCGCACCTCTTTGTGGGCCAATGCCCGCGCTATCTTACGCGACCGCAGCGCCGCCGGATCGTTGATCGCCTTCGCCGCCTTTTTCATGGCCACCGAGACCTTTTTCGTGGTGTGGGGGGTGCATTTGGAGCGCAATTTTGGGCTGGGGCCGGCGCAGATCGGGCAGGTGGCGGGCATCATCGGCGTGGCGGAACTGGTGGGATCGATCGTCGCCAGCATCGTGCTGGATCGTGTGGGCAGACGCCGGGGGTTGTTGGGCGGCGCCGTCTATTTCATCCTCATCCTGCTGTTCATGCCCTGGCTGAATCGCTCCCTCTCCACCCTAATCATCGGTTTCGCCCTCATCTCCACCGGCATCGAATACAACATTGTCAGCGGCATCACCCTGCTGGCGGACCAGCGGCCCGGCAGCAGGGCGACGATGCTGGCCATGGGCGCCATGACCGGGGCCGGCATGCGCAGCATCACCGACAGCATCGTCATCTGGCTGTTCGATAGCTGGGGCTTTCTGGTCACCCTTTCCTATGCTTTTGTGGCCGTGATCCTGGCCGCCTGGACGATGTGGCGGTGGGTGGAGGAGCGGGGGGGCAGGGAAGAGCAGCCAGAATGAACCGCCGAATGAATTCGGCGTCTGATACGAGGAAACCCGTTGAAACGGGTTTTTATGGCGTCATCACACCACAACAACCTGCTTTAGCAGGTTTATGGTAACAGACCGTGAATTCATTCACGGGGCTGGCGGCAAAAATCCTAACGGATTGCGCAAGACCTCATTGAAACGGATCTCGAAATGCAGGTGGGGGCCGGTGCTGCGGCCGGTGCTGCCTATCGACCCGATATGCTGGCCCTGGCCCACCGATTCGCCTGTGCGCACCAAAACGATGTTGAGATGCGCGTAATAGGTTCGGTAGCCATTGCCATGATTGATGATCACCAGATTGCCATAGCCGTCATCATTCCACCCGGCATAGACGATATAGCCAGAATCGGAAGCCACCACTGGCGCGCCTGTCCAACTGGCGATGTCGATGGCGCGGTGCCCATTCCAATACTGTTGGGTCATGGTGCCGCTGGCCGGCCAGACAAAGGTGCCGGTGCCCTTGCGGGCGCCCGGCGGGATGGGACCGTTGTAGACGCTCACCCGCCGCGGCACGAATGGCTTCTCGCCGCCGGGGATGATCAGATACCGCTCCGCCGGCAAGGGCTCGTCGGCGCTGTTTAGCTCGTTCCAGGCATAGCCCACGATGGCCGCGGGCTGCACTTTGTAGCGCTTGGCCAGGGCGGTGATCGTGTCCCCCTTCTTCACCTGGTGATACACCCCATCCACCGGCAGGATCACCAGTTCATCATTCACCCGCAGCAGGTCGGGATTCAGCTCCAGTTCGATATTCGACCACATGATGGTCTCCGGCTTCAGCCCGAATTTGGCGGCGATGTCAAAAACCGTATCGCCCGGCCGCACGCTGTATATCTCGATATCCAGGCGGGGCCGCTCCGGAATGGTGGTGAAGGGCACGGCTGCCCGCATCAGGGGGCCGGTGGCGCTGACATTGGGGCCGCCACGCGCCATCACCAATTGTTGCAAAGTGATCGGCGTGGCTGTGGCGGGCGGCGCCTCCAGCAGCGCGATCTCCTGCACCTGCCATTGCGGCAGTTGCAGACGACTGAACAACAAAAAACCCATCGCCACGATGAAAAGGGCAAGATGGGAGGCAAGGCGTATAGAAATGGGCTGGTCGGCGCCCTGTCCTGCCCATTCGCGGCGTAAACGCAGCCACAAATGGTAACCGGGGCCCCAACTGGCTTGGTCCGGCCCGTCTAAATCGGAGGGGGAAGCGTCGGGCTGGGATGGGGAGCGTTCTGGCATGCTGGTTCGTCGTCCTCGACGGACAATACTGCACCCGGTCACAGAGAATCAGCTTCTGTGGATCAGGCGCCGGGCGCAACACGCCGAATGTGTTGTGAACGGCAACGACAAAGCCTGATCGTCCGGGCAGAGGGAAAGGGAGGCGGATTATAGCATGTGTAAGCAATCATGCCAAATGGGGTGAGGCGCCAGACGCCCGCGTCCCCGCGGGCGAGCGCAGCATTGGCCACCAGGCGTTAGGCCAACGAAGCCAGAAATTCGGCATTGTTGCGGGTGCGGCGCAGCCGTTCACGCACGGCCAGCATCGGCTCCACCGCGGGCTGATTGGCGCGTAGGGTCTCGATCATGCGCCGCATGGTCCACACCTTCTGGATCACCTCATCCCCCAGCAACAGGTCGTCGCGGCGGGTGCCGCTGCGCTCGATGTCGATGGCAGGGAAGATGCGCCGCTCGGCCAGGCTGCGGTCCAGCCGCAGTTCCATATTTCCGGTGTCCTTGAACTCTTCGTAGATGACATCATCCATGCGGCTGCCCGTCCCCACCAGGCAGGTGGCGATGATGGTGACGCTGCCACTGTTCTCCAGCTTGCGGGCGGCGCCAAACAGACGTTTGACCGGGTAAAGCGCCGCGGCATCCAGCCCGCCATCGAGCAGGCGGCCGCTGGGGGAAAGCACCAGGTTGTAGGAGCGCACCAACTGCGTCAGCGAATCGAGCAGGATCACCACATCCCGTTTCAGCTCGGCCAGACGGATGCCCCGATTGATCGCCATCTCGGCCTGGCGCACATGCTGCTCGACCGGCTCGTCGAAGGTGGCGCTGATCACCTCTGCCTGTACCGAACGCTTGATATCGGTGATCTCTTCCGGACGCTCGCCCATCAGCACCATCATCAGGTGCAGATTGGGATAATTTTGGCTGAGGGCGTTGGCGATCTGTTTGAGGATGGTCGTGCGTCCCGCTTTGGGCGGGCTGACGATCAACCCACGCTGGCCGCGGCCGATGGGGCAGGCCAGATCGATGATGCGGGTGGCAAGGATGTGCGGTTTGGTCTCCAACACATATTGGCGGTCGGGGAAGACCGGCGCCAGGGTGTCGAACTGCGGGCGGTCGGCGATATTTTCGGGATCGATATCGTTGACGCCGGTGACGACAAGCAGACTGCGGTATTTTTCCCCATTTTTCGGTTTGCGCACTGCCCCACGGATGTAATCGGAGTTGCGCAGGCCGAAACGTTTGATCTGCGCCGGCGAGACGTAGACATCGTGTTTGCCTTCGATCATGCGGCGGCCGCGCAGATAGCCGCGGCCATCCTTGCTGATGTCGAGATAGCCGGTCACTTCTTCCTGCGGCGGTTCCGCGGGCGCGGCAGGGGCCGGCGCGGAAACGGGCGCTGGCGCAGGGGGCGCGTGCTCATGCAGCAGCTTGATCAGTTCCGGTTTGTTCAGGCGGCTATAGCCGCCCAGTCCCTCCCCCCGCGCGCGGGCGCGCAATTCGGCGAGGCTGAGGCTTTCCAGTTCATTGTCAGGTGTCATGGCGAGATGGCGAGTGGGCGCCGGCAACCACACAGCACGTTGGCGAGCGTGGGGATGTGTGGGGCGAGAGCCGGCAAGGAGGTATCAATTTATTTTCCCGGGGAGGGGGTGATGATTGGCGTGCCGGAAGCATAGCAGAATGCAAGCATTGGGGCAAATCCGGATGTATTTCAAAATGAGGCAGCTTGTGCTAGCCCGACACTTAGCCCAGGAACATCTGCACCGCTGAATAGACGACCACAACCAGCAGCAGGCGGTAGACCCATACCTGCGCCCATTCTTTGGTGGCCATCAATGCCGCCACCCGCGCCCCAGCGATGTTGCCAATGGCCAGCACAAAGCCCAGCAACCAATCGACCTGGCCATTACGCACGAAGACGACGAACGCCGCGATGTTCAATGCCAGCACCAGCAGCGATTTCACGGCGTTGGCATGCATCAAGTTGTTGCCCAGCACCAGCACCAGCCCCACCAACATGAAGATGCCCACCCCCGCCTGGATGAAACCGCCGTAAAGCCCGACGAAAAAGAACAAGATCCATTCCTTCCCGCCCGGCTGCCGCGCGCCCCCGACGCGGCCCTTCAGCCAGCGGGTGGGATCGAACAGGATCAGGAAGAAGGTGAGGATGAGCATGGCGCCGATAGCCTGGCGCATGCGCTGTTCGTCCAGGTCGACGGCAATGGCCGCGCCGGCCACCCCGCCCAAAACCGAGGGGATGAGCAGGAAGACCGCTTCCCGCCAGGGCATCTTGCCTTTTTCGTGGAATGTCCAGGTGCTGACAGCCGTCTGTAAGAGCACGCCGATGCGGTTGGTGCCATTGGCCACAGTGGCGGGCAGGCCCATGAACACCAACAGGGGCAGGGTCAGGGCAGAGCCGCTGCCGGCCAGGGTGTTGATAAAGCCAGCGGCAAACCCGGCGCCGATCACGGCCAGAAAGAGAAGCCAATCCATGGCAGGTTACGGGTGCAGCTCCGTCCACTTGCTGCTGAGCGAGGGGTGTTGGAAGGCGCGCAGCGTGGCCAGCAGATCCGCGGCCTCCTCCGCCGCCGCAAACACATTCCGGTGGTGCGGCTGTACAAAGCCGTAGGCCACGGCATGGTCGATCAGTCCCACCAGGGGGTTGAAATAGCCATCGATGTTGAGCAGCCCGATCGGCTTGGCCTGATAGCCGAGCTGGCTCCAGGTCAGGGTTTCGAATAATTCATCGAAGGTGCCCAGGCCGCCGGGCAGGGCGATGAACGCGTCGGAGAGGTGGGCCATGGCGGCTTTGCGTTCGTGCATCGTCTGCACCACCACCAGTTCGCTGAGGCCCTCGTGCACCACGCGCGGCAGGTTCATGCTCTGCGGGATGATGCCGATGACGCGGCCGCCGGCGGCGAGGGCGCCATCGGCCACCGCGCCCATCAGCCCGGTCAGCCCCCCGCCATAGACCAGGGTGATGCCTTCCTCGGCCAGCAGGCGGCCTGTGGCCCGGGCCGCGGCGCTAAAGGCCCCGTTGCGGCCCGGGTTCGAGCCACAAAAAACACAGATTCGTTCCAACACGCGGTTAAGACTCCGAAAAAGGGGATGAAAAGGTCAAGAGCGGCCATTGTACCTGGGATCCGGCAGGAAATCCTAACCTGGATGAGACGACGAAGGAGGATAGACGATGGACGATGGACGATGGCGACGCGTGATCCATCGTCCATCGTCTATCCTCCTTCGTCCATCGTCTATCGTCTACAGCGCGTCGAGTATCTGTCGCCATTGCTCCAGCGGGGGCGAGCCCTGGATGAATTGGCCGTTGATCTCGAAACTGGGGCGGAAGCGCACCCCGCGGGCCTTGACTGCGGCGTCGATCTCGCGGACGCGCTCTTGGGCCTCGCCCGTGGCCAGGCATTGGCGGAAGGCGGCGTCATCCAGGCCGATGGTCTCGGCCAGCGCGGCCAGGGTCGTGACACTGCCCGTGCGCAGATGGCCCTGATTGGCAAAAAGGATGTCGTGCATGCGCCAGAACGCGCCCTGCTCGCCCGCGCACTCCGCCGCGGCCGAGGCTTGCAGCGAGGCGTTGCCAAAGTCGGTGATGTGCCAGAATTCCAGGCGGGCTTTGCCTGTGCGCACATAGTCTGCAATCAGCGCCGGTTCCGTTCCCAACACGTGGGAGCGACAGGCGCCTCACAAGAAGTCGGAATAGTCGCGGATGAGGATGGGGGCGTCGGGATTGCCGCGCTGGTAATGGCCCTCGGGGCTGCGGCTCTCGAAATCGGCCCAGTCCGTCAGGGCCGGCGTCGCTGTGGCGGCAGCAGATGAGGAGACTGGCGTTGCCGGCGCCGTGGCGGTCGCGGCGGCGGCAGCGGGG